>JBFIHF010000139.1:0-15247 GCA_041601915.1 Bradymonadaceae bacterium
GGTGACGACGTGTCACTGAGCTGCGCGCCCGCCGAAAGCGAACCAGCGGTGTCGATCTCAGCCGCGACGGCGGCGCTCGAGGTCAGTGAACAAACAACGAACAGGGCAGACATCCAACGTGTAGACATTTGGGCCTCCAGTATTGGCGTTCCACAACGCACAACCCGGGCCAAGACCTAACCTGTTGTATTCCAACGACTACACAGACATCGCAGCAGCGGCGACGAGCATGCGGCTGCACACAGGTGTGTACACGGCTGCGCACAGGCTCAGGCTGAGCGGCTGTTAGAGAAACTTCAGCAGCGCGTCGACGCTGTCGCGCGCGTCGCCGAAGTACATCCAGGTGTTCTTCTTGAAGAACAGCGGGTTCTGCACGCCGGCGTAGCCGGTCGACATCCCGCGTTTGAACACCACGACGCGCTTGGACTCCCAGACCTCGAGCTGCGGCATCCCGTAGATCGGTGAGTTCTCGTCGGTCAGGGCGTCCGGATTGACGATGTCGTTGGCGCCGATCACGAGCGTGACGTCGGTGTCGAAGATCTTCGGATCGACATCCTCGCGCTCGAGCACGATGTCGTAGGGGATATCGGCCTCGGCCAGCAGCACGTTCATGTGCCCGGGCATCCGACCCGCGACCTCGTGGATGCCGAAATAGACCTCACACCCGTTGTCGCGCAGCTTCTTTGTGAGCTCGCTGACCGCGTGCTGTGCGCGCGCGACGGCCATGCCGTAGCCCGGGATGATCACGACGCGGCGCGCCTTCTTCAGCGCGTCGGCGATCTGCTCCGTTTCTGCGGAGACGACTTCGCCGTAATCCTTGGGCGGACCGGTGGGGGTCTTGGAGTCGCCGGTGCCGAATCCGCCGAACACGACGTTCCAGATCGAGCGATTCATACCGCGGCACATGATGTAGCTGAGGATCGCGCCGGACGACCCGACCAGCGCGCCCGTCACGATGAGCAGATCGTTGGACAGCATGAAGCCGGCGGCCGCCGCGGCCCACCCGGAATACGAGTTGAGGAGCGACACCACGACCGGCATATCCGCGCCGCCGATCGCGAGCACGAGGTGGATCCCCAGGATCGCGGCGATCGCGGCGTTGAGATACAGGAAGTTCAGTGCGTCGCCGGCCCCGTGGCCCGCGGACATGAACAGCCCACCGAGCCCCAGCAAAGCGACGACCATCGCGAGGTTGAGGAAGTGTCGCGCCGGGAGCAGCATCGGCGCGCCGCTCAAGGTCCCGCGGAGCTTCGCCCACGCGACGATCGAGCCGGTGAACGTGACCGCGCCGATCGCGACGGCCGCAAACACCTCGATGAGATGGATGTTTTCGGCGGCGGGTGTCGCATAGGTCGTCGGGGCGAGGAACGTCGCAAAACCCACGAGTACTGCGGCGAGCCCCACGAAGCTGTGCAGGATCGCGACGAGCTCCGGCATCGACGTCATCTCGACCCGCGCCGCGGCAAATCCGCCGATCACGGCGCCGATCGCGATCGCCGGCAACGCCCAGCCCCACGCGAAGTCGGCACCGCTGCCAAACGTGATCGCGAGGGCGAGGAACATCCCGGCGATCCCGAGGCTGTTTCCGGCACGCGCCGTGCGCTGTTGGGACAGGGCGCCGAGGCTCCGAATGAAGAGCACCGCCGCGATGAGGTAACCGACCGCCTGCAGAGTCTCAGGCATTGCTACCTCCACGGAACATCTTGAGCATGCGCTGCGTCACCAGGAACCCACCGAAAATGTTGATGCTCGCCACCAGAATCGCGGCCACGGCGAGCAACAGAACGACTTGATTGTTGCTGCTCACGGCCTGGACGATCCCGCCGACCACGATGATCCCGCTGATGGCGTTCGTGACGCTCATCAGCGGCGTATGCAGCGCGGGGTTCACGTTCCACACCACCTGCCAGCCGACAAAGCAGGCGAGGATGAAGACCGTGAAGTGCTGAACGAACTCGCTGGGAGCGTAGACGCCAATGAGCCCCGCCAGCAGGAGCGCGACAACGACGCCGACCTGTTTGAACAGCGGGTTCTCTTTCTTCTTCGGCGGCTTCACGACGACGATCGCGAGGGGAATCTCCTCAACGGGCTTCGGTGGAGACGGCTCGACGCGCGGCGCGGGCCACATCATCTCGCCGTCCTTCAACACCATCACGCCACGCACGATGACGTCGTCCTCGTCCAGCGCGAAGCCGTCCTCGGACATCATGAGCTTGAGCAGGTTCACGACGTTGCGGCCGAAGAACTGGCTCGCGTGGCCGGGCAGTCGTGACGTCAGATTCGTGTACCCGACGATCTTCACCCCGTTGTGCTCGACGACCTTGCCCGGCTGTGTCAGCTCGCAGTTGCCGCCCGAATCGGCGGCGAGGTCGACGATGACGGAGCCGGGCTTCATGTTCTCGACGCACTTCTTCGTCACGAGCAGCGGCGCCTTACCCGGCACCATCGCGGTGGTGATGATGATGTCGAGGTCGACGGCCTCGGCTTCGAACAACGCGAGCTCGGCTTCGATGAACTCTTTGGACATCTGCTTGGCGTACCCGCCTTCGCCTTCGCCGGACTCCTCGAACTCCAGTTCCAGGACGTCGGCTCCGAGGCTGCGGATCTCTTCCTTCACGGCTTCGCGTACGTCGAAGGCCTTCACGCGTGAGCCCATCGCGGCCGCCGTGGCGATCGAGGCGAGCCCCGCGACGCCGGCACCGATGACCAGCACGTTCGCGGCCGGCGTCGAGCCGGCGGCCGTGAACTGCTGACTCATGTACCGGCCGAATTCGCTAGATGCCTCGACGACCGCACGGTATCCCGCGATCGCAGCCATCGAGCTCAGCACGTCCATCGACTGTGCCCGGGAGATCCGCGGGATGCAGTCCAACCCCAACAACGTCGCCTTGCGCGCGGCGAGCTTGTCGATCAGCTCTTGATTCTGCTTCGGCCACACCATGCAGAGCAGCTTGCCGCCCTCGGCCAGCAGCTCGATCTCGTCGTCGGTCGGCGCGTTGATCTTGACCACGAGATCCGCGGCCCATGCGCCGGCGGTGTCCGTCAGCTCCGCCCCCGCCGCTTCGTACCTGGGGTCGAGGAAGCTGGCCGCGACGCCGGCGCCACATTCCACGGCGACCTCGAAACCGAGGGCCAGTAATCTCTCGACCGTCTCTGGCGCAGCCGCAACTCGCGCCTCGCCAGAACGCACCTCGCGCGGGATTCCAATCTTCATGCATCACCGGTGTACGTAGAAGGGCCCGTATTATCACATTCGGTGGGGGCTTAGTAGGCCCCCGGAGGTGGATCGTGCGAAGCGCACGCTCCTCGGTTGATTGCGCGATCAATCTTGAATCAATGTATTGTCCGCCTATGCTCAGGGTGAACCTGACGGGAGGTAGGCAATGGAACAATCGAACGGACTGGAAGGCGTCATCGCGGTGACGACGGCGATTGGAAGCGTGGACGGCGAACGCGGCGAGCTGGTCGTTCGCGGCCATCGGATGGAGGACGTGGCACCGCGGTGGACTTACGGCGACGCGATCGAATCGCTCTGGGGTCCCGAGGTCCCGGCAACCCACGTGGAGCGGCTTGGGCAGCGGCGCGCCGAGGCGTTTCGGCAGCTCTACGACGGAGGCGCGTTGCGGCGCTCGACCGGCCCGATGGACTTCCTACGGCTCGCGCTCAGCGCCATCGATCCAACCGAGGACCTCGCCGAGGACGCGCTCGCAGCGACGGCGATGCTGGGCGTTGCGGCGCCCGCATGGTGGCGCCTGGCCCACGGCGACGCCCCGATCCCGCCCAACGAGTCGCTGGATACGGCGACCGACTACCTGCGGATGTTGAGCGGCGAGGCGCCGTCGGTCGAACGAGCGCGCGCGCTGGAGACCTACCTCGTGACCGTCGTCGACCACGGGATGAACGCGTCGACGTTCACGGCGCGCGTCATCGCGTCCACGCACTCCGACCTCATCTCCGCGGTGGCCGGCGCGGTCGGCGCGCTGAAGGGACCGCTTCATGGCGGGGCGCCGGGGCCGGTGCTCGACATGTTGGACGAGATCGGCCGACCGGAAGCCGCGGAAGCGTGGATTCGCGACCGCATCGCCAGTGGACACCGGATCATGGGCATGGGCCATCGCGTCTATCGGGTCCGCGACCCGCGGGCCCAGATTTTCGAACGCGCGCTACGCGAGCTGCAGAAGGACGAGACGTCGGAACGGCTCGCGCTGGCACATGCCGTCGAGAGCGCCGCAGAGCGCGTGCTCGCGGAGCTCAAGCCGGATCGCGCACTGAAGGCGAACGTCGAGTTCTATACCTCGGTGCTGCTCGAAGCGGTGGGCGTGCCGCGGCAGCTGTTTACGCCGACGTTCGCGGTCGGACGCGTGCTGGGATGGTGTGCGCACATCATGGAGCAACGCCGCACGGGCCGACTCATCCGACCGCGCAGCGCCTACTCGGGGTCACGGCCGACGTAGCGCGCGCGGGGGCGCAACAGAAAGTCCTGCTGCGCCTGCTCACGCGCATGGGCGATCCAGCCCGCGGTGCGGCCGACGGCGAACAGCGCCGCCTCGGCGCCTTCGACGAGGCCGCAGGCCTCGGCGACCGCGACCAGTCCGACATCGAGGTTCGGGTGGTCGAGACCCAACTCCCGCGCCACCGCGAGCAGCTCGGCCAAATCGGCCAGTGACGCCTCATCCACGCGCGAGGCCGCGTCCCAGAGCAGGGCGAACCGCGGATCGCCGTCGGGGTACAACGGGTGCCCGAAGCCAGGGAGCGCCTCGCCGGCATTCAGCCGATCGAGCACCGCCTGGCGCGGACCGCGGCTGCGCGCCTCGGACACAAGCCGCCGAACACGGTTCGCCGCCCCACCATGGCGAGGTCCGACGAACGCCGCGAGTCCCGCGCTGACGCACGCGTACAGGTTCGCACCGGTCGAGGCGGCGACGCGAACGGCGAACGTCGAGGCGTTGAGCTCATGTTCGGCACACACGATCAGCGCCGTCTCGATCGCATCCACCGTCCGCGCCTCACCTCCAATCGCCGCCGCAACGCGAGACGCGAAGCGGACGTGCTCGCCGGCGCCCAGTCCGGATGCCATGGCGCCGAGTAGGCTTTCGGCCTGCGCCTGAGCTGCGGCATCGGTCCGAAGATCGCGCGTCGGATCGGCGAGCTCCGCGCCCAACGCGGCGTGGCGCAGTCGATCGACCGGTGCTGCGCCCGAGTGCGCGGTGGAGGCAGGACTCGTCCATGGGACGGCGGGTCGAAACTCGGCGGACCAGAGCAGCCCAGCGACCTCCTCGAACGACCGTGTCGCGACGAGTTCCGTCAGCGCGAGTCCGCGATAGGTCGGACCCGACGCATCGATGCGGCAGATGCTCGTCTCGAGGACCGGCGCCCCCCAACGCAGCGCGGCGGCCGCGACAGGCGCCTCGCCGGCTCGGGCATCGGACCTCGCGCGCAGGCGCGCCAGATCACTCCGACTGTACAATCGGGCACGTGTGGAGCGGGGATCAGGCACGCTCTCCAGCCACCCGCGGCTCACATACGCGTAGAGCGTCTCTCGCTTGACGCCGAGAAACGTGGCCGCGGCAGGCGCGCGCAGGTACTGGTCGTCCATGCGCTGCAAGCCCGCTAGAGGTTCGCCAGTGGGCCGGTGCCGTCGTCGCCGAACGCCGCCGTCGGGGCGCCGACCGCGTTGAGCATCGAGATGAACAAGTTCGAGACCGGCTGACCGGTGTGACGGACGTGACGCCCGGTGTTGAACGCGCCGCCGCACTGGCCGGCGATGATCACCGGCATGTCGTCATGGTTGTGGCGATTGCCGTCCGAGATCTCCGACGAGATGAAGACGGCCGTGTTCTGGAGCAAGTTCTCGCCGTCGACGCCGTCCGGCGCGGCCTTGAGGGCCTCGATGAGGTACGCGAACTGTTGCATCTCCCACAGGTTGATCACGCGCAACATGTCGTAGTTCGCTTGCAGCGACTGGTGGTGCGAGATCTCGTGGTGGCCCTGCGTGATACCGAGGAAGTCGTACTGCCGGCCGCTGCCCGCGTTCGACAGCATGAACGACTGGATCCGCGTCATGTCGCACTGGAACGCCAGAACCATGAGATCACTCATGATCTGGGCCTTCTGCGTGACATTGTACGAACCGCTGGGCCGATCCGGCACACCGCAGCGCGAGGCGGGGTCGAGGTCGCCAATCCGGGTCTCCAACTCGCGCACGCCGGTCAGATACTCGTCGAGCTTGAAGCGATCGCGGGCGCCAAGCTTCGCCTGGAGCTTCGTGGTGTCTTCGACGGCGTAGTCGAGGATCGACTTCTTCAACCGAGTGCGGCGCGCGCGCTCTTCGACGGTGGCCTGCGGGTCGAAGCCGGCGAACAGGCGGTCGAACAGGATCGCGGGGTCGACGGTCTTGGGCAGCGGCGTCTGCGGCCCGGCCCACGAGATGTTGCGGGCGTACGCGCAGGAGTAGCCGGAGTCGCAGTTCCCGGTGCTCCCACCGCCGTCCATGCCGATCTGCAGCGAGGGAAACGGGGTCGCGGGGCCGATGACGTTTGCGGCGACCTGATCGACGGAGATTCCGTTCTGAATGTCGGCGCCTTCGGTCTTGAAGACGTGGGTCGCGGTGATGAACGAGCCGGTGCCGGCGGCGTGATCGCCGGGGCCGTCGGGGCGCGCCGGCTGGTTCTCGAGTCCGCTGAGCACGAGGATGTCGTCGCGCACATTGGCCAGCGGTGCCAGCGTCTCGGAGAGGGTGAAGTTCGCGCCCTCCTGGGCCGGCGTCCACGACGGCATGTGCATGCCGTTGGGCACGTAGTAGCAGAGCATGCGCAACGGCTTCTCTTGCTGCGCCCACGCCTTGGTCGGCATCATCGCCTCGAGGAACGGCAGCGAGATGACGGCGGCGGCTCCGCCTACGAACGAGCGGCGACTGAGCCGAAATGGTTTTCCGCGATACATAGCCGTCTCCTTAGTTCGTGGGCAGTTCGCCACCGCGCCGCATTCGGAATGCGGGGCTGAGGACGATCTCTGTGATCAAGTCGCGGAAACCAAAGTCGGCCCCCAGCTCCTCGAGCAACAACTCGAGCTGCGGTTCGTCGTAGCGTTCGACGCCACGCCCGAGTCCGTACGTCATCATCTTTTCGCTCACGCAGCGCGTGAACTTGGGGTCGGCGGCGAGGATCGGTGCGAGTTCGGCGGCGCCGGTGAACGACGTCCCGTCGGGCAGCACGCCAGACGCGTCGACGGGCTGCGCGTTGTCGGTGTCCCGCCACGCGCCGATCGCGTCGTAGTTCTCCATGCCGAACCCGATCGGGTCCATGAGCTTGTGGCACGCCGAACACGCTGGATCATTGGAGTGCCGCTCCATCTGCTCGCGCAGGGTCTCCCCGGTGGTGGTCTCGACGGGGAGGTTCTCCACCCCGGGCGGCGGCGGCGGCGGATGGCTGCACAGCAGGTTTCCAAGCACCCAGGCTCCGCGTCGAACCGGCGAGGTGCGCGTGGAAAACGACAGCGAGCTCAGCAGTCCGCCGTGGCCGAGCAGCCCGCGACGTTCGGCGGTCGTGACAGGCGTGCGAGCAAACGCGGCGCCCGCTGGTGCGGCGAGGCCGTAGTGGTCCGCGAGGCGCGTGTTGAGGAACGTGTAGTTCGCGAGCAACAGCTCCGCGACGGGGGCGTCGGCATCGAGCAGACCCTCGAAGAACATGCGCGTCTCGGTGCGCATCGCCTCGCGAAGTTCTTCGTCGAAATCCGGAAAGAGCGCGTAATCTGGCTCAAAGTCTCGGATCACGTCGATGAACAGCCACTGCGTCGCAAAATTGTCGACCATCGCGACGGAGCGCGGGTCGTCGAGCAAGCGCGTGACCTGCGCGCGCAGCGTCGCTTCTTCCTGCAGGGTGCCGGCGGCGGCGAGCTCCATGAGCTCGGTGTCCGGCATCGTGCTCCAGAGGAAGTACGACAGACGCGAAGCAAGCTCATAGTTCGAGATCGGGTGCGCGGTCTCGAGGTCGAGGTCCTCATCGAGCTCGACGCGGAACAGGAAGTGCGGCGACACGAGCATCGCTTCCAGCGCGAGCCGGATGCCGTCTTCCCAGCCCAGCCCCTCGGCCTTGGCGAGGTCCACGAATTGCGTGAGGCGCGTGACCTCTTCGTCGGTCAGGGGTCGACGCCAGGCGCGAGTCCCGAAGCCTTGGATGACTTCGGAGCTACAGGCGGGTGTGTCGTCCTCACAGGTCAGAATCAGCGCGCGTTGCGGAGACGGCTCGCCGGTCGCGCCCACGGGGCCGCTGACCTCGAACCAGTCGATGAGCAGGTTGCGGTCGGCGGGGATCGCGGCGTCGTAGTAATCGTTCTCGAACGTGACGCCGACGGCCTGGCCGCCCGCGCCGACGTTCGCGGTGACCTCGTAGGTGGTCAGCGTCGTCGCCGTGACCGTGAACGTCTGCAGTGCGACGCCATTGAGCGTCAGACTGCTGAGCGCATCGGCCGGTCCGGCGGCCTGCTGACGCATGCTCGCGCGGAACGTGTACTCGCCGGCGACGGGGAAGTTCACGACCGTCTCGACGACGCCGTTGGAGAACAGGTTCCACTCCGATCCCGACGCGGACCCGACGGCACTGCCGACCGTTTCGGCCTCGAACCGCTGATTGGTCGATGCGATCGCACCGCCCTCGAGCGCGGTGGCGACGAGCGCTTCCGCGGTCGACGCGTACATCTCGATATGCAGCGGCGACAGACTCAGCACGTCGGCAATGTTGTTGAATCCGTAGCCGAAGTCGTCATCGGGGAAGTTGTCGGCCGGGGCCGTCGTGTCGCCGAGCAGGTCGCGCACGGTGTTGTTGTACTCCGCGCGATTGAGGCGATGCAGGGTCACGCGCGCGACATCGAGCTCACGCTCCGCCACGATGTTGTTGAGGTCGACGGGGGTGTCGGGATCCGGATCGGGCTCGACCTCTTCCCAGCCATCGATCGGCTTCCCGTCCGGATCGGAGATCTCGAGATTCCCGCCGAGCGTACAGCCCCCCAACAGTCCCGCCGCAGCGAGGATTGCGAGTCGCATCATGTTGTCTCCAAGAGAATCGTCTGCATGCAACGCTATCCTATGATCAAGCTTTGTGCCAGTAGATGGCGTTGGGGCGCCGTGCGAGGCTCGCCACCACGAACACCGTTCAACCACTTGAATTCATGTGGTTTTCAAGGCAATCCCGAACGACGTGCGGCGATTCGGCCGCTCGCCCCGCCGAACACGCGACGAGGCGCCCGTGCCTCGCCAGCACGTTGCCACGCGCCGCCGTCCGTGGCATCGTGCCCACATGCAGGAACTCGACAGCAACGACCCGGCGACGCTCGGGGAGGGCCGCTACACGCTGCTCGGAATCCTCGGCGAAGGCAGCATGGGGCGCACCTACCTGGCCCAGAGTGCGTCGGGCAAGGTGGCGGTCAAGGCGCTGTATCCATCCCGTCTGGCGACGGCCAAAGACCTCCAGCTCTTCGTTCGTGAAGCCGAGGTGCTGCAGAAACTGAGCCATCCGCGGATCCCGTCCTACGTCGACGCGTTTGATGAAGGCGAGGGCGAAGGCATTCGCTATCACCTGGTGCAGGAGTGGGTCGACGGCCAGACGCTGCGCGCGAAGATCGACGCCGGCGAGCGCTTCGACGAAGCGCAGATCGGACGCCTGATGCGACAGCTCCTCGAGATCCTCGAGTACATGCACGGCTGCGACCCCCCGGTCGTCCATCGTGACATGAAGCCCGACAACATCATCGTGCGGACCTCGGACGACGAGCCGGTCCTCGTGGACTTTGGCGCCGTGCGCGAGGTCGTGCGCCTCACGATGGGCGGTGGCTCGACGATCATTGGGACGTACGGATACATGCCGCCCGAACAATTGATGGGACGGGCCCTGCCGGGCTCGGATCTGTACTCGCTTGGCATCACGATGCTGGAGCTGCTGACCCGCCAGACCCCCAACGATCTCCATGGCGAAGACGCCAAACGGCTGATCGATGCCGCGAACGTCAGCGAGGGTTTCCGGCGGGTGCTGCGGCGCATGTGCGCGGCGAGCCTCGTGGACCGTTACGACGGCGCGAGGCACGCCATCACGGACCTCGACGCGGCGATGGGCGGCGGGGCGCTCGTGCACGCCGGCTCGATCGAGGCGTCGATCGTCCGCCGCGTCGCCGAGGAGGAGCGCGCGCTCAAGAAGGCGAGCGCCCCCGGGCTCACGCACATCGGCTACATCACGCTGATCGTGCTCGTCATCGCGGGCGCCATCACCGGCGCGGTCATCGTCGCCAACTTACTCGCGGCGAGCTTCGAGGGGGCGTTTCTCGCCGCCGGGATCGTGAGCGGCAGCGGCCTGCTGATCACGCTGGTGTTGTTGTCGATGCGGTACACGCACGACGCGTGGGAGCCGCCGACGATGAAGTGGTCGAAGACCCGCGGCAAGATCCTCCCCTACAACCCGCCACTGATGGAGAGCGTCGGCGGAATGTTCGAAGGCCGGGCGATGCAGTACGTGTTCAAGACCCCGCGCGGCGAGCACCAGGGGATCTTCTACGTTCATGGAGGCACGTCCGAAGATTACCCGCTCGACGGCGAGTTCGACGTCTACTACCAGCCGCAGAACCCGCAATGCCACGAAGTGCAAGACATTCGCCACGATCGAGCCAACGACATGGGTCGCTTGTTCGATGCGCGGAACACTCACACGCCGGAGTAGCGTGTAATCTTGTGAATGCGCGGCCCAGCGTCTAAGCTTCGCCGAGCTGTCGCGGACTGTGGGCAGCGGGCAGTTTCGCCTGATGCGAGGAACACCTGTGGCGAACGAAACGATCCTCATCGTCGACGCCGATACGAAGAGCCAGAAGGTTCTGGAGGTCAGCTTTAAGAAGGCTGGCTACCGTGTCGTGATGACCGATGGGCCAGTGCGCGCGCGCGAACTGGTGCAGGACGTTTCTCCGGACATCATCATCAGCGACACCCAGTTCGTGTCCGGGGGCGACGGTTTTGAGTTCCTCGCCGACGTCAAAACCGGTCCGTGCAAGCTGGTCCCGTTCATTTTTCTGACCGAGGAGCGAGCGCTTCCGCAGAAGATGAGGGGCTTCGAGCTCGGGGCCGACGACTACCTGACGAAGCCGATCTACATCAAAGAAGTGACGACCCGCGTGGAGCTGCTGCTGCAGAAGCGGGCCAAGGAGCAGCTCACCGAGGACGATATCGAGGAGGTCGAGGGCAAGCTCGTCGACATCACGATGATCGACCTGCTGCAGGCGATCGAAGAAGAACTGCGCTCGGGGACGATCCACCTGACGCGCGACGGCCAGTCGGCGGTCATCTATTTTCGCGAAGGCAACATCCTCGACGCGATCTGCGGCAAGCTGCAGGGCGAAGAGGCGATCTATCGGCTGATGTTGTGGCCGGACGGCGAGTTCGTGCTGCGCTATCACGATCAGGTCCGGCGCGTGGATCGGGTCGAGAAGGACTCCGGGGCGCTGCTGCTGGAGGGCATTCGCCGACTCGAGCACTACAACGAGCTCCTCGACACGCTGCCGAGCCTGCACCACGTCTTCGAGGCCGACTACCAGGCCCTGAGCGCGGTCATCGAGCAGCTGCCGCCCGAGGTCAGTCGCATCCTGCGCTTGTTCGACGGACTGCGCTCGATCCGCGAGGTCACCGACGGCAGCCCCGTCGACGATGTGACGACGCTCAAGATCGTACAGAAGCTCATCGCCGATAAGTTCCTCCTCGACGTGACGCCCAGCGCGCGACGCTCGGCGACCCCATCGCGCAGCAACCTCGCGGCGTGGCTCGACGGCGTGCGTTCCGTGGAGCCGCCGGCCCAGCACGCCGGGATCGGGCGCGAGGACACGTCACCCAAGTTTGGCGCCTCAATCAGCGACATGGCGACCCCGCGCACGACCGAGCAGACCGAAGCGGCGCGCGATACGATCGAGAACGCCCACGCCGACGCCCCGCGCGAAGCCAATGACACCGATCCGTTTGGGTCGCGCTCGCAGAAGGTCGACAAGCCGCGCCGGCAGACGCTGCCGATGCGCGACGCGTTCGACACGATCGACAACTGGCAGGAGGAAGAGCCGCAAGAGGAGCACCGCAAGACGGTGCTGCAGTGGGATCGACCGCGCTCGGGCTGGAACGTGCACTTTGACGCCGCCGACAGCAAGGCGGCAGCGATTCGGGAGATCGAGCAGGAAGAGCACCGACGTCGAGATGAGGAGGCGCGCCAGATCTCACAGGTGCATCGCGATTCGACGCTGCGGTTTGCGCCCGCGCAGAGCCGCACCAATGGCGACCTCCCCGAACACACGGAGACGGTGCGCCAGATCGAGGAGGACGAGCGCCATCGCCGCAACGAGGAAGCGCGACGGCTGCAGGCGCAGATGTCGCCCGTCGGTGGGCTCGACACCGCGACGCCGCGACGCCTGACGGACGAACTGCCGCTCCAAGCTCGTGAGCCGGTCATCGAGCCCGAAGAGTCCGAGACGACCGACGAGTTGTTCCCGACCGACGAGGACCCGATTCCCGGATTGCGCGGGCGACCCAACACCCCGTTGAGCTCGCCGGCGCTGCAGCTCGAGGAAGTGTCGTCGCAGGAGGGTGCAAAGGAAGGCTGGGACGCACTCGCGGCGAGCGACGCGTCTGACGACGCGAGGAGCCGGCTCGACGACGTCAGCGAAGCGGATGTCTTCGAGGATGATTCGGACGAAGTCGGGCGACTGGAGGCGTCATCGGGCGACGACTCGGGCGAGC
Organism: Bradymonadaceae bacterium; assembly: GCA_041601915.1. Taxonomy (GTDB): domain Bacteria; phylum Myxococcota_A; class Bradymonadia; order Bradymonadales; family Bradymonadaceae; genus JBFIHF01. Next base: position 12,752 of record JBFIHF010000139.1, read on the forward strand.
GCGTCACCCTGGATATTCGCCCCGCGGCGGCCAAGAGTGCGACGCCCAAGACCGACGACGTCGATCCCGGCGGTCTGTTCGAGGGGCTCGCCGACGATGAGACTTCGCCGTCCGAGGATCTCGACGAGATCGAAGTGGAGGTCATCGAGATCCTGCCGACGATCGAGCGGCAAGCGACGGACAATGTGCTCGTCACGGCGACCTACGACCTCACGCTGCGCAAGACGATCTCACCGGTCGAGATCGAGGGGCGCCCCGAGGCCGTGGCTGAACGTGCGACCCTGCGACTGCGCGCCCCCGACTTCGGTGGTGCGGCGGCGGAGAGTCGTTTCTTCGACGACGATCTCGCCGCCAGTTACGACGGTGAGGCGCCGTCGAACGCCAACGCGTTCTACATCGTGCTGGGGATCCTTGGCGTCGCCGCAGTGGTGGTGATCGGGATGAACAGCGGCGAACCCGATGAGCCGGTCGACGTCGCTCAGCCGATCGCACAGAACACCACGGCGCAACCGCCGGAGGAGACGATCGCGGCACCGGTCGAGTTTGCCGGCTACGATGCCAGCGACGCTGCTCTGTACGCCGCGGGTTACGGTGCTCGGGTCGGAGCGGATGCGAGTCGCCTCACGATCGTGCTCAGTGGCGCGGACCTGGTGAGCGACAGCCCGGATGCGGGGTCGTCGGAGTCCGACGCCGGGCAGGCCGTGACACAGGTCGAGGTGGTGGCGATCCGCGATCCGCAGCCGCCGGTGGAGCGACCGCCGGTGGAGAAGCCACGGGTCAACGAAGAACTCCCGCCGGTACCCAAGCTGACGGGCGCAACAGGGGCCGCGATCACGAAGGCCACGCGCCTGGTGAAGCAAGAGAAGTACGATCAGGCGCTCGGCCTGCTCCGCCAGCTCAGCGAGGCGGTTCCAGACGACAAGCAAGTCGCCTACCTGCACGGGTACGCCGCGTTCAGCAGCAACAAGACCGGCGAGGCGATCGTTCATCTCACGCGGGCCGAGCGACTCGGCTACCGCACGGCCCCGCTCTACCTCGACCTGGCCGCCGCGCTTCAGATCGACCGACAAAAAGGGCGCGCGAAGTGGGCCTACGAGAAGTTCCTCGAGCTCCAACCGAACGGTCAACAGGCCGACGAAGTGCGCACGATCCTCTCCATCTACTTCTGATGCTCGTACTCACGATTGAGTCGAGCTGCGACGAAACGTCGGCAGCGGTCGTCGCCGATGGCCGACGTGTCCTGTCCAATGCCGTCGCCAGTCAGATCCCGGTCCACCGGCGCTACGGCGGCGTGGTCCCGGAGCTCGCGTCCCGCAACCACGTCCGCGATATCCACACCGTCATTGACGACGCGCTGGCCGACGCCGGCGTCGAGCTCGCCGACATCGAGGGATACGCCGTCACCGCGGGGCCCGGACTCATCGGCAGCCTGCTCGTGGGGATCGAGACCGCGAAAGCGCTGGCGTGGGCGAATCGTCGCCCGTGCGTAGGGCTGAATCATCTCGAAGGCCATCTGACCGCGGTGCTGCTGGAGCTCGACGACGTCCCCCCGATCGAGTTCCCGTATCTCGGCGTCATCGTGAGCGGCGGCCACACGGATCTGTACGTCGTGCATGCGATGGGGGAGTACACCCTGCTCGGCCGGACCCGCGACGATGCCGCGGGGGAGGCGTTCGACAAGGTCGGCAAGATGCTCGGGCTCCCGTATCCCGGCGGCGTCGAGGTCGATCGACTCGCGACGAACGGCAATCGGGACCGCCACGCGTTCCCCCGACCGATGTGGACGAAGAAGAACTTCGACTTCTCCTTCTCGGGCCTCAAGACCGCCGTGCTCTACGAACTCGAGGCGAACGGCATCCCTGAAGGCGCTGCGCTGGAGGACCTCTGCGCGTCGTTCCAGGCGGCCGTCGTCGATGTCCTGGTGTACAAGGCGATGGCGGCGGCCAAGAAGTTCAACACCCGCCAGATGGTCTTCAGCGGCGGCGTCGCCTGCAACTCGGGGCTGCGCGAGCGCGCGCGCGCCGCGGCGGCCGAGAAGGGACGTGAGGCGATCTTCGCGCCTCCATCGCTGTGCACGGACAACGCTGCGATGCTCGGACCGATTGCCGATCTGTACCTGAGCGAGACGGAAGGCTTCGACGCCTTCACGCTGCGGGCGAACCCGAACCTTCCGTTCGGGCGAAACGCGCGCCAAGCATCGGCGACGCCCCATCATCATCGCTGATCGCCGCTCTGGGCCGACCTCAGTGGTGATTACCTAAGGTGCCAAAGAATCCGCTGGTCCGCTGGTCCGCTGGTCTGCTGGTCGCCGGTCAAACTCAAACTAAGACCCACACTCGGTTCATGGAGCCACCCCGCGAAGCGTCGAGCAACGTCGCGCCTGCTGGTGAACCGCGGCCTGCCCCGTGAAGCGCGAGTGCCTCGGGCGCTTCGCGGGGTGGTTCTCTGGTTGGTGTGTGGGCTTTAGTTTGAGTTTGACCGGCGACCAGCGGACCA
>JBFIHF010000140.1:0-15188 GCA_041601915.1 Bradymonadaceae bacterium
CACGTAACTCGGACGATCCCCGAAGATGCCGGGCACGGCGACCGCGTCCGCCAGCCTGCGAAGCTCCGGCATCCGGAAGCCGGAAGCCTCGTCCGAGTTACGTGACAGGAATCGGTTTCCGGCCACCGGCCACCGGCCACCGGCCACCGGCTTCCGGCCACCGGCCACCCGCCACCGGCCACCCGCCACCGGTTTCCGGCCCCCGTGCCCCAGGGCCTCCGGCTTCGCGCTTCCTGCGCCTGCCGGCCGTCCCGTAGATCTCCGCATGAACAGGGGGTGTGCCTGACTATTTTCACTTTTTTCGCAACGGAAGCGCGCCGCGCCCGATTACGTGACGTGCGGGCGAGGTGCGGTCCTTCGTCGGCACGTCCAATGGCCGGCCGCGAAAGAGGAGATGACAATGCTGAAGACGACATGGTTGTGGCTGGTGCTCGCGTTGATGGCGGTGAGTGGGTGTGCGGAGGCGGTCAGCGAAAATCTCGTGAGCTCGACGCTCGAGACCGACGTGGCCGATGAGCGGGCCGATACGATCGGGAACTGGCGGGTCCAGACGGACGGGATGACGATGTGGGTGGACACCGTTCTGGACCCGGTCGAACACGACGGGTCCACGACCTGGATGCTGCGCGGACGGGTTAGCAAGACGATGACGGGATTCCGCGCCTATACGTCGACGGGCCACGCGTTCGACAGCCAGATGGTCTCCGCGCGGCGCTTCGAGGTGGCGCTCAGCGAAGGCGAGGTCCTCGATGTCGTCGGCGGCGCCCGCGTCTACCTGGACTTCTTTGCCCAGCGCGGCGCGACGCCGATGTACCACGGAGCGGTGGTGTTCGCTCCGCGCTTCGCGAACTGGGCGGGCTCATCGGCGATCTACGTTTACCGCTCGGTGAATCCGGTGATTGTGGGGGATGGGCTCAAGTTTCGCGGTCGGGCGAGCACCCGCGCCGGGTTTGAGCTCGAGATGGTCTACACGGCCGATGGCGCGGCGGCGCTGTTCGACGATGCACCGAACGCGTTTCACTTCGACTGGTCGCCGCGCGCGTTGCACCTCGCCGCAGCCATGCCCACCGAACCGGTCTGGTTCCGCGGGTACGACACCGCGACGACGCCCGTCGAGAAGTCGGCGCGTCTGGAGTTTCGGCTCGTGCAGCTCGGGCTCGGTACCGAGCATCCGTTCGACGCCTGGCCGCCGGAGCGATGCGACAGTGAGGTGCGCTCCTGCCTGCAGACGCTCGAGTCGAGTGACACCGAGGCGTGCGGGTGGGCCCCTCAGGTCAAGCCGTGTCTGAGGACCGTCACGTTGCCGTTGCGCCCGGATGCGTCCCTCTTCGCCCGCGATCTCAAAGACGCGTTGAGGGGGTGGTACCCGCTGCACGGCGACGATGTGCGGGCGTTGAACGGGCGCACCCTACAGGCCGCGCTCGACGCGATCTCACCGGGTCGCGTCGGCACGGTGGACCGCGAGGAGATCGACGCCCTGGGCTACGATCCGGAGCACTTCGATGTCCTGTTTCACCCCGATCCGGTGTTCCGGGATTCCGACCGCCTCTGGTACGGAACGTACGACCACGGGGGGACATTGATCGGCATCGAGACGGTCGACTGAGCCGCGCCTCGCGCAGGGTGGCTAATAGCTCGACTCCGCGTCCCGCGTCGGTTAACTTGGGGCCGGAGTTTAGCACCCCCACGTGAGTCGCCGTTCATGACCCGGATGCCCGTTGCCGGCGAGGTCATTGACGAGGTTTTCCGCGTCGAAGCAGAAATCGACAGCGGGAACTTCGGATCCGTCTACAAAGTCCACGACATGGCGGAAAACCGTGTCCTGGCTCTGAAAGTGTTGCGTCCGGGCGTCCACGATGAAACCGAACTTCGGCGCCGGTTCGAGCGCGAAGCTCGCCTGATCTACAGCCTTCAGCACCGCCATATCGTGCGGGTCTACTTCTATGGGGAGACGAACTCCGGGTTGCCCTACATGGCGATGGAGTATCTGGAGGGGACGGATCTGCGCACGCTGTTGATGCATCACGGCGCGCTGAACGATGCGCTGGTGAAGCGGATCACGATCGAAGTCTTGTCGGCCCTGGAGGCCGCCCACAGCCTGGGGATCGTGCATCGCGACCTCAAGCCCGCCAACATCTTCCTCGCCAAAGACGGGGCGAAGGGCCACGTCAAGGTCCTCGACTTCGGGTTTGCCAAGGCGATGGACGACGCCAGTCCGATGGCCGACATCACCAACGCCGGCGTTCTGGTCGGCACGCCGGCTTACATGGCGCCGGAGCTCGTGCATAAGAAGCGGATCGGTCCCGCCGCAGACATCTACGCGATGGGCTTGATCATGGCGGAGATGGTCAAGGGCGACAAGATCCTCGACATCGAGTCGGTCTACGACACGATCCTGTTCCAGGCCTCCCCGAACAACGTGAAGTTTCCGGCCGAGGTCGTGGGGTCCCCGTTTGCCGAAGTCATCGCCAAGGCGACTCAGAAATCGCTCGATCGTCGGTATGCCACGGCTCGGGAGATGGGTGCGGATCTCGGTGGCCTGCCGAACATCGATGCCACGACAGACCCGGAGCTGCAGACTCAACCCCCGGTGCTGCGCAAGCTCTACATCACCGACGTCAGCGATGCGGATCTGACGGTGCCGCGCGCATTGGGGTTGCCCTCGGAGTCCGAGCTCGCCACGCTGATGGGCGGTCGCGAAGACGACACGGGCGGGGACACCGACGAGAAGACGATCGAATGGGGTTCGATGAAGGAAGAGCTCGGCCTGGAACCGCCGGCTCAACGTCAACGCCTGCGCGAGTCCAGCCCTTTGCCGCGCGCGACGACCGACAACCACCAGGCGGTCCGTCAGACCCCGTCGGAGGGATCGCCGCGCGTCGAGCGACCCGAGCGCCGGAGCGCGCCCCAGCCAAGCCCCGTCGCCCGCGAGTCACGCAGCCGTGATGACCGCCCGAGAACCGGCCGAGCGCCCGCCATTGGAGCGCTCGACCGGGACATCGACGATCTTGGGCATCGTCGGGCGGAGCCGACGCGACCACGCGCGAGCGGCGGCGGCGCGACCGAGATCGCGCTCGGCCTGTGCCTCGGCGCACTCCTGCTGGCCCTGATCCTGATTGGCCTCTACCTGTCCGGCAACGCCCCCATTCTATAGGCTGTGATGTCCATCGTACTGCGCGACGCGGTCCTCTTCACGCCTACGGGCCGTATCGAGGGTGACGCTCGAATCGAGCACGGCCGGATCGTCGAACTCGGCAATGTCGGGGCTGCGACGACCGAGTACGACCTCGCCGGCCGCTGGCTGTGGCCCGGTGCGGTCGATGGTCACGTGCACTTCCGCGATCCGGGCGCTCGCCACAAGGAAGACTTCGAGTCCGGTTCCGCGGCCGCCGTCGCCGGCGGTGTGACGACCGTCTTCGAGATGCCGAACACCAAGCCAACCACGACGACCGTGGAGCGGTTGAACGAAAAACGGGAACTGGCACTGCACAAGAGCCACTGCAACTTCGGACTCTTTTTCGGCGCGAATCCGACGAACCTCGCCGAAGCGCAGATGGTTCAGAATGTGCCGGGGCTGAAGATCTTCATGGGCTGCAGTACCGGTGACCTACTCGTGTACGAACCGGAGGAACTGGAGAAGATCTTCTCGGGATACGTCGGCCGGATCTGCGTGCACGCGGAGTCCGAGCTGCGATTACGGGCCCGCGAAGCGATGTTCGCCGACCGGATCGATGTCGCGGTTCATTCGATCATCCGCGATCCCGAAGCGGCGGCCGAGGCGGTGCAGATGGCCGCCACGTTGGCGAAGAAGTACGATCGCCATCTGCACGTGCTGCATCTTTCGACGCAACGTGAGCTCGACGTGCTGGCCGAAATTGGCGGTCGGACGTCGTGCGAGGTCTGCCCCCACCACTTGTTCTGGGACACGGGCGCCTACGAAGAGTGGCACAGTTTCGCGCGGATGAATCCGCCGCTGCGCTCGCCCGACGATCGCGCCGCGATGTGGGCTGGGCTGGCCGACGGTCGCATCGAGATGATCGCGACGGACCACGCGCCGCACACCGTGGAAGAGAAGTCGCGTTCGTATCGCGATGCCCCGAGCGGTGTTCCCGGGGTTGAGACGATGCTGCCGATGATGCTCGACGCGGCGTCGCGCGGCAAATGCTCACCCGAGCAGGTGCTGGAGTGGCTGTGTCACGCTCCGGCGCGGATCTACGGCATCGTCGATCGCCACCGTCTGGAGGTGGGCGCCTGGGCGGATCTCGTCGTGATCGATCCGAATCTCGAGCGCGAGGTGCGCGACGACGATCAGTTTTCGCGGTGCGCGTGGAGCCCCTGGAGCGGTCGCATCCTGAAGGGGTGGCCCGTCATGACGTTCGTGAACGGCGAACTCGCGTACTCGCGCGCCGGGAACGGGCCCGGAGCCGTGCACGACACGCGTGGTCGCGAAGTGGAGTTCGCCTGACGATGTGGTGGTGGGTCCTCGGCGCGGTTGCAGTCCTCGCACTCCTCGTCCTGGTCGCTCTGTTCCGCCGCCCATCGCGCCGAGGGCTCCTCTGCGAACCCGGCGAGGAGTTTCCTCTGGCGCCCGGTCGCGCCGTGCGTGTCTGGGATCTCTTCATCGATGTCGCGGCCGACCGGCTCACGGTCGACGGGCGCGAGGTCATGCTCAGCGAGTTGCCAGTTCAGCTCGGCCGATTCGAGGTCTCGGCCGGGTCGACGGCTGACACCGCGGTGGTCCGCACGGTGCCCGCTGACGATCGGTCGTTTCGAAAACGACTGCCGTCGTTTTCGTCGTCGGACTGTACCCCGCTCGTGTCGCCGGAGTTCCGGGGCCTGGCTCTGGCGGGGCCGAACGCCGTTCCGGTTGCCCGATCGATCGACGAGGATTGGGACGACTGGGTTCAGCACAAGGTCGCCCACTTTGTCGTCGCGGGGTCGTACACGTTCGACGGTCCGGTGCTCGCGGCGCTCGATCGTGATCCGGATGAGGCGATTGAGCTCGTCATCGAGAACGTCGCTTCGGGCGTTGTTCACCGCCAGAACCTCGAGCAGCTCGACGCGGAGTTCGAGCACAGCGTGCTGGGGATGAACGTGTCGCCGGCCCCTCGCGAGCCGTACGAGGCGGTGCACAATGCTGGGTTCGTCTCCGTGTCGGGTTATTTTCACGCGCACCTTGACCGGTTTGTCGGCGAGCCGACGGAGCCGTTTGACCTCCGCGTGCACGCCGAATGCGGTGAATGGCGCTCCGAGACCGTGACGATCCGAATTGAACCTTGATATTGAAAATCGTTTTCAATTTGCTATCGTCTTGCGATGGGCAAACGTGACGTGTCCAAAATCTGCAACGTGGTCCTGATCTGCAACGGCTCGGACTGCAAGAAGGGCGGCTCGAAGTCGCTCGCCAAGTGCGCTCGCCGCGTCGCCCGTGAGATGGGTGCCAAGAAGACGACGATGTTCGTCAATACGAAGTGCACCGGCCTGTGTGAGCAGGGGCCGATCGTGATGATCCAGCCCGCGAACGAGTTCGTGGTCGAAGCGGACGAGAAGTCCGTCGAAAAAGCCCTCAAACGACATCTGATCTGAGCGGTTCTGCGGCCACAGGACGCATCTCAACTCCCCGTCCCCCTTGGGGTTGACATCATATGAATGATTGTGCATATATTCAGGTGTGAGATACGAAGCGACCATCGGCGGCATGGACTGCGGGAGTTGTGCCGCGAAGATCGAGCACGTGGTGTCGGCGCTCGACGACGTTGAAACGGTGCGGGTGGATCTCGCGCTGGCTCGGATGAAGGTCGAGCTGCGCGACGACGGTGACGCGACGCGGCTCGCCGGTGCCGTGCGCGCTCTCGGCTTCACGGTCGCCGAGTTGGGCGAGGGCGCAACGCGGCACGCTCCGGCGCCGCAGAAGCCGATCTGGCAGGACCCGCGGCTGGCAGCGGTGGGTATCGGTGTCGTCGCGATGGTGCTGGGCGCGATTACGCAGTCCGTCCCGCTGTACGTCGTGGCGATCGCCCTCGGCGGCTTCTACGTCTTTCGCAACGCCCTGAGTTCCGCTCGCCATCTACACCTCGACATCAACGTACTCATGACGATCGCGGTGCTCGGCGCGATGGTGATCGGCGAGTGGTTCGAGGCGGCTACCGTGGTGGTGTTGTTCGCGTTCGCCGAATGGCTCGAGGGCGCGTCGATGACGCGCGCGCGACGGGCGATCCGCGACCTGATGGAGTTGGCGCCACCGATGGCCCGCGTGCTGCGGGGCGGGGCGGAGGTCGAGCTCGGCGCGGACGACGTCGTGATCGATGACGTCGTGGTGGTGCGGCCCGGTGAGCGCGTTCCGCTTGATGGCTTGGTTCGCGCGGGCGAGTCCGATGTGGACCAATCGCCGCTCACCGGCGAGTCGGTCCCGGTACACAAAGCGGTCGGCGACGAAGTCTTCGCCGGCACCGTCAACACCGTCGGCACGCTCGAAGTGCGGGTCACGAAGCCCGCGAGTGATTCCACGATCGCCCACGTACTCCGCGCCATCGAGCAGGCCCAGGAGAACCGGTCCGAGTCCGAGCGTTTCATCGAGCGCTTCGCGCGGTGGTACACGCCGGCGGTCGTGGCGATCGCGGTCGGGATCGCGGTGCTTCCGCCGCTGCTCGGCGGTGGCGACTGGCACGAGTGGTTCTATCGGGCGCTCGTGATGCTGGTGATCGCGTGTCCCTGCGCGCTGGTCATCGCGACGCCGATCACGACCGTGTCCGCACTTGCCGGCGCCGCGCGCGACGGACTGTTGATCAAGGGTGGTCGCTACCTCGAGGAGCTCGGCGCGATTCGCGCGCTGGTGTTCGACAAGACGGGAACGCTGACCGAAGGACTCCTCTCCGTGCACGAAGTCGTCGGTTCGGCCGCCTGGACTGCCGACGATGTACTGGAGGTCGCCGCGTTCGCCGAGCAGCAGAGCGAGCACTACATCGCGCGCGCGATCGTTCGCGAGACGGTCCACCGCGAGATTTCGCCCCCCGCTCATCGGATGCGGCGCGTCGAGGCGCACCCGGGCGCCGGCGTGGAGGCCCACATCGACCTGTGCGTGAAGGCGCCGATGATCGCCGGGATCGGGCGTATCAAGATCGCTCACCAACACGACCATAACTGCGACCACGACCACGACCTCGACGAACATGCGAGCCACGCGCACGAAGAGGCCCGCATCCTCGTCGGCACGCGCACCCTCCTCGAGCGTTTCCAGATCGACTTCACGGGGCTCGACGACGAGTGGCATCGGCTGGAGAGCCATGGATCGACGGTCGTCGGGGTCACGCGCGATGACGAGCTGATCGGAATCATCGAGTGCCGCGACACCGTCCGCGCGACAGCGCGCGACACGCTGGAGGCGTTGCGCTCGATGGGGATCGCCGAGATCCATCTCTGCACCGGCGACAACGCGATCGCCGCGGCGAGCCTCGCCGATTCAGTGGGTCTCGATCCGAACCACGTGCACGCGGGGCTGTTCCCTGAGGACAAGGTCGCGATCCTCGAGACCCTCCGGGCCAAGTTTGGTCACGTCGCGATGGTCGGCGACGGCATCAACGATGCGCCGGCACTCGCCGCCGCCAGCGTCGGCATCGCGATGGGCGCCGCCGGCACCGATGTCGCGCTGGAGACGGCGCACGTCGCGTTGATGGAGGATCGATTGGAACGGGTGCCATCCGCGATCCGCCTCGGCCGCAGCACGGTGCGCATCATTCGTCAGAACGTCATCTTGGCGCTGGGCATCAAAGCGGTGGTGTTCGGTCTCGCCACGGCCGGCGTGGCGACGCTGTGGATGGCGATCGCCGCCGATATGGGCACCTCGCTGCTCGTGATCGCGAATGGCTTGCGCAGCGGGCGGCGCGCGTAATCGGTCAGTTCACGCAGACGTTGTTCGTGCAGCTGTAGCCGTTCGAGCAGTGACCATTGTTGAAACAGACGTTGCGACAGAAATCGTCGTTGTCGCACTTGTACCCGTTGCACGGCGTGTCGTTCTGACACGCGACGAGGACCTTGCAGTCGCCAAAGATGCACTCGTAGTTCGCGGCACAGCCGGGGGTGTCGAAGTTGTCGCAGGTCGTCTCACAGGCTCCCGCGGCGGTGTTGCACTCGAATCCACCGCACGTCGAATCGTCCATGCACGATGGGCCCGGCACACACTCGTTGTTCGTGCACTCGTAGGTCGGGGCGCAATGTGCCGGCGCGCTGCACGCGACGCGGCAGACATCGACGTTGCACGAGTACGGCGAGCACGCCATGTCGTCGGCGCACGCCGTCTGCGGCAGGCAGACGTCGTCGGGCGCACACAGATAGCCCGCCGCGCAGACCGAGTCGCCGGCGCAGGTCGTTCGGCAGGTCGCCGCGGCGACATCGCAGGCGTATGCGCCGCAGGTCGAATCGTCCGTGCACCCCGTGGTGTTGTTCGTTGGCGTCGTCGTGTTGTTCGTGCCGGTCGTGTTCGTGGTGTTGTTCGTCGGCCCAGTCGTGTTGTTGGGACCCGTGGTGTTGTTCGGGGCCGTGGTGTTGTTCGACCCCGTAGTCCCCGTCGTGTTGTTGGACGTGTTGTTGGACGTGTTGTTGGCGCTGTTCGTGCCGTCAGGGTTGAACGGCACGGAGTTCGGGGTCGGAAGACACGACGCGCCGAAAGCGGTCATCAGGATCATCAACGAGATTGAACGCATCGTTCGCTCCAACAGGGTGCATGTGCAGTATGCAGTTCTTCATCGTGGGCCGGGAGGCGCTCCGTGTCAAAGTCCACCGTGTTCATGGCAGTCCAAACACCCGCGCCACGAAGTCGTTGACGAACACGTCGCCCGGATCGAGCTCGCTGCGCAGCCGCGCGAACTCGTCGAAACGAGGATACACCGACCGCAGGTAGGCGGGCGTCGCCCCGAAATCCTTCCCCCAGTGGGGTCTCGCCCCCAGCTCGTATGCGATGTCCTCGACGCCCTCGAGGTACGCGCGCGCGTGCGCTCCATCGGGCGTGTAGGCGCCGAACTGCACCGAATCACGCTGGTAGGCGGGACTCAGCCAGTTCTCGTCTGCACGAACAAACCGGACCTCGTTCACGAAACCGACGGACAGCTTGCGCCGCTCGATGAAGTGTTTGGTGCGTGCCATTATCTCCACCGTGCTCTCCACCGGGAGCCCATACTCGTTCTCGAGGTGGGGCGGCGGCATCGGGACCGTGAGCACCCGATCCCAACGATCGACGCGGGTGTAGGCCTTGAAGTACGACGACCCCACGAGCTTGTTCAGTCTCGGCACGAGGCTCGGCGCCCGCGTCCCGAGGCCCAGGATCGCGACGAACACCTGGTCGTTCATGATGCGATCGTAGCGATCGCGCAGCCCGGACTTCGGGCTGCGGGGCTTGTTCGTCTTGTCGTAGGTGTAGATCTGCACGGCACCGGTGTGCGGCAGCCACCAAAACTTCAGGCGCGGATGCTCGCGATATAGTTGAGGGGCAAGCCGCATCACCGCATCAAACGGCATCGTGAAGGAGTTCTCTTCGATGTCGTAGATCGGCTCGACCTGCAGCGTGACCTGGGTCATCACCCCGAGGGTGCCGAAACTCACCGACGCCGCATGAAACAGATGCGGGGCGTGCGCCCGATCGACGGTGCGGAGCTCGCCGTCCCCCGTCACGAGCCGGAACGCGCACAACTGAGTCGGCATCGCGCCAAACCCCAGGCCCGAGCCGTGCGTCCCGGTCCCGATCGCGCCCGCGATCGACTGCTCAGTCACCGAACCGACGTTGACCAGCGCAAGCCCGCGCGACTCCAGTTCTTCGATCAGTCGCCGGATCCGAATCCCGGCCTGAACCGTGATTCGCCAGTGTTGCAGGTCCACGTCGATGACCCGATCGAGCAGGTCGAGATTGAGCATCGTGTCGTCACACGCCGCGGCGTCCGTCCACGAGTGTCCGGCCCCCACGACACGCAGCCGGCCGCCCCGTCGCCGCGTCGCCCGCACGATCTCTTGGACCTCGACCTCGCTTCGAGGCTGAATATACGTCTGGGGCCGCGCACAGACCGTGCGCGCCCAGTTGCGGAACTCGAATGCGTCTGACATTTCGGTAGTTTGGAGCGTCAACCCGGGGAGTACAAGGACCAACCGAGCGAATCAGAAGCGCATCGAAGGTCTGGTAACCCGGCCCCTACGTCGCTATGTTCGGCCGCTGGCGCCCGTAGCTCAGAGGATAGAGCACCGGCCTTCTAAGCCGATGGTCGCAGGTTCGAATCCTGCCGGGCGCATTTCATCGTCACTCATCGAGCAGTCCGCTGAGCAACCGCCGGACGGATTCGCCCATCACCGAACGCGTGACCGACGGCGTGGGTGACTCCAGGATCACTCGAGCCGCCGTGTTGAGCGCCCCGCCGATCACCAGCGCAAGCTGCTCCGGATCCTGCTCCGCGATCCGGCCGTCGCGCATCAGCTCCGTCAGACAGTCCGTGAACACGCTGCGGCTGTTGGCCTTGTCGAGGTCACACCATGCCTGCCAGCCGAGGATCGCAGGAGCTTCGATGACCAGGACGCGCTGGACCTCGGAGTCCAGGCAAGCATCGAGGTACGCCTCGCAAACTGCCGTGAGGCGGGCCCACGACGTGTCCTCAGCTTCACCGGCCACCGCGAGCGCGGAGACGAGCGCCGCGGCGAGTTCTTGGGCCATCTCGGTCGCGACCGTGGCGTAGAGCCCCTCCTTGTCAGCGTAGTGGTGGTAAAGGGCTCCCTTCGTGACGCCGGCGCGGCGCACGATCTCGTCGAGGCTCGCATCGGCGTAACCGACCTCGGTGAAGACGTCGCGCGCGTGCTCGCGCAGCGCGGCTCGGGTGCGCAGCGCCTTCTCCGCTCGCGACCCCTTCTTGTCTTGTGGTGTGTCCATCATGGCCCTTCACATACTATCGGTATGTCAGCTTGACATACCCTGGGTATGTAGTTTAACATACTGAGAGTATGCAACCCAAGGAGAAGAGATGCCGAAATACGTAATCGAACGAGAACTGCCGGGCGCCGGTGATCTGAGCGCCGATCAACTTCAAGCGATCGCTCAAAAATCTCGCGGTATTGGCCGCGAGATGGGGGTCGGGATCCAGTGGATCCAGAGCTACGTCACGAAGGACAAGATCTACTGCGTGTACAACGCGGACTCCGCGGAGTTGATCGCCGAGCATGCCAAGTGCGGCGGGTTTCCGGCGAACTCGATCGAGCGCGTGATGGCGATGATCGATCCGACGAACGGCGAGTAGTCGGACCACGATTTGCCCTCGAAAACTGTTCGAACTTCGCGTCCGCCGGTCTATGCTGGGGCTTCGCGAGGTTCGTCCGATGCAAGTCCCAGCGGTTGGAGAAGTTTTCGAGGGGCGCTTTGAGGTCCTCCGCGAGATCGGGCGAGGCGCGTTTGGCGTGGTGCTGCGTGCACGCGATCGACAGTCGGGCGAAGTCGTCGCGATCAAGTGCCTCGAGCCCGACGCGGGCGGCTATCCGAAGAAGGTCGCGGCACGTTTCGCCGATGAGGCGCGCGCGCTGTCGCTGCTGAAGCACCCCAACATTGTGCGACACATCGCCCACGGTCAGACGGACTCCGGGCTGCTCTATCTGGTGATGGAGTGTCTCGACGGCGGCGACCTGAGCTCCCGCATCACGCCGCGCGACGCGATGGAGCCGGACGCGGTCGCCGACGTGATTGCGCAAATTCTCAGCGCGCTCAAGGAAACCCACCGCCTCGGTCTGGTTCACCGAGACATCAAGCCGTCCAACATTCTGCTCGCCAAGAGCTCGGGTCCCCTCACGGTGAAGCTCGTCGACTTTGGGATCGCGAAGCTAGCGGAGCCGATCGACGGGCGCCCTGGTCTGACGGGTACCGGCATGGTGATTGGCACCCCGGGATACCTGGCGCCGGAGCTGCTCGTTGGCGAGTCCGCTTCTGCCGCCTCCGATCTCTATGCCGTCGGAATCGTGGGCATCCAGTTGCTGGCCGGCGCCGAGTTCGGTCGCCAGCGACAGCGTGCAAACACCCGTCAATTCCTGGGTTCGACCGCCATCGTCGAGCCGTTGCCCGTCGCCGGTGTTCTGGGCGAGGTGCTGGACGGGCTGGCCCAAAGCCGCCCGAGTGATCGCTACCAGAGCGCCGCTGAACCACTCGAGATGCTGATCCCGAGGGCACCCAAGGCGACGGTGGTTCCCCAGCCGCGGCCCAAGACGGAGGCGCCGCCGCCGAGGCCCGAACCCGTGGACCCGCCACGGGGGGCAATCAGAATGGTCATCGTGCTGGCACTGCTCGCGGTCGTGGGCGTCGTCGTCGTCATCGCTCTGCCCGAGCCGCCACCTCGACAACGGGACCTGGGGCCGCTTCTGCATGCTCCGGCGCAGCGCAGCGGGATCGAGCCGCCGCCGATCGTGGTGGAGCCGGACACCGAACCGGCTGATGTGAATGCCACCGAGCCCACCTCGCTCGCTTCGCCAGGCTGCGGAAGCGAGCCGTTGTTTGTCGGGACGGGCACCCTCACCAGCGGGATCCTCGATCCGAAGACCTGGCCGGTGCTGTTGCCCGACGGCTACGACCCGAACCGCGCCTACCCACTGCTGGTCGTCTTCCATCCGGACTTGTTCACCGGACCGCTGACCGTCGAGCATCTGGGCCACGAGGCGCTCATGGAGGTTGAACCGCAGATCGTGCTCAGCCCAGATTTCCAGGTCTTTCGGCAACGGAGGCTTCATGACTACGAGCAGGTCGTCGAAGGGATCCAGGCGGTGGCCCGCGCGTTCTGCGTCGACCCGCAGCGGATCCGCGCGCTCGGCTTTGGCAACGGGGCCGAGGGCGCGGAGCGGCTCGCCGCGCATGCCTGGCTGTCCGCACTGGTAACCGGAGGGTTCGTGCCCGAGGCGGATGACGCGCTGAAAGCACGCAAAGCGCTCGCCCTTTCGCCGCGCCAGATCCCGCATCTGCACCTCGCGACGATCGAGAGCGCGGTCTATCGCAGCAAGGGCGGAAAGTCGTGTGCGTTCCTCTACGGTCCTCAGGCGTCGACGGCCGACTACGAGGGGATCTGGCGCGAACGGAACGGGTGCACCGAGCAACCCGCGGTCGTGACTCGCTTCGGGACCGAGCCTTGCTCTGAGTGGACGTGTGAACAGCGATTCGTCAGCTGCCACCTCGACGGGGGATTGCATTGGCCGGGAAGCGGTCGAACCGAGTGGCCGATGGAAAAAGTGCATGGATGTCAGAACGATCCGACGATCTCCGAGTTTGACGGCACACGGTACGCGATGGAGTTCTTCGCGAACGCCGCGCCTACGCCCCCTGAGATTCCGGCGCCTTGGTAGAGCGCTCTACTCGCTTCACTTTCCGCGGCTTCGGTTTTCCGCTACTACCTGATGCAATCGTCTGTGCTGGCGCGTTGGAAATTCGAAACGAACACGAGTGGTTGGGAGAGCATGCGAATACTCTGGATCATCCTTGCCACGGCGCTCGTGGCCTGTGAGCTGCCCGTCTCGAACGTCGTCGACGGTGACGCCGGAAATGCCGATGCATCGGTCCCGGACATGGGCGAGGGCACGTTTGGTGCGGCCCAGGTGATCTTCGACTACGGCGACTGGACGATTCCGTCGGGCGGCGAACAGAGCCTCTGCGCGCAGTGGACGCTGAACAACGACGAGCCGCTGTACGTGAACGGCGTCATTCAGGCGAACGACGGCGGGTTTCATCACTCGAACTGGTACGCGGTTCGCGACGATCAGTTCGTCGGTGAGGACGGCTTCTTCACCTGCGCGACGCGCGGGTTCGCGGAGACGAGCGGCGCGATCTTCGGCGAGGTCGTCTTCGCGCAATCAACGCAAGCGTACGTCGAAGATCAGCGGTTTCCGGAGGGCGTCGCGATCAAGATCCCGCCCCGCTCCAAGATTATCGGCGGGGTGCACCTGCTCAACGTGGGTTCCGCCCCGCTGGATACGGGCGTGCGCATGGGGCTGGAGCTTGTCCATCCGCGCGATGTGAAGGTCGTCGCGACCCCGTGGCGCATGGACAACTCGTCGCTTGCGATCCCGGGCGAGAAGCACAGCCGCTGGTCGTCGTCGTGCACGAAGCTCAAGGTGCAGTACGAGATCAAGAACGACGAGTCGTTCGCGCCGCTCATCTACTGGATCCTGCCGCACTATCACGGGCTCGGTGACTACTTCCGCGTCGATGTGCTGCGGCCCGAGGGCGACGAGACGATCGTCGAGCTCGCCGGCTTCAACGCCGAGGCCAACGGCGTGACGTTCCCCGAGCCGATCGACATGGCCGGCGCCACGGGGATGCGCATGGTGTGCGGGTACACAAACCCATACGACCGCTACGTGTACTACGGCCTCAAGGGCGCCGACGAGATGTGCACGATGCTCGCGTTCACCAACGCCGCGATGCGCCTGAATACATCGGTCTGGGAACAGGACTCGGTCGACGAGTCGGAGGGGTTCGAGACCCACCATGGGACCTGCTCGTCGCTGTTCCTGCCCAAGAACCAGGGGCAGCAGATGCCGACCCCCGAAGAGATCGACGCCGAACTCTACGTGCCGGAGTCCAACACCGACGGCGACATCGCGCTGGTCCCCGACTGCGAGGATACGCCAACCACCGCCGAACCGTCGGGCGCCGTGACGTTGTCTTCGTTGCGCGTCGACGTGTTCGCGACGAGCTGTGCGTACAGCTCCTGCCACGACGCGGACGCGCCGGCGGCGGGTCTGGACCTCACGGCCCGCGATCTGTACAGCGAGCTGCTCAACCACGAGATGCTCACGGCGGCAGGCATGCCGCTGGTGTCGGCGTCGCAGCCCGAGCAGAGCTGGCTGTACCGAGTGATGTCGTCGTGCCAGCCTGCCACCGAGGCCGGCTTCTCCTCGCCGATGCCGCGTAACTCACCGCGCCTGCTGTCACCCGGCCAGGTCGCGCGGGTTCGCGATTGGATCGCGACCGGCGCACGCGACAACTGAGCGCCGCTCCAAGCAAGCCCGTTTCCGATTAGGCTCAAATGCGCGGCCGCTTTCATTGTCGATGGCGGTCGTCACAGCCCCGGTTTCCGGGTTTCCGGCCACCGGTTTCCGATTCCTGTCAGGTAACTCGGACGATCCCGGAAGATACTGGGCACGACGCCCACGTCCGCCATGGCGGCGTGCCAGGCGCAACGGCGCCAACG
>JBFIHF010000141.1:0-15142 GCA_041601915.1 Bradymonadaceae bacterium
AGCCGCATCTGATAGCGACGCGACAACGCGGCACTCATCACGTCGACGATCGCCGGCGGAACCCCATCGCCGGGAAACCGCGCCGTCAAGCGCGGGACGTCGACCTCGCGGTCGTACATCTCGCGGTGTTCCTGTCGCCAATGGATCGTCCGGCGCAGCTCGTCGAACAGCTCCGTGCTCCCCCCGACCCAGCCACGCGCCAGATCGATCCACGCGTCATCGTCGAGCCATATCCGCTCCACCCCGCGGAATGCCGTGTCCACCGTCTGATTCCCTCCTCCGAGTAGCGTCGGCTGCCACATCTTGACCTCCTTCCAGGCACTCCTCAACAATACTGAACATACGTTCCGTGTCAAACCCCTTTCTGCCGGTCCGAACCTGTACCAACGGACAGGTGACGCCTGACCGAGCGACCCGTAGCGCGCCACGCGCAGCGCACTACGCTGAGGGTCAACACAACGGAGGCGACATGAGTAGAGACATCGCAGTGATTACTGGTGCAACGCAGGGACTCGGACGCGCATTGGCTACAGAACTGGCGGTTCGGGGTTGGCGACTCGTCCTCGTGGCGCGGACGGCGCCAGACCTCGGCGCGTTGGCCGCGGAGCTCTCGGCCCGCACCGACGTCCACGTCGTCGCCGCCGACATCGCCGACCCCAACGGACGTGCCGCGATCGTGCGCGCTGCGGCAGAGTTCGGCGCGGTCACGCTGCTGATCAACAATGCGGGGACCCTGGGCGCCGCGCCGCTGCCCGGGGTGTTGGACTATCCGCTCCACGCGCTACGCGACGCGTTCGAGGTCAACGTCATCGCACAGCTCGCATTGATCCAGGCGTTGCGCCCGCACTTCGTCGACAGACCCACGATCGTCAACGTGTCGAGCGACGCAGGCGCCGAGGCGTACCCCGGTTGGGGCGGCTATGGCGCGTCCAAAGCGGCGCTCGACCTCCTCACGCGAGCGCTCGCCGTGGAGCAGCCCACATGGCGGGCGTTCAGCGTCGACCCCGGGGACATGCGCACCGCAATGCACCAGGCCGCATTTCCCGGCGAGGACATTAGCGACCGGCCCTTCCCCGCAGCGAGCGTGCCCGGCTTCGTGGCCCTCATCGACGGCGACTTTCCCAGCGGGCGCTACCAGGCGCGCAACGTGGGCGGTGCACCATGAGCGCTCCGAGCGTCGCCCGCGTCTGCGGACTGCGACCAGCATCCGCGCCGCCCGAAGCGATCGGTCAGCGCCGGGATTCCGTACGCCTGCTCGTGAGCACGCCGCACGATGATGTGGCGACGAGGTTCACGGATCTCGCCGCGCACCTGCGGCGCGGTGACCTCCTCGTGGTGAACACGAGTGCGACGCGAAAGTCGGCGATCGGTGTGTTGGATTCGTCGTTGACCCTCCACGTGTCGGCTGCCGTCGACGACGGAACGTGGATCGTCGAGTTCCGGGACGACGACGGACGACGACCGTATCGCGGACCGGTCCCGACGAGGTTCGACGTGATGGGCGCGGCGCTCGAACTCGTCGGCCCACACAACGACGACGACGTGCCCCGCCTGTGGCGCGTCGCAACGACCGCGGATCTGGAAGCGGTCCTCGCCGCCCACGGACGCTGGGTTCGTTACGACTACGTCGACGGCGCGGCGCAGGACGCGTGGTACCAGAACGTGTACGCCACCACGGTCGGATCGGCCGAAATGGCGTCGGCGGGCCGACCCTTCAGTCACGAGGTGCTACGCGCCCTTCAGCAGCGCGGCGTCGACGTCGCGAGCCTCGTCTTGCACTGTGGCCTCTCCAGCCAGGAGTCTGGTGAGACGCCGCACACCGAGGACTACGCGGTGCCCCGAGCCACGATCGTCTCGGTGAATGCCGCGCGGCGCGAGGGGCGACGAGTGATCGCGGTGGGCACCACCGTGGTGCGCGCGTTGGAGACGATCGCGCGCGGTGGCGCACGGGTGGGCCGCACCTCCCTGATTCTGGGCGAGCAAGTGCGCGCACAGCTCGTCGACGGGATCGTTTCCGGATTCCACCCCCCCGAGGCGAGCCACCTCGATCTGCTCGCGGCGATCGTGGATCGCTCGGTCGTGCAGCGCGCCTACGACCACGCGTGCAGCGGTGGTTTTCGCTCCCACGAATTTGGCGACTCACACTTGCTGTTATCGCGCTGACGGTGTGCTAAAACGCGGCGATGAATCTGCACCTCGACCTGTTGAACCCCGAACAGCGCGCGGCCGTCGAACATATCGAAGGCCCGCTGCTGTTGCTGGCTGGCGCAGGCAGCGGCAAGACGCGCGTCATCACCCACCGCATCGGCTACCTCGTGCTGCGCGGCGTGGAACCCGAAAACATTCTCGCCGTCAGCTTCACGAACAAGGCCGCGCGCGAGATGCGCGAACGCGTGTCGAGCCTCATCGGTAAGACGATCGCGGGACGGGCGACGTTGTCGACGTTCCACAGCCTCGGCGCCCGGATTCTTCGCGAGGAGAGCGGCCTGCTCGGCTACCGCGGTCAGTTCGCGATCCTCGATCAGTCCGACACCTTGTCGATCGTGCGATCGATGCTGCAGGCCATCAACGTCGACATCGCGCGCGTCGATCCGCGACAGGTCCTGTTCCTGATCTCGCGGGCGAAAATGGCGTTCCAGCAACCGGCGGAGCTGCCCGGGTTTCGCTTCGACCCCGTGATGCCGTTCGCGCAGCGAGTCCATCAGGAGTACGCCGGGCGCCTTCGGGCCTTGAACGCCGTCGACTTCGACGACCTCATCTGCCTTCCCGTGCGCCTGTTTCGCGAACACGAGGAGGCCCGCGCTCGCTGGGCTCAGAAGTTCACACACGTGATGGTCGACGAGTATCAGGACACCAACCACACTCAGTTGTTGTTCGTGAAGGAACTGATCAAGGAACACAACAACCTCTGCGTCGTGGGCGACGACGACCAGAGCATCTACGCGTTCCGCGGCGCCGTTTCCGGCAACATCTTGGAGTTCGAGGCACAGTTTCCGGGCGCCCAGATGATCAAGCTCGAGCAGAACTACCGGTCGACGAATTCGATCCTCAAGGCCGCGAACCAGGTCATCGCGAACAACCCCGCCCGCAAAGAGAAGAAGCTGTGGAGCGCGCACGGCGACGGCGAGCCGGTTCGGATGGTCGCGTGCGCGGACGCCCGCGAAGAGGCCGAGTACTGCGCCGCCGAAATGAGCCGCCTGCACGACGAAGAGGAGGTCGCGTGGCGCGACATGGCGATCTTGTTTCGCTCCAATCCGCAGAGCCGCATCTTCGAGGAGGCGTGTCGCACCCACAACGTCCCCTACAATCTGCGCGGATCCCAGGAGTTCTTCGACCGCAGCGAGGTGAAAGACACGCTGTGCCTGCTGCGAACGGCGACCAACACCGCCGACGAGATGGCGCTGCGGCGCATCATCAACGTCCCGAACCGCGGGATCGGCACGACGAGCTTGGAGCGGCTCATCGCGATGGCCGTCGAGGGGCGCACCTTGTTCAACGTCCTCGCCGCCGTCGCCGAGAAAGAGCTCGAGGTGCCGGGGATGCGGTTCGGCGCCACCGAGAAGTTGACGGCGTTCGTGCGAACGATCCGCAAGCACAACCAACGATTCCGCACGACCGGCGGGCTGCGAGACAAGGCGAGCGCGCTGCTGAACGACCTGCACTACCTCGAGCATCTGCGCAGCGCCGAAGACGACAACACCAACCGCAGGCGCCTCGCCAACGTCGAGGAGATCTTGGACTCGATCGCGGACTTCGAGGACAACGGGGGTGATTCGATGGAGGCGTTCATCGCGCGCCTGACGCTGGACCGCACCACCAACGAGAACGAGGACGACAGCGATGCCATCCAGATGATGACGCTGCACTCCTCGAAAGGGCTGGAGTTCGACGTTGTGTTCCTGGCCGGGATGGAGGAGATGCTGCTACCGCACGCACGGGCACTGGACGAGCCCGGTGGCGTCGAAGAAGAACGCCGCCTCTGCTACGTCGGCATCACGCGCGCGCGCAAGCGACTGACGCTGACGCGTTCGGAGACCCGAAAGCGGTTCGGGCAGGAACGCGACACGAAGCCGAGTCGTTTCCTCAAGGAGATCCCGATGGAGCTCGTCGAGCAAACCACCGCGGCGGCCGCCGGCAGTCTGAAGGAGAAACGTAAAGAGATGGGACTCAAGTACCTGCGGGCCTTCAGCGCCAGCTTGGAATAGAGGATTGGAACGGCGCGGTTTTCCGCCCGCTCGCAGCCCACGGCTCACCATTTGAAACGCAGAACGTTCATCCAATCCGCCGCCGCCGCCTCGATCTCGCTCTATGCGCCGCAGCTTCTTGCGATGGGGCCGACGGACCGCCTCGAGATCGCGCTGCTGCGCTACGGCGGCAACTGGGACCCGCGCCCCACCGCCATTCGCCGCATGCTTCAGGAGGTCGAGAAGCGCACCAGCGTGCTGGTCGACCCCGCACCGGCATCGGTCGACCCGGCGCAGAAGGAGCTCTTCGCGCATCCCTTCGTCGTGCTGTCCGGCGACCGACGCTTTGACCCGCTGCCGGAGGCCGCGGTGTTGAACTTGCGCCAGTACCTGCAAGCGGGAGGGTTCTTGCTCGTCGATTCGGCCGAAGGCGTGCTCGACGGCCCGTTCATGGAGTCCGTTCGCCGCGAACTCGGCCGGATCTTCGTCGGCACTCCGATCTCGCCGATCCCTAAAGATCACGTGCTCTACAAGGCGTTCTACCTCATCGACAAGCCGGTCGGACGCCTCACGGTGAGCCCGACGCTGGAGGGCGTGTTCGACGACGACCGACTCGCGGTCGTCGTGAGCCACAACGATCTGATGGGGGCGTGGGCGCGCGACAACTTCGGCGCCTGGAAGTACGACTGCAAACCCGGCGGAGAGCATCAGCGCGAGTACGCGTACCGACTGGGCATCAACCTCGTGATGTATGCGCTGTGCATCAACTACAAGGCTGATCAGGTGCACGTCCCGTTCATCATGCGTCGTCGCAAGTGGAAGATCGATTGAACGGATTCTCAGACTACAACGCCACGGACGTGCTGTGGCTGGGGGACTGGAGCCCGTCGTGGATCGCGATGTTGATCGTGCTCGGCGTCGCGGTCATTGGCATCAGCATCTACGATCTGGCGCCGCTCAAGCCGGTGCGCCGCTGGACACTGGTGACGTTGCGGGCGCTGGTCTACGCGCTGGCCGTGATGTTGCTGCTGGAGCCGGCCGTCGACCTCAAGAACGTCACCAAGGTCAAGAACCACGTGGCCATCCTCGTGGACGCGTCGAGTTCGATGGCCCTGGAACACGACGGCGCACCACGCTGGCAGGCAGCAGTCCAGGCCGTGGAAGCGCTCGAGCTGCCCGACGAGCTCGAGGACGAAGACCACGTCTACGACGTGTTCGTGTTCGGCGAGGACCTCGCCGAAGTGAAGCTCAGCGGCTTGAAGCACCATCGACCGGATGGGCGCGGCACAAACATTGGCGCCGCGTTGCAGAGCCTGAAGCAACGGTACGAACGCGTCGATGTCGGCGGGGTCGTGCTGATCACGGATGGGACAGACACCGGCGCCATCGCCGAGCGCACCCGACGCGGCGAAGCGCTCGATGACGGGACGACGGAGCTCGTGACGTCGATCGACGCCCCGCTCAACACGGTCGCCGTGGCGTCCCCCGAGCAGCTGATCGACGTGGCGGTGACCCGCGTGCTGCGCGACGACTTCGCGTTCGTGCACAACAAGTTGTCGGTGGAGGCCGAGATCCAGGTCGTCGGTCTGCAGCCGACCAGCTTTCCGGTCAAGCTGATGCGCGACGGTGAACTGCTGCAGACCCGCGAGGTGACGGTCGTCGACGGCCAGATGTCCTACCCCGTCAGCTTCGACTACGTGCCCAAGAGCATCGGCAAAGAGATCTACGTCATCGACGTGCCGGAGTTTGCCGACGAGGTGCTGCTGTCGAACAACCGCGCCTACTTTCTGCAGAAGGTGATCCGGGACAAGATCCGTGCGCTGCAGGTCGTCGGTCGACCGAGCTGGGACGAGCGCTTTCTGCGCCGCCTGCTCAAACGCAATCCGAACGTCGACCTCATCAGCTTCTTCATCCTGCGGACCAACGAGAACGTCCAGCTCGCACCGACGACCGAGCTCAGTTTGATCCCGTTTCCGACCGAAGAACTGTTTCAGGAAGAGCTGGGCAGCTTCGATCTCGTGATCTTTCAGAACTTCAACTTTGGGCCGTACAACATGCGGCAGTACCTGCCCGAGATCACGAAGTTCGTGAAGGATGGCGGCGGCTTCGTGATGATCGGCGGCGACCTCTCCTTCGCCAGTGGCGGCTATGCGGGCACGCCGATCGAAGAGATCCTGCCGGTGGAACTGCCCCCCAGGACCGCGACGACCGTGATTGACGAGGCCCCGTTTCGGCCCGAACTGACCGAGGCCGGTCAACGTCACCCCATCACGCAGCTGGCGTTCGACCCGCAGTCGAACAGCCGGATCTGGTCGTCGCTGCCGGAACAGCACGGCACGAACCTCGTGATGGCTGCCAAACCACATGCGACGGTGCTCGCGACCCACCCGCGGATCGGCACCAAAGAGGGCAAGATGCCGGTCATCGCGGTCTCGGAGATGGGCGGGGGACGCGTGATGGCTTTGACGACCGACTCGACCTGGCGCTGGGGCCTCGAGCACCTCGGAACGGGCGGCACGCCGCGCGAGTATCAGGTGTTCTGGAACAGCGCGATCCGATGGCTGATCAAGGACCCCGAGCTGAAGCTGCTGCGCGTCGAGATGGGTCAGGACGAATACAACCCCGGGGACGTGATCGACGCGACCGTGCGCGTGCAGCAGTCCGATTACACGCCAGCCGCGAACATCGAGGGCACCTTCGTCGTCTCCCACCGGTCGTTTCAATCCGTCGCGACGGGCAAACACGACAGCCGCCTCGTCACCGAGCAAGCGTTCGTCACCGATACCGACGGCAACGCAACGATCGAAGTACCGGTCGACGGCGTGGGCGTGTGGACGGTCGTGGCGCGCGCTCAGACGCCATCGGGCGACCTGCGCGACGAGGATGTCGGCCTCGCGGTCTCCTCCGCCGCCGAGCTGCGAGACGTGCTCCCGCGACCAGGGCTGTTGCGCGTTCTTGCAACAGCGGGGGGAGGGTCAGCGGTGAGTGCGACGGGGGTCGATCGGTCCGCTCTGCGTTTTGAACCGCCGCGAACCGTGCGCGTCAACCGTCGCGAGGTGATCCAAGTCTGGGACTCGTTCTGGGTGTTTGCGCTGATCCTCGCACTACTCGGGTGCGAGTGGACGCTGCGACGGCGCTGGGGGCGCCTGTGAGCGAGTGCTCTCACTTGCCGATCGCCGCCTGAATCGCTAGAACGCTGAGTTCGGCAGCGCCGGCCCGAGGTTGAATTGTCTGACGAAGCGATCCGCATCGAGTGCCCGGGATGTCACCGGAAGTTTCGCATGCGCTCGCGTGGGTCCTCCGAACGCATCGCCGTGAAGTGCCCGAAATGCGGGGTGGCCATCCCGCTGGCCACGACCTCGAGACCCCCGCGACCCATCGTGCCGCCCAGCCCGGGCTCCACGGACGCCGACTTGCGGCGCATGCTGGCCCGCGCCAAGAAGCGCCGCACGACGGACATCACGAATACTGCCGACTCCCCCGATCGGACCGTGCCGGACCTCAAGGCGCTGCGAGACGACACCGAGCCCGAGCACGCCGCGGACCTCGGCGCCCGGACGATGCCGATGGGTCGCAGCGCCCTCACCGCACGGGATCTCGGAACCGACGGAGGCGACGATCGTCTCGGCGCCTCCACGATTCGGAAGCGCTTGGACACGCCGCGCGCCGTCGCGATCGTTCCCGCACTGCGCCCGCCGTTGCCCCCGGCCGCGATCGAGCGCCCCGTTGTCGACGAGCCGACCTACACGGGTCCGATGCCGGGACGGGCGCCGCACATCACGCCCAGCGGCAGCGATCTGAGCCGATTTCTGGAACCGGGCAACTACTTCGTTCGCGTCGAAGACTCCGTCTACGAACCCGTTTCGGAGAAGGACCTCGTGCGGTTGCTCAACGCCGGCGTGTTCTTCGCCATCGACGAGCTGCGACCCGACGGGGGGGACTGGCAGCCGATCTCGAGCCCCGAGCTGTTTTCGGACCTCAAGGGGCGACTCGCCCACCGCGCCCATCACATGCTCGCGCGAGTCGCGCCGCCGCGACCCGCGTCGGAGTTCGGACGCCCGGCCCCCGACGAGCCGCCCGCTGTGGAGCCGGCGACCCCTAAGATTATCATCCACGAACAGGCGACGATTCCCGATCCCGCCCCGGCACCGCCCCCCAAAAAACGCTCGGCGGCACGGCTCGTCGCGCTCGTCGTGGTCCCGTTGGCCTTGCTGGCCACGGTCGTCGGGGTCGCCTTGCTCCTGATGCCACGGCAGCCCTCATGGACGCTGGTGTGGGATGGCGACGTCGGATTTGATGAAGTCGACGCCGCGGGCCTCAGCGTGCTCGCCGCCGAGGACGCCGGCGAGTTCGATCCGGTCCCGGCGTTCCAATCGGCGGTCGCCGCGATCAACAGCGCCCACGCCGTCGCGGATTCAATCGACGGCCTGCTCAACGTCGCCAAAGAGTCCCGCGACGAACGCGCGATCCTCACGCTGTCGTTCGAAAAATGGAAGCGCCAGCCGACGTCGGTGGAGCCGGACGCGCTGATCGCCGGACTCATGAAACGCCAGTCGTGGCAAGCTGCGCGGGCTGTCGCGAACTGGAGTGTGGCCACGCGGGGGGACTCCAAAGAGCTGCAGAGCGTGATCGACACCTCGCTTCGACAACAGTTCGAATCCGAAGCGCCGACCGAAGTCACGGCAAAGAAGTTCACGCGATTGGTTCGCATCGACCCCGGCAAGCGCCCGAGCTTCGTCGTGGAGGACAAGGCCGGCCAACAGTGGACAATCTGGCCCGACCTCGGGGACGACGAGTGGCGCAACGACATCGCGGCCTACCGCCTGTGCCAGCTGATCGTGTGCCACTTTCGGATCCCCGAGACCCGCGAGATGCTCATGGACAAGGCGACCCTGCAGGCCCTGGCAGCCGCGGGACGCGACGACACCCAAGACATGGTCGGGCGCATGAAGGGCGATTTCGACTGGGACAAGGACGGGGTGCTGCACGGAAGTATCCGGATGGTGCCGAAGGGCGCCCCGTGGCCGATCGAGATCAGCCAGATCTGGCGGCCGTGGTTGACGGCCGGCAGCGGCCTCGCTCAGCTCGACGCCAGCGTCGAGCCAGCCCATCAGCAGGTCGCGTTCTTTGGCGCCGATCGCGTCTATCCCGAGATTCACGGCCTCCACGCGCGGCAGCTCGCCCGGCAGGTCTCGTCGATTCTGCTCGTGGACTACCTCGTCAACAACTGGAACCGCTTTGCGCCGACCGAGGAAGATTGGGGCAGCCGCACGCGCATCGACGACGGACTGATCTCGTCGGTTCAGGACAGTGCGGCATTCTTCTCCGGCGAGTCGGTGCGTGTGCGCGGCCGCTTCTCGTGGTCGAAACGGTTCTCGCGCGCGACCGTGGAATCGCTTAAGAAGCTCGACCGAAAGGTCGCCGAAGAGTTCCTCTTCCCAAATGCGTCCAAGGACGAACTCGGTCGCATCGACGATCTGTGGACCCAGCGCACCCGCGCGCTGCGACGCATCGAAAAGCTTGTAAAGAAGTACGGCGCCGATGATGTATACGCGCTGGATGAACGCCCCAAGGAAAGCAATCGATGATCTATTTTGGATTTGATGAGGTCGTGTACGGCTGGACCCGCTACTTCGACCTCTGCAACAGCTTTGAATTGCGCAACGCCGATCACCCTGACGATGAGCCGTCCATCGCGACGCTGAACCGCTGGCGCGTCGAGTCTCCACGCGGATTCGCTTGGAACGTGCACACCTCCCCCGAGATCAATCGCCTGCTGCTCGCGGCGTTCGAGAACGGCAGTTCGACGCTGCCCCCGGCCATGGAAGCCGCGATCGAGCAGACGCTCGCCCGCGTGAAGGCCCTCGCCGCCAAGTCGCTGGTGCTGGAAACACCGCCCGAACTGCAGCCCTCGGACGTGAGCCGTGCCCTGATTCGCAAACTGGGGGCCCGCCTCGCCGAAGCGACGAAGCGCCCGGTCCTGTGGGAGGCCTCGGGTCTGTGGACCTTCGAAGACGGCCACGCGGTCGCTGCCGAAGCCGGCCTCGCGTACGTCGTCGACCCGTTCATCCTCGAGGCCGACCTCGAGGAGCTGCCCCGATCACCAGTCGCGGCGTTCCGGGTGACGGAACGCGCCGCCGCCCGCCGGCAGTTCGATGGTTGGGAGATGCAAAAGCTGATCGACTGGACCCGCAACCACGAGCGCACATTCGTGCTGCTCGCTGGACGCTTCAAGATCCCGCATGCCAAAGAGCTCGCGCTGCTGTTGAAAGACCGCGAGAGCTGACGCCGCGCCCGCCCGCATTGCTTAACCGGCCGATTGCGGCTATGAAGCCGCGGCTTATATGAGATGTTGGATGCCAACCCTGCGCAAAGACCCAATCGGCGGCCGATGGGTCATCATCGCCACGGAGCGGAACAAACGCCCGAGCGACTACGGTGAGAGCGTGCGCTCCCCGCAGGCCGAGTTTTGTCCGTTCTGCGCTGGCAACGAGGACGCCACACCACCGCCGATCGCCGAAGAACGGACCGGCGATGGCTGGGATGTGCGGGTCGTCCCGAACAAGTTCCCGGCGCTGCGCAGCGAAGGCGAGATCACGCGGCGCGGCGAAGGCATCTACGACGAAATGTCGGGCATCGGCGCGCACGAAGTCATCATCGAGTGCCCCGAGCACATCAGTGACATCGCGGAACTCGACACGGCCCAGATCGAGAAGGTACTGCGCGTCTGGGCCGACCGACTGCGGGAGCTGCGCCAGGACCCGCGCCTGCGGTGTGCGATCGTGTTCAAGAACCACGGCGCCCAGGCCGGCGCGTCCTTAGAGCACGCCCACAGCCAGTTGATCGCGCTGCCGATCGTTCCCAAGCGACTCGCCGAGGAGCTCGAAGGCGCCAAGAAGTACCAGGAGTTCCGCGACCGGTGCGTGTTTGACGACATCCTGCAGCAAGAGCTGGACTCCGAGGAACGCCTCGTCTACCAGAACGAAGACATCGTGGTCATCGCGCCGTACGCGTCGCGATTTCCGTTCGAGCTGTGGTTCCTTCCGCGACGCGGCGAGCCGTGGTACGAACACGCCGATTTGCGGACGTATCATTGCCTCGCCGAGGCGCTCCAAGTCGTCTGTCGCAAGCTCAACCGCGCCCTGGATCATCCGCCTTATAACCTCATGCTCCACTCGGCACCGTTCACGGACGAGGACATGTCACACTTTACGTGGCATCTGGAGCTCATCCCCACGCTGACGAAAGTGGCGGGGTTCGAATGGGGCACCGGGTTCTACATCAACCCGACCCCACCCGAAGAAGCCGCAAAACACCTGCGTGACATGGACATCTGAGACTATGGACCTTTCCAAACTCATCAAGACGAAGCCGAAAGCGGCCGTCGATCCCTCCAAGCAGCTCCACGTTCTGTTCGCGACCAGCGAACTCGCCCCGTTTTCAAAGACGGGCGGGCTCGGTGACGTCGCGGCGAGCCTCCCCAAAGCACTGGGGCAGCGCGGACACCACGTCAACATCATCACGCCGCTGTACGGTCATCTCGATCCGGACCAGTTGGCGCTCGCTCGCCGGCTGCAGACCGTGAGCGTTCCCCGCAAAGCGAAGTCGGGCAGCGCCGTGGAATGTGTGATCTGGGAAGGCCGCGTCGCGATGGGCGTGCGCGTGTTCTTCCTGCAGTGCGACGAGTTCTTCGGCCGGTCCGGCGTCTACGGCTACGACGGCGACACGTTCGAAGACAACGCGCTGCGCTTCGCGTTTTTCGCGCGTGCGGTGGCCGAGTTCGCGCTGCAGTCCTCGGTGCCGGTGGACGTGATCCATTGTAACGACTGGCACACCGCGCTCACGCCGGTGTACGTGGAGCACTACTACAAGAAGGAGCTCGCGAAGGTCGGCACGGTGCTGACGCTGCACAACGCGGCCTACCAGGGCGAGTTTGCGGCGGCGTCGTTCGACGACACCGGCCTGCCCAAGAAGACCTTCTACACCGACACCAAGCTGCGTCAGGACGACGCCGTCAACTACCTCAAGGGCGGCGTCGTGTTCAGCGACTACGTCACCGCGGTCAGCCCGACGTACGCCGAAGAGCTGCGCACCAAAGACGGCGGCTTCGGTCTGGACAAGCTCTTCCGCGATCGCGGCGAGTCGATGGTCGGCATCCTGAACGGCGCCGACTACTCCGTGTGGTCGCCGGATCGGGATCACCACCTCGCGGTGCGCTACGACGCCGACCGCCTGAACGGCAAGCGGCGCAACAAGGCCGAGCTGCAGTTCGAGTTCGGATTGCCGGTGCGCCCGGTGCTGCCCCTGCTGGGGTTCGTGGGGCGACTCACCGAGCAAAAGGGCCTCGATCTGCTGGTCCCGACGGTGCGCAAGTTGCTCAAGAAGGTCTCCGGGGAGCGTGAAGGCTTCCAGATCGTCTTCCTCGGCGACGGCGACAAGAAGTACCAGACGGCGTTGGAGAAGCTGCAGAAGGAGTTCCCCGAGCGCGTCGCGGTTCGCATCGGCTACGATGATGCTGCGGCGCACCGCATCCTCGCGGGCACCGATATCCTCGTCGTGCCGAGCCAGTACGAGCCGTGTGGTCTCACGCAGATCTACGCGATGAAGTACGGCACCCTGCCCGTCGTGCATGCGACCGGTGGCCTGGCCGACACCGTGATCGACGCCGATCAGGAGAACGGCACCGGTTTCGTCTTCGAGGGGTACACCAAACCGGCCCTCGAGAAGGCGATGGAGCGTGCGACGACCAAGTACCGCGCCCACCGACAGTGGCGACCGCTGATGGTTCAGGCGATGGGCGCCGACTTCTCGTGGTCGCAGTCGGCATTGGCGTACGAGAACGTCTACCTCAAGGCCAGCGGCCGCGTGAACTAGCAGTGGGACCAAAGCCATGATCTCAACAATCGATAAGCTGAACGAGCTCAACCGTCTGGCCGAACAGGGCGGCGGCGAGGCGCGAATCGCCCGGCAACACGAAGCAGGCAAGCTGACCGCGCGGGAGCGCATCGACTTGCTCGTGGACCCCGGCACGTTTACCGAACTCGACAAGCTCAAGACTCATCGCTGCACCGACTTCGGCATGGAATCGAGCAAGATTCCCGGCGATGGCGTCGTGACCGGCTACGGCAAGGTCGACGGCCGCTTGGTGTACGTGTTCGCTCAAGACTTCACCGTCTTCGGCGGCTCGTTGTCCGGCGCCTACGCGGAGAAGATCTGCAAGGTGATGGACCTCGCCATGAAGGTCGGCGCCCCCGTCGTGGGACTCAACGATTCGGGCGGCGCGCGCATCCAAGAGGGGGTCGTGTCGCTCGCGGGCTACGCCGACATCTTCTATCGCAACACCCGCGCGAGCGGCGTGGTGCCGCAGATCTCGGCGATCCTGGGCCCGTGTGCCGGCGGCGCCGTGTACAGCCCCGCGATCACCGACTTCATCTTCATGGTCCAAGAGACGAGCTACATGTTCATCACGGGCCCCGAGGTCGTGAAGACGGTCACGAGCCAGGATGTCACGAAGCAAGAACTTGGCGGCGCGCACATCCACAGCGAGACCAGCGGTGTCTCCCACTTCGAGTGCACCAACGAAGAGGAAGCGATCGCTCGGATTCGCGAGCTGCTCTCTTTCCTGCCGTCCAACAACGCCGAGGAGGCGCCATTCGTGCCCTCGGGCGACGATCGCAACCGGCGCGAGGCGAAGCTCACGACGCTGGTGCCCGAAAACGCGTCGAAGCCCTACGACATCAAAGAGCTGATCAGCCTCGTCGTCGACGACGGCTACTTCTTCGAGGTCCAAGAGCACTACGCGAAGAACATTGTCGTCGGCTTCGTGCGCCTCGGCGGTTTTTCCGTCGGCGTCGTGGCCAACCAGCCCAGCCACCTCGCGGGTTGCTTGGACATCAACGCGAGCGTCAAAGCGGCGCGGTTCGTGCGCTTCTGCGACGCGTTCAACATCCCGCTCGTCACGCTCGTCGACGTCCCCGGGTTCTTGCCCGGTGTCGACCAGGAGTACGGCGGGATCATCAAGCACGGCGCGAAGCTGCTCTACGCGTTTGCCGAAGCCACCGTGCCGAAGATCACGCTGATCACACGAAAGGCCTATGGCGGCGCCTACGACGTCATGAGCTCCAAACACATCGGGGCCGACATCAACCTCGCCTACCCCACCGCGGAGATCGCGGTGATGGGCCCCGACGGCGCCGTGAACATCATCTTCCGCAACGAGCTCAAAGAGGCGAGCGACTCCGTGGCTCGAAACGCCGAGCTCGTCGCCGACTACCGCGAGAAGTTCGCGAACCCGTTCAAGGCCGCCGAACTCGGCTACATCGACGGCGTCATCAACCCGAAGGACACGCGCCCCCGGCTCATCGACGCGCTGGAGATGCTTCAGAACAAGCGCGAGGATTCGCCGCCCAAGAAGCACGGCAACATCCCCCTCTGAACTGACGATTACTCAATATCGCGCACGCGCATTCGGTCAACGCCGCTACTCGATGCGCCGCACTCCGTTGGAGTCGCGCACGAAGATCGAACGCGACCCGAAGTGGTACACGACGTTCCAGACCGCGCCGAAGCGCGCTTGGCCCATCCGGGTCCCTACACACACGATCGGCTGCACACCAGTCCCGCCGAGGCCGTCGGCCGCGCCGGCGCAGCCGTTTTGGCCGGCCAACGTCGACACCGAGGCGGTCGCGACGACCGCCTGGCGCACCGTGTTCGCGTTCTGCTCGCCCCAGTAGAGACTCGCGCCGTCCGACGTCAGACCGCGCGGCCGATCGAGCTGAGCGGCGGTGCCAACCCCATCGACATAGCCCTGCGTACCGCCGGCCAAGGTCCCCAGATACCCCGAGACGGTGTTGTAGGTACGCAGCGTCTCCCCGTTGGTGTCCGTGATGTAGAGCATGCCCGCGTTGTCCGACGCCATGTAGCGCGGGCTCACCATCGCACCGGCCGCGCCGTAGCCG
>JBFIHF010000142.1:0-15141 GCA_041601915.1 Bradymonadaceae bacterium
AAAGTGATGCGCCGAATCCTGCGCAAGATCGCGGAGGGCCGCGGCGACGAGCTGGGGGACATCTCAACGCTCGCCGACCCGACCGTCGTGGACGCGATCCGCTCCGGAAGCCTCGTCGGCTAGGCGCGGCTCAGTAGGTAGGATCTTAAGGCCCGTTCCGCTGGTCCGCGGGTCCGCTGGTCCGCTGGTCAGTTTCAAACTAAGACCCACACACCAACTAGAGAACCACCACGCGAAGCGCCCGAGGCACTCGCGCTTCACGGGGGAGGCCGCGGTTCATCAGCAGGCGCGAGGTTGCTCGACGCTTCGCGTGGTAGCTCCGTGAACCGAGTATGGGTCTTAGTTTGAATTTGACCGGCGACCAGCAGACCAGCGGACCAGCGGACCAGCGGATCACCTGTGAGGCGTGGCGAGGCGCTGCACACCTAGTCGACGTAGATCACGCCGCGCATCGACGTCGTGTGGATGCCGCAGTAGTAGCCGTAGTCGCCCGTGTCGGCCAATGTCACGTCGATCGCGGCCGCGCCGGTCACGCCGTCACCCGCGATCTGGATCGGATTGGTGGCGTCTGCCATCGGCGCCACGCCGCCCTTCAAGGGGTGCGCCGTGAAGTTGCCGTCCCACGTCAGCACGGTGCCCGCGCTGACGATGAGGCACACGTTGTGGCCGATCTCCCACCCCGCGATGTCCGTGATGTTGATGGCCGCGGTGCCCGTCATGTCCGTCGCTGCAGCATACGTGCACGCATGCGCGGCGAGGCGCTGAGGGCCCATGTCCACGGGAGGCGCGGTGTCCGGCTCGTCACCCGTGTCGTCCGGGGTCCCGATGTCCGGGGTCCCGGTGTCCGGGGTCCCGTTGTTGGGCTGCGCCGTATCCGGCGTGCTCATGTCGGTCTCATTGTTCGCGACCGATGTGTCGGTCCCCGGCTCGTTGTTGCTTCCGCTGCATGCGGCGATCAGCAGGACAGCGGCGAATCCCATTCCCAGTTTCGTTTTCACATTCGCTCCATTTCAGTGCAGTGAAAGAACGAGGATACCCGGGTTTGAGATCCGACCCAAGGTTTTCAGGTCACGACGCTGGGCAAAACGAACACTTCACCGCCGTCGATCACGATATCGCGGTGGTTCTCCGCCGACACCGTGATCTCGATCTCGGCGGCCTCGGAGCTCGAGATGCGCGTCCCATCATCAGCCGTCATCAGCTCGCTGAGGTTCGCGGGGCCGCGGTACTCCACCCGCAGGTCGACGCTCGCCCCGACCGCGAGCGTCCCGTCGAATGCGGCGTTCGTGGAAATATCGAACAGACCCGTCACGGGCAAGACCGCCAGTGACAATCCGTCGGTGTCGTAGATTTCGATCTTCGACACTTCCAGCAACGTGGCCGGTGCGCGGCCACCGTTGGTCAGCCGAATCGTCAGCTGTGCGGCGTCGCAATTGAGCGGGCCGCCACAGGAATCGTCCGCCGCCTCACACGGCGCGAAGTCCGCACCGGGAGCCGCCCTTGACGCATCGGAGCTCGTCTTGGAGTACCCTTCTTCGGGGCAGTCGTAGTAGTTGCCCAGATGACCGGACAGGAACGAGCCCTTCACGTCCGGCCCATTCTGCGGCGTGACGTTGTTTTCGGTCGTGCACTCGGCGCCGTCGCACGTCTTGGGCTCGTCAGCGGGCACGCAGCCCACAACCAGGGCGAGGAGGAGGATCGTCAGTGTCTTCTTCATGTTGGGCTCTCGTTGGGTGTGGCGGTCAAAGTGATTCCAGAAATTTGAGAAGGTCCGCGCGATCCTCGGCATCGAGGTCCGATGCGGTCGGATGCTGCTCCAAAAGTTCGGCGAGCGAATCGATGCTCGCGTCGTGCAGGTACGGTGCGCCGTCGGCGATCCGCAGCAGGCTCGACACCTTGTAGGCGCCGGTGCCCCGCATCACGCTGTTTGCGGCTTGCGGGTCGCTCGCCAGAGACTGCGTGGGAATCAGTCCGCCGCTGTACCCGAGGTCCGGGGAGTGGCAGCCCGCGCAGCGCTGGTCGAACAAGTCCTTGCCGCGGCCCTTCGGCGGAGTCGTCGCAGCGGGCGGCTCCAGCGAGTAGACGTACATCATGAGCGCCCAGCTGATGCGCCGGTCCGGCCGCGCCTCCAGCGAGTGGCCGACGATGTATTGCGTCTCGAAGCGCACGGCGAGCGCCGCCGGCGTCTCCAGTTTGATGGCGCCACTGTGATTCATGTACGCCTGATGGCGCACGCCCCACAGATCAGGGATCGCGAGTGCATCGACGACCTGGTCGTCGGTGACGTCAACGCGTCCGGCCCCCCAGGTGTCGAAGTCGGTCTCGCGGCCGTAAACAGCCTGCGAGAACAGCTCGCGGCCTAACCCCAGGTCCAACGCCCGGGTCGCACGTCCGGCGAGTCCGTTGTCGCCGTGGCACAACCCGCACGTTGCCCCGGCTCGCTCATTGCCGCGGGCGTCGGTAAACCGGACGATCCCACGCACATTGCCCAGCTCATCGCGCTGAAGGCCCACCTGGTCCCAGACCTGGGGCTGCTCGATCAGCCACTCCAAGTACGCGTCGCGGCGCATCGGCATCGACCAGAAGGCGCGCTCACCGATCGCCAACCACTCGGCGCGTGTGGTCGGGATCGCGTCGTCTTCCAACACGTCGAGCGGGGTCGGGTTGTCTCCGACCGGGGTCACGTGGGTGCGAATCAGCGGCAGTTGGTCCCAACCGCCCTGCGGCAAGGCATAGCCCGCGAGACGCTTCCTCGCGTACGGAAGCTCGGGCATCCACAACGACGCCTCCAGTTGCCCACGCCGCCATGCCGTGTCCTCCAGATACGTCGAAGCGTGCTCGAGCGCCCAATCCGCTTCCGCGAGGGGCGGCGGTTCCGGCGTGCTGCCACAGCCCAGCCAGGTGGCGACGAACAGCGTCAACATGAGGATTCGTGTCTGCATGCGCCTCAGCAGTGCACGGATGATGCCGCGCGACGCCCACGGGGCGTGGAATCACTGTTCGGCGCAGCAAAGCTGCCCGAGCGGGGCACCACCACGCCTACATCGGGGGCGCCGGATCGGGGAATTCTGGATCGCCGGGAGTCCAGCCCGTGGAAATCTGACGGGCCGTCAGTCTTTGCCCATCTTGCGTTTGAGCGCCGCCAGCGCGTCGTCGCCGCCGTGCTCGTCCTCCAGCCCGCGAAACTTCGACTCCAGCTCCGCGACATGCAGCGTGTCGTCGATCTCGCCGTGCGCGGCGACCTCGGCCTCGAGGTTCTCGATCTTACCCGCCTGGCGCTCGAAGCTATCGAACGCCGACGTGTCCGCACCGACGCCCGCGCCGCCGGCCATCTGAGCCGTCAGCGCGGCCTTCTTCGCGCGCGCCAGCAGAATCGCCTTCTTGCGCTTGGCTTCCTCGATCTTGTCACCGAGGCCACGCAACGCGAGCTTGAGCTCATTGGCCGCCGCCTTCTGGCGCTCGTGACCCGCCTGGAACTCCTCCGCCTGATCGTCGGCCTCTTGCTTTCGTCCCAGCGCCGCACGCGCGAGATCGTCCTCGCCGGCCTCCACCGCGATCATCGCCTTGCGCTCCCATTCCTTGGAGGACGCCAGCGCCGTCTCGAGCTGTTTCTCGAGCCGCTTCTGATCGGTGATCGTGTCGCGCACCTGCAGTTTCGCGGCCCGCAGCTGGTCTTCCATGTCGAGGATCAGCTGATTGAGCACGAGCTCCGGGTTCTCCGCCTTCGACGCGAGGTCGTTCACGTTGGCTTTGAGCAGGGTTTTCATACGTCCGAAGATTCCCATCACGCCTCCTGTAGGCCACCGAGATTACACTACAATGAGTAGCGGCGCATTTACGATGCCGCAACGGGCGCCACGGCAGTGGGCGACCACGCGACGCGGCGTGACAAATCGAGGAGCATCAGCGATGTTCCCGCCATGGAACTCGAAGACTGGTTTACCCATCTCTGGCACGACTACGCGGCCATCGCACCACGCGTCTCTTCGATCCGGCAGCTGCTGGAAGAGCGCGGAGAGCTGATCGTCGACGACCACGTCGCCTTTCGCACCATCAACATTTCGCCGATCGGACTCGACGAACTCGGCGCCGTCATCGAAGGGCTCGGGTACGAGCCGTTCGACGACTACGTGTTCCCGGAGAAGAAGCTGCGCGCCCGCAGCTACGTGCACGCCGACGAGTGGCCGCGCATCTTTCTCAGCGAACTGTTGGTCGAAGAACTCGGCGACGCCGACCAGGCGGTCCTGCGGGACCTCGCCGCGCAGATCGACCCCGCGGCCGTGCGCAACCCGGAGCTCTTCTGGAGCGGCCGGCTGTGGAAGCCCGTCACGTTCGAGCAGTACTGCGCGTTGCAAGACAAGTCCGAGTACGCGGCGTGGTTTGCGGCGCATGGCCTGCGCCCCAACCACTTCACCGTGAACGTGAACAGCCTCGATTCGTTTCGGAGCCTCGACCGGCTGCTCGACTTCGTGGCGGAGGCGGGGTTCGCGCTCAACGAGTCCGGTGGCCGCATCAAAGGCACCCCCGAGGTGTTCCTCGAGCAAGGGTCGACTCTCGCGGATACCCTCGAGGTCAGTTTCGCGGGCGATGAGGTCCACGAGATCCCGACCTGCTACTACGAGTTCGCGCTGCGACATCCCGTCGAGGGCGGCATGTACGAGGGGTTCGTCGCCCAGAGCGCGGACAAGATCTTCGAATCGACGAACACTCAGCGCTGAATCAAGGAGTACACGTGACGAACTTCACACTGGTCAAACTCGGTGCCGACGGCACGTTCGGTGTCACCTCGCCCATCGATGGCGAGTACATCGGCAGCGTCGATCGGGCGAGTGCCGCAGACATTGACGCCGCGATTGCGCAGTCCGAGCGCGCGTTCGAAGAGTGGCGGACCGTACCCGCACCGCGCCGCGGGGAGTTTGTCCGCGTCATCGCGGAGGTCGCTCGCGAGCACAAGGAAGAGCTGGGGGCGCTGATCTCACTGGAGAACGGCAAGATCACGTCCGAAGCACTGGGCGAAGTGCAGGAGTGGATCGACGTCTGCGACTTCGCTGTCGGCCTGTCACGTCAGCTCTACGGCCTCACGATCGCCAGCGAACGCCCCGACCATCGCATGATGGAGCAGTGGCACCCACTGGGCCCTGTCGGGGTCATCACGGCGTTCAACTTCCCGATGGCCGTCTGGGCTTGGAACGCGATGCTCGCCTTCGTGTGCGGCAACTCCGTGATCTGGAAACCCTCCGAGAAGACCCCGTTCTGCGCCCTCGCCTGCCAACGCGTCGTCGAGCTCGCGGCCGAGCGTTTCGGCGGGGTGCCCGACGGCCTGTCGGCGGTCGTGATGGGCGCACGGCCAGCGGGCGAGCAACTCGCCGCGGATCCACGCCTCCCGCTCGTCTCCGCCACAGGGTCGGTGCCGATGGGGCGCGCGGTCGCGAAGACCGTGGCGGGGCGCCTCGGTCGATGCCTGCTGGAGCTCGGCGGAAACAACGCCGTGATCGTCACCCCGTCGGCAGACCTCGACCTCGCGCTGCGCGGGATCGTGTTCTCCGCGGTGGGAACCGCCGGACAGCGCTGCACCAGCCTGCGACGCCTGATCGTCCACGAGTCGAAAATGCGAGACCTCGTCGACCGCCTGACCCGCGCGTACGGCTCGCTCGCCGTGGGCGACCCCCGCGAGCCAGGTACCCTCGTGGGCCCGCTCATCGACGAAGACGCCGGTGCCGCCATGCTGAGCGCGATCGAGGCGGCCATCGCGAGCGGCGGTGAGCTGCTCGTCGGCGGCGTGCGCGTTGTCGAGGGCGTCCCGGCGGGCGGCGTCTACATGCAACCGGCGATCGTGAAGATCGACCACAGTTCGCCGATCGTGCGGGAGGAGACGTTCGCGCCGCTGCTGTACGTGTCGACGTACTGGGACTTCGACGAAGCGATCGCGATGAACAATGCCGTGCCGCAGGGCTTGTCGTCGGCCATCTTCACCGAGGACATGCGCGAAGCGGAGCGATTCCTGAGCGCTGCTGGTTCCGACTGCGGGATCGCGAACGTCAATATCGGGACCTCCGGTGCCGAGATTGGCGGCGCCTTTGGCGGGGAGAAAGACACCGGTGGCGGACGCGAGTCCGGGTCGGACTCCTGGAAGTCCTACATGCGCAGGACCACGAACACGGTCAACTACGGCAACTCGCTGCCGCTGGCGCAGGGCGTGAAGTTCGACACATGAAGGTCGCCGCCCTCTTCATCTATCCACTCAAGAGTGGACCAGCCATCGCCGTCGACGGCTGGGAGGCCACGATGCGTGGCTTCGCCCACGATCGCCGCTACATGGTCACCTCGCCCGACGGTGCGTTCATGACGCAGCGCGCAAACCCCGCGCTGGGACGCGCCGCCGCCGAACTCACCGGCGATGGCGTGCGATTCACGGCCGAAGGTGTGGGCGACCTCGTCATTCACCAACCGCAGGGCGACGAGCGAACCGCCGTGACGGTTTGGAGCGACCGCGTCGCGGCGCTCCGCGTTTCCGATGCCGCCGACGACTTCTTCACGACGCTGCTCGGCGAGCCGGCGCAGCTCGTGTACATGCCCGACGACGTGCATCGCGGCGCCGATCAGAATCCCGAACATCCGCTGAGCTTCGCCGACGGGTTCCCGTATCTGCTCGCGACCAGCGCTTCGCTCGGGGACCTCAACCTGCGGATTACCGGTGACGCGGTCCCGATGGCGGCCTTCCGTCCCAACATTGTCATCGACGGCGCACATGCGTGGGCCGAGGACCACTGGGCCACCCTCCGCATCGGAGAGGCCGAGTTCACGTGCGCCACGAACTGCGAGCGTTGCTCGATCACGACGCTCGACCCCGTCCGGCCCGACCGGCCGCGGCGCGACGGCGAGCCGCTACGGACGCTGGCGAAGTTCCGTCGCAATGACCGCGGCAAAGTGGACTTCGCGCGCAACGCGTTGCTCAGCAAGGCCGGTTCAGTCCGCGTCGGCGATCCCGTCGTCGCAGGCTGCTAGAATTCATCCACCGCGACAACTCCGCTGATCGTCAGAGTCGACCGGGTGCGCATCTTGATGCGGAACCGCGGAGTCAACGATGGGCGTTGATAGCATCGGCTCGCCGGCCCTCTGGGGCGGCTTCACCTTGTTCGTGCTGGCGATGCTGGCCCTCGACCTTGGGGTTTTCCACCGCAAGGCGCACGAAGTGAGCGTCCGGGAAGCCCTCGCTTGGACGGCGGTGTGGATCTCCCTGGCGCTGCTCTTCAACGTCGGCGTCTACATTGCGTTTGGACCGACGCACGCACTCGAGTTTCTGACCGGCTACGTCATCGAGAAGGCGTTGTCGGTCGACAACATCTTCGTCTTCATCGTGGTGTTCTCGGCCTTCGCGGTCCCCGCCCGGCTCCAGCATCGGGTGTTGTTCTGGGGGATTCTGGGCGCCCTCGTCATGCGCGCGATCTTCATCGTGCTCGGCGCGGCGCTCCTGCAGAAGTTTCACTGGGTCATCTACCTCTTTGGGGCGTTCCTCGTCTTCACCGGGATCAAGCTGCTCCTGCAGCGAGGCAAGGAGGTCCATCCAGAGCGCAACCCCCTCTTTCGGGCGTTCCGGCGCTTCGTCCCGTCGGTGGGTCACTATCGCGGGGATCACTTCACCGTCGTCGAGGACGGAAAGCGGTACGCGACACCCCTGTTGTTGGTGCTGGTGGCGATCGAGTCTACAGACATCGTGTTCGCCCTCGACTCGATTCCTGCGATCTTCGCCGTCACCCGGGATCCGTTCATCGTCTACACGTCGAACATCTTTGCCATTCTCGGGCTGCGGGCGCTGTTCTTCGCGCTCGCCGGAATGATGGGAAAGTTCCACTACCTGACGGTCGGCTTGTCGCTCGTCCTCGTTTTCGTCGGCGTGAAGATGCTCGTGTCCGGCGCCTACAAGATTCCGATCTTGGTCTCTCTCGGCGTCATCGTTGGACTCCTCGTCGGCTCGATCGCCGCGTCGCTCCTACGAAAATCGCCCCCGCATTGAATGTGGGGGCGATCGGAACTGCGGGGAGTTGTGGACGCGTTCAGCCGGCCTGGCAGCCTTCGATCTCACCTTCGTTGCTGTCGGCCTTGGACTGGCAGCTGCGTGCGGCTCGCTCGACCTGGTCCAGCGTCGGCAGGAAGCAGGCGCCGTCGTCGCCGGTCTGGCTGATCCACTTCATCAGGCTCGTGCGCCACGCCCAGAGCACGGCGCCACGCGGACGGCCGTTGGCGGACTCGTCGCTGTAGTCATCGTTCCAGTTGAAGAAGCTACCGCCCCAGTTCGTGTTCTCCTTCAGCGAGACGATCGACTCCGGCGCATCGCGCATGATCGCTTCGAAGCGGCGAGCGCTGGCGTACATGCACTTGCGGCCCGCTTCGGTTCCGGCGCTGTAGCTGAAGGTCGGGCTGTGTCCGCCCTCCCAGCGCTGCCAGAACTCGGTCCCGCCGAGGTTGAACCCGTCGACGCCGCTGGCGCGCTCGTAGTCGGGCGTCTCCGCCGCCGGATCGATGTAGATGACCGGCAGGTTGACGTTCAGCGCTTCGGCGAAGGGATCCGCCGACTCGACGCGCACCACGACTTCGTCGCCGACCATGAAGCCCGGCGCGTAGTCAAAGCCTTGAGCGATGTCACGACCGGCGTGCGTTCCGGTCACGTCCACGCGGAGCAGCTGCCACGGGATGAGGTCGCTGCTGTCGATCGACTCCGACACATAGCGAACACCATCGAACACGAGCTCGGCGCTGATCTTGAAGTCCTGGTTCGCGGCGCCATCGGCGGCGTACACGTCCACGGCGAGCGTGTCGCCCTCCAGCGGTCCGTCCTCGTCCTCGATCTCGAGGACCTGGCCGATGAGCGCAAAGCTCTGACCGACGTCGGCGACCTCCATGTAGTCCATCATGTCCAGACTGGACAGCAGCCGCGTCGCAGACACGTTGAGGACCGCGTTCGGGTCGTCGCACTTGCCGCCACAGGCATCGGAGACGCCGACCGCCGGGAAGTCCTGCGGATTGGCTTCCGGGTCGTCGATCGTGTTATCGTCGGGCGTGCCGGTACCGCAGCCGAGTGCGAACACGGCGGCGAGGGCGAACGTAGAGAGCTTGAACGTCATGTCGTCGTCCTATGGTGTGTCAAAGGTCTTAGTTAAGTAGGCAAACAAGTCAGTGAGCTGCTGATCGGTGAGGGTCTCGCCCCATGCGGGCATCGATCCTCGTCCGTTGATCACGGTGTGCAACAGTTGCCACGATGTCTTCTGCGCGAACACCAGCGGGAGGTTGGCGCCAATGCCGCCCTCCCCGGTATCGCCGTGACAATCGGTGCAGCGCTGGTCGGCGGTCGTATTGCGAAACACCTCTTCGCCGGCCGTGGCATCGCCAGGCGCCGCGAGGATCGTGTTGATCCGCAACCACTTTGGATCGCTGGATCCCGCGAACTCGACCTCCGTTCGCACCAGTTCCGTCAGGTCGTCCAAGCGGCTGAACGCCCACACGTAGTCCGTCGCGAAGTGACTGCGACGACGAATTCGGCCATTGGCCGGGAATCGGTTGCTGTTGGTGAGGTCCGGTGACTCATCGGGGATGATCGCGTCGACACTAAACGGCGTCGTCGCGACGGCCTCGGAGAACCGCGTGCCGGCGTGCTGATGGCAGCCGATGCAGTTCGTCCGCGCGTTGCCCGCGCCGCGCTCGATGTATGGATTGCTACACCATGTCGGGCGGCCGCCGGTGCCGGTCGTCTCGAGCACCGCCTGGAGCGTCGGGAAGTCGCCAAACCGTGCCGCGGGGTCGCTGTCGCCCTCGAGATAGTCGGTGACGACGCACATCTTGTAGTTCTTCCACGGCGACGGCAGCCCATCAAACGCGGCCGGGCGGTCCGCACCAAAGTCGGTGTTCGGCTTGTCGCTCCACCACAGCGAAACCCACTGCCAGTGGCGCAGCTCCTTCGTCATGATGTGCAGACCGGTCAGCCGATAGATCGAGCCAGACTTGGTCTTGATGGTGTAGATGTCGTCGGGTGTCGGGAAATCGAGGTTTTCGAGGTCCTCGGGCGGGCTGATCTTGCGATCGCCCTCCTCGGGCCACAACGCGAGTTTCCCCGCCCCCATCGCCGCCTGCATCGACTCCGCGTCGGTGTCGTACACCGGCAGGTCGAATCCGAAGCCCACGCGGGCCCATGTCGCCTTGATGACGACCGTACCGCCCAACTCTCGCAGAGAGCCAAGGCGATTGTCGTCGGCCGCGAGCGCCGCGAACGGGTGACCCCCGTCGGCCGGAAACTCGCCGGCGAAACACCGCGAGAAGTTGTCGGGCGGGTCGGCGCAAGGCTGGCCATCGCCACACCACGTGTCGCTCAGACTGTCGTCACGGCAACCGAGCACCTCCGCGTAGTTGCGAAGCATGTGCGTGACCATCGCGGGGCTGTACACCAATCGGGCCACACCTCCGCCCGGATGGCTGCCACCGCTGAAGTTGCTCTGACGAGCGACGAGGCAGCGCGCCGCGTAGTCGTCATCCGATTCGCCAGCGATGGGCGGGAGTGTGCAGTCAAACAGCTCGGCGACCGCGTCGGTGTACCGATTCAGAGGCCACCGACTCGATCGCTCGATCGCGTTGTGATCTTCGGCGAGTGCTTCACCGATGACGAGATCGGACAGAGGCCCGCGAGCCACGCGTTCCTCAGGCGTCAGCCCGCCATATGCATTACGAAAAATTCGTGTGATGTCGTCGATGCCGTACCAGCTCGAAAAGCGCGGCACGGTCGGGATGTCCTGCCCATCGGGCAGGCGAAGAAGGTCGCATGTCGCTTCACATGCTGTCCCGTCCCAGGCGCAGATATCGACGCCACCAGACTGAATGCCATTGCATGCGCCATCGCTGCGCTGCTTGGCGCACTTGCCCAGGTCGTTCGGAACGACGGCCGCGTCGCAGTCTGGGCGCGCTTCGGCGGCGTTCGCGAGCCCCAACAACGGCACGGGCCCGATCACCTTCAGCGCGGTCTCCCACGCCACTTCGCGACGGCGGCGCATGTTCGTGCGCAGCTCCTCTTCCTCACTGGTGAGGTTCGAGTTCGTCACGTACGGATCGGGCACACCGACCAGCGAGCGACCAAACACGTCGTCCTTTCCCGAGGTCCCATCAAACGGGAAGTCGAGCGAGGCGCCGGGTTCGGGATCCGGCGCCGGGGTGTCGCTACAAGCAACGACCCCGACGACGGCCAGAAGTATGAGGTGGCGTGTGTTCACGGTGGCTCAGTTCGCCGCAGCGAGAAGCAGCGCGGCGTCCGTCGCCATCGCCCGGTCGCCCTCACCACCAGTGGTCAGGAAGTAGATCCAACCGTCCGAACGGAAGTGCGGGAAGAGCGCTTTCGTTCCGGCCGGCATGTTCGTGACCTTCGTGATCGCGCCGGTGAGCAGATCCGAGACGTACAGGTTCGCCGTATCGTTCTCGTAGCGGTGCGTGACCGCGTAGCGCTCGTCGAACGAGATGTTCTGCTTCGCGCCGCCACCACACAGGAACTGCAGGGGCAGGTCGATGTTGATGTTGTAGCTGTCGCCACTCGGTGTCGCCTGGACCCGTCGCACCATCGCGCCGAGCGCGACACCGTCCGGACCGGCAAACCGGCTGATGACCATTTGACCGGACGGTGAGAGCACGGAGTCGCCTTCGTACGGCGAAGCCACCGTGACGGCGGGCTTCTGGCTCCAATCCGACCCGTCGAACACCAGCGGGCTGAACTTCATCTCCGCACCTTCGGCAAACGGCGCGCGGGGGTCGGTGTTGCTCGCCGAGCCCGAGTCGCTGGTGAACTGGCCGTTGATGACGAAGTAGTCGCCACCGTCCAGGTTCACTGCCACGTGCTGGTACAGGTTGATGCCTTCGGCTTTGGAGCAGCCCGGCTCGGTGAAGTCGATGCCGCCCATGATCGCTTCCGGATTCGTCAACACGCTCTGTCCGCACAGACCCGCACCACCACCTTGCATGATGAAGCCCTGGTTGTTCGGGAAGAAGCCCGGATCGTAGGAGCCGGAGACGCCGATGTTCACGCTCGTGATGAGGTCCGTGATCGTGGCACTGAAGTTCTCACCGCCGCGTCCACCGTTACCGACGAAGCGACCGTCCGCGCTGGTGCGCAT
The DNA here is from genome assembly GCA_041601915.1 of Bradymonadaceae bacterium. Taxonomy (GTDB): domain Bacteria; phylum Myxococcota_A; class Bradymonadia; order Bradymonadales; family Bradymonadaceae; genus JBFIHF01. The sequence goes on from JBFIHF010000142.1 coordinate 12,144, forward strand.
CCAGAAGCTGGTATCGAACCCGAGGTCCCGGACCATCAACACATTGAGGTTGGGGATATCGGCAGCCGCCCAGCCCAGCTCTTGCTTGAACTTGACGTCCGAGAAGCAGTTGAGCGGATCGGAGTCGGTGCACCCGTACATATTGATGCCCGCCTCCGTATTGCGTGCTCCCCAGCCGTCGAACTCCATGTTGTTGATGTGCGTCTGCAGCCACGGCGCGGGGCGATCGAGACCGTATTCGGCAACAACTTCAGCACAGGTGGCCGGCGGCGGGATCTCAGGAAGCAGCTCGTCCAGATTGGCGAGGCGCTCGTCGATGAACCACTTCTGAAGGACCGCGAACTCGCGGGCGCTCAGCGGTGCGTGACTGCCTTTGGGCATGCTGACGCGCGTCAGGAACTTGCCGTACTCGATACCCCAGGCGCCTTCGTACGCTTTCTGGAACAGCTTCTGGAAGTACGGGAATTGGACACCGGGGGCGTTGACGCCGATTTTCGCGGCCGCGAACACACTGTTCTCGTCCCCTTTGCGCATGAAGTCCACGAGCGCTTTGGCCTCGGGCTGCGTCATCGCATCGAGGCTCTGGCGCGAATCGATCCCGGCCTCGGCGGCCGTCAGCGTGGCGTCGAGCCAGTCGCGAAGGCCGTTGCGCGAGATGGCATGGCACTCCGCACAGCGGCGTGATTTTTCATGCTCGGTTCCGTCAGGGCTCACGTACGGAGCACCGAGGACCGCCAGCGCCTCTTGGGCGAGGTCGGTTCCGGTCTCTTCGACGATCGGAAGCTCTTCAGGATTGCCGGGCTCTTCGGGAAGCGCTTCCCAGATGCAGGCCGGGTTGGTCGGCTCGGCGCCGCACATCTTGATGAAGTCGATCGCTTTCTTGTAGTCGGAGTCGCCCCACAGCTCAGCGTTGAGCACGTCGGCGGCATTCGGCGGCATCCAGAACACGTTCTTGAACGCCTTGTTGCCTTCGGTCAGCAGGTTGTCCCAACCCGTCTCGAGACCTTCGAGTCGGTTGAGCCATGGCGCCTGGCCACAGAACACACAGCCGCCGTCTTCGTTGTTTCGTGCCGTGATCGACGACGGGGCCGTCCACTGATCAAGACCGATACGGTGACAGCTCGTGCAGGAGCTCGCTTCTTCGCTCACGAGAACTTTCGGCGCTTTCCAGCCCTGGTCGGCGGCGTCCAGCAGACGATACGGTCCCGCGTAGCCTTCGACGAAGTCGGGGTTGCGGCCAATCTTGGGAACCACGGGGTCGCCAAACTCGTCGACCGCGCCGTCGATCCACGGGGTGTGGATGAACGGGTCGGTGCTGTGGCAGCCCTGACACTGGATGCCACCCGACGGTCCGATGCCGCCTTCGATGCCGCCCCACATGTCGCTCCACATCTGCGGCGACGCTTCGCTGCTGACGTTGTCGGCGGGATGCGGAATGTTCTTGCCATCGTTCGCCGGCTTCGGCGTCTCGCCGAACGGCAACTGGTTCTGAATGAAGCAGGTCTGACCGGTGAACGGGTTGTGGCCGATCATCGCCATGTCTTCAAAGCGACCTTCTTCGCGCAGCGTCTTGCGACACAGCAGGACCCAGTGGGTGCCCTGTGCGTTTCGCGCGCTGGCAACTCGCGGGCCGTTCACCGGGTTCTCCGGTGTGCTCGTGCGAGCATCGGCTTCGCAGTGGCTGTAGATCGTCTGCGGGTTGTCGCACTTCGGCGGGCGGTGCTCCGAGGTGGGCACGCCGTCGATCGTCGTTGGAATCGGCGTCCCGATTTCGGTGCAGTCGATCGTGTTCCAATCCATCTGACCGTCTTCGCCAATCGACTCGCCCCAGAAGGGGATGTCGCCCATGTCTTTGATACACGCGGCGGCGTAGGCCTGGTTGCTGACGATTTTTTCGCCGTCATCAAACTCGTCGCCCTTGCCGTCTCCGCCGCGACGATCGAGCGCCTGGCGCAGGTCGTAGCGTGCCTGGTGGCGCACTTCGTCGCCTTTCATCACACAGATGTCGACGAACCACGTGTTGGCGAGGCGCTCCTGGTAGGAAGCCTCCGTCTCGCCGAGCAGCGTGTTGGGATTGGTGGGGTTCTCGAACTGCGACGCATTGACCGCCGGCCCGACGTACAGGCCCTTGTCGCGCTTCTCATCGAACGTCGCGATATCTTTGGCCATCGATCCGCAGTCGAGCGTATCTCCATCGGCGAGCGACCGAACGCGGACGTGAAGGTCCTCTTTCTTTCGCAGATTTCGCTCCGTCACGACGAGCAGCTTTCCAGCTCCCTCGTCGTATCCGATTGCGGATTGGATCCGGCCACCTTCTCCGCCCCCGCCTTTGCAACCAAAGGCGACGGAGGTAGCGGCCATGACCAGAAGTGCAGACCAAGTCGTTCGTTTCATAAGTCACTCATCTTGGGCGGGACGTCTCCCGCATCTAGGTGTTAGCAAAGCAGAATAGGGCAAAGCCGACATACAACAAAGAACTTTGTCGCGCCACACTGGCGAAGTTCGCGTGGTCTTGTGCATCTTGCGTGCCAAACGCCGAAGGCGCGGAACCCCGCATCCCGTGGCGCCCTCGGGCGACGATCGTGGCGACTCGATCCCGCACTCCGGCAAGTGTAGTAGCCACCCCGACTCTGATCAAAGGCGCCGCGGCAGTGTCCACGGCGTATCGAACAGCCGCGCATCGAGGTCGGCGTCATCGAAGGCCACCAGCTCGGGTCCGGCGGGGACCTCGTCGCCCCAACGCTGGGCCATCCACTCCAACTTCGTGAGCAACGCCGCGAGCTGGTGGGGGCCGAACAGCGTGTAGCCCGCCTCGTAGTGCTGCAGTTGGTACTCTTCGAACGTCGTGCAGTAGCCCGCATAGCCGTTCGCGTAGCTGTTCGCGATCACGTGTTCGACGTCGAAGAGCGGTCGCAACGCGGCGCGCAGTCGGCGCCCCGCGACTGTCGTCAACTCGAACGGAACCCCGACGATCAGAACCGGCCCGATCCGCAGCAGC
>JBFIHF010000143.1:0-14805 GCA_041601915.1 Bradymonadaceae bacterium
GCTCGCCCACGCGATGCTCGCCACCGAACAACTCGACCAGGTGTGGGTGGTTCCGGTGTTCGAGCACCCCTTCGGCAAGGAGAGCGCGGCGTTCGAGGACCGCATGGAGATGTGCCGCCGCGCATTTGCGCACCTCGGCGACGCGGTGCGCGTGATCCCGCTGGAGCGCGAGTTGCCCAAGCCCAGCTACACCGTGCAGACCCTCAGCGCGCTGCATGCGGTCCGCGCGGGCATCCGGCCGACGCTCGTCATTGGATCGGACATCGTGCCGGAGCTCCCGCTGTGGCGCGATCCGGAGCGCCTGCCGCTGCTGTCGAACATCATCGTCGTCCCGCGCCAGGGTGCGGCGCCGATCGATCCGCCGCCGGACCTCGACGTCAAGGTGTACCGCGGGTTCTCGCTGCCCAAGGTCTCCTCCACCGCGATCAAGAAGGCCCTCGCCTCGGGGGTGAGCGTGGACGGGTGGCTCAACCTCGAAGTGCTTCGATACATCGACGAGCGCGGCCTGTATCGATAGCGCTGCGCCAGCGCATCCCATCGCGATCCTCCTTTGGTCGCGCGGGCTCGAGCGCCCAACCCAACAAATCCTGCAACGGAAAGCGATCGTGGCCGATTACGAAGCCATGACCGGCGCGTGCGTGCCCACTGCAGGAGACCACCATGAATCGACGATCGACCGAGACGACCACCGACCCGACCACCGTCCCCCGGACGGTGAAGACGCGCAGTCAGTGGCTGAGAATGCTCGACCACTGCCACTCGGCGCTGACGGCCTACGGCGAGCAGCGCCTCCACGCGTCCGGATGGCGCGAACTGGGCGTGGGCTCGCTGCCTGCCGCGAGTCCCGCGTTCCAGGCTCTGGCGCTCGACGCCGCCACCGGCTGGGCGACCTACGAAGCACGGGACAGCCTCGGCGAAACGATTGCAGACATCGCCGCGCGCCAGCCCCACTGGTTCTCACCTGACGCCGTCGATACGATCGACGCGCTCGCCGCCTCACGACTCGACGTCTACGTCGTCGAAAGCGATGGAACGCCGGCGACGACGCTACGCCGACTCAGCGACGACCGCCTGCTCACCGTCGACGCGAGCTCGCCGAACCACGTCACGCCGTCCGGGGCCACGCTGATCGCGCGGGTCGTGGTCGAGCACGACCGAGCCGCGCTGTTGTCCGCGGCGGTCGTGACGCCGAGCGTGACTCCGCTTCCGCCGGATCGCGATACCCGCAGTCGCTTCCTCGTCGAGGCGCTGATGCGAAAGTTCGCCGGCATCGACCTCGAGGGTCGCGGTAGCTCCCTCGAACCGCGGCTGTGCGATGTTCCGTTGCGAGAACTCGCCCGGCTGCACCGCGCCTTGAAGTCGCTCGAGCTGACGTTGGACCATCGCGCACCGCGGCTCGCCCGACATCAGACGATCGACGGGCGGGCGCTGCTGGCCGAGAGACGGCGCGATTCCTGGCGTATCGTCGTGATCGGGCCCGAACCGGCGGCCGTCGAGCGCGTGCCCGTCCGGGCCAGCCACCCCCTCGACGCCGAGATGATGCGCCAAATCGGCGCGACATCCGCAGATGGAGTGCTGTCCTTCGACGGCGCAGTCAAAGATCTCGTCGAGGTGTGTGCCGGTGCCGCGGTCGCGCGCGCCCGCCGTGCCGCCTGAGTTGCCTCAGCGGCTCGCGTAGTTGCCATTCGCGGCGTCGAATCGACGGGCCCACTGCGACGCGCCACGACCGCCTTCATCTTCGAAAGCGCGGATCAGGCTGCCGACTTCGGTGGCGTCGTGCCGCTCGATGACGGAGCCGCTCGATGCGATCTCGACGCCGCCCGTCGCGGTCTCGCGGACCTCAGCGAGAACCCGGCCCGCGCTCGTGACGTACGCACCGTCTGCGGTCATCTGGAACTCGAGCGACGTCACGCGCCCGTCGTCGTCGATGGTGAACGTGAGGACGTTCGCCGCGGCGTCCTTCGAAATCGTGATCGTCTTCGTGGGACTCACGGCGATCGTCCGCGTCTCGCCTTCGACGCCAGCCGAGCCGCTGATGCCCCAGAATTCGAGCGAGTTCAGAATCAGCACGTCGATCATGCCGGCGAGCTCGTACACGGGCAGGATCACGAGCCCCAGGAACACGAGCCACTGGACGAACTTGCTGCTCGAGACGCCCTTGTTCAGGTTGTACACCCAGTGCACGGCCTTGAACGACCCGAAGCAACCGGTGGTGGTGGCCGCCGCGCCGAGGAGGAGGAGTTTCAGAAAGATTCGTCGTTTCAACTTGGGTCCGGGGCAAAGCCGCGCGCCAAAAGCTCGACACCCGCCGCTACGACGCGCTCGAATTCGAGGTCAATTCCGATCGCAAAGTTCGCTTGTACACCATCGATCAACGCCTTCAGCACCACCGCACACGCGTAGCTGTCCACAGCGCGGATCTCCCCACTCGCCGCGCCGGCGTCCAGCAGCGACGCGACGCGTTCGAAGTAGTTCACCTGCAGCTTGCGGAGCAAGCGCGCGATCTCCTCGTCCCGAAGTCCCATCTCCACGACGATGACCATGAAGCGCGGCGCATCGGACCCCGCAAACAGGGTCATGAAGTGCTCGGCGAGCTGGACCATCATCCAGCCGATGTTGTTATTCGACGACAGCACGCCGTCGATGATGCCCATCGTCGTGTCGTACTCGTGCTGGACGAGCGCCCGAAAAATCTCGCGCTTGCTGTCGAAGTGGAAGTAGATCCCGCCCTTGGAGAGCCCGGACTCCTGCGCGATCGCGTCCATCTTCGTGGCGAAATAGCCTTTTTCGAGAAAGCAGGTTCTCGCGGCCATCAGTATCTGGTCGGCCCTTTCATCCGGGCTTCGATGCTTCGTCATGCGGATGCCCTGCAGAGGTGCGGTCGAACGGCGCCGCACTATGATCGCTCGCGTTTTCGCGCGCAACCCCCCGCGTCGGTTTAGGCTGGGCGTCGGCCGCGAGGATCCCAAGCAGCACGAACGGGTACGCGCCTGGAGGCAGAAGACGCCCGTCTCATCGCACCCACTCCATGCGACCCAGCCAATCATCGCCAGCGATAAGGTCAGGCAGCACACGATCGAAACGATGATTTCGACGGATCAGGTCGACGCGGGCCCGGCAAGTGCTCTAGCATAACCTGCGTGATTACAGGCATTTGCAACCTCGCAAACCCCCGCGACTCCGGTGCTGGTCTCCCAGATTCGGCGCCGCGAAGGTTGGCCGCTTGCGACGGCCTGTGTTACAGTATCAGTGCAACTTTCTTGCACCAAAGAAGGGGTTGTCTTTGCCCTGCATGACGGTCAACATGCCGCTGAGCGCACCTTTGAACGCACGAGCGAACAGTGGGTGAAAACGGAGCCCATTTCGCCTGGACAACCTTCGGCCGCTACGCGCTTCTGGATAAGATCGGCGCCGGTGGCATGGCCGAGATCTATCGCGCCAAGACCTTCGGGGCCGCCGGGTTCGAAAAAGAGTTCGCGATCAAGCTGATCCTACCGAGCCTCGTCGACGACACAGAATTCGTCGACATGTTCATCAACGAAGCCAAGATCGCGGTCAGCCTCTACCACGCCAACATCGTGCAGGTGTTCGATCTCGGCGAGATCGATACCCAGTACTACATCGCGATGGAGTTCGTGCACGGCATGGACTTGCTCGATGTCCTCGCCCGCTGTGCAAACCTCGAGCTGAAGATCCCGTTCGATCTGGTGCTCTTCGTCACGATGGAGATGCTCAAGGGACTCGATTTCGCGCACCGCGCCAAGAACGCGTACGGCGACGACCTCAATATTGTGCACCGCGATGTCAGCCCGTCCAACGTCCTGATCAGTTACGCGGGCGACGTGAAGATCGGCGACTTCGGGGTCGCCAAAGCCGCCATCCAGCGAAACCTCACCGAAACCGGGACGCTGAAGGGCAAAGTCGGCTACATGAGCCCCGAACAGGTCGTCGGTGACTCGATCGACTGGCGCAGCGACATCTTCGCCGCGGGTATCGTGTTTTTCGAGGCACTGAGCATGAGCCGCCTGTTCGTCGGCAACTCGGACCTCGATGTGATGCTGCGCGTGCGCGACGCCGACATCGACGACAGCGTCGACAAGGCGGGCCCGATGCCCGCGCAGCTCGAGTCCATCGTTCGACGGTCGCTGGCCAAGCACCGCGAGGAGCGATTCCAGACCGCCGGCGACTTCTACCAGGCGCTCGTCGACTTCTGCTACCAGCACCGAATCAAGGTCAACGGCTCGAACCTCTCCAACTTCATGCGGCGGGTGTTCGCCGAAGAGATCGAAGCCGAGAAGAACCGAAGGCTGACGGACGGCGACTCGCCGAAGCCGGTCCCCGGCGCGTACGAGACGCCACCGCCGGCGCGACAGTCGTCCGGTGCCGATATTCAGGTGTCGACCGGCGGCGCCGAAGTCTCTGCCGAGCTCGGCATCTACCGCTACCGGGACGCCGCGGGCCTCGTCTACGGCCCACTCGAATTCGAGACGCTGGTCGCCCTGCTGGGGGACCGCAATCGCAACGCCAGCGAACGCGTCTCCACCAGCGGCGGCGACTGGCAAGAACTCGGCGAGGTCGCCGAGCTCGCATTCCTGGCTCCCACGCCCGTTGTGGATCCCGTCAAAGCCCTCCAGCAGGCCGCGATGGCGCTCGAGGAAATCTCGCTCGTCCAAGAGTCGAGTCACGCCAGCGACGAGCTCCTCGTGGCTCCGGAACTCGAAGCTCCCGCCGACCGCGCGCCGGAGAAGTCGAGTCGACAGGCGATTGACGCGCTTCGAGATCAGTACGCGGCCTACCAGGGCACGCTGGCACGCGTCTCACTCGCGCGACTGCTGGCGCGACTGCACCGCACCGCGGAGACCGGCCGACTCTACGTCACGGCCGACCGCGTGGAGAAATCGATCTTCTTCGAACACGGCGAGCCCGTGCTCGTGGACTCCAATCGCGAAGATGAGCTGCTCGGCGAGTTTCTGATCTCACGCGAAGTCATCACCCAGCCGCAGCTCGAGGACGGGCTTGCGCGGCTCTCGGAGTGGGGCGGACGTCTGGGAGACGCGCTGGTCGCGGTCGGGGCCATCCCCGCCCACCAGATCTTCAAGTACCTCTCCGACCAGATGCAGGAGAAGATTCTCGAGGTGTTCACCTGGTCCGACGGCACGTGGGGCTACTTCGAAAACCAGCAACCCGAAACCCACGGCTATCCACTCGGTATCGACGCCTACGCGACGATCGTCGAAGGCTGCCTGCAACGCATGCCGATTGCGCTGATCATCAACGCGTACAGCGGGCGAGAGAACACGCCCATCCACATGCAAGCGGGTGCCGCAATCTCCACCGATGAGTTGAGGCTCAGTGGGAAAGCGCTTCGGATCCTGAATCTGTTCACCGACGGAGACAGCCTCGCCCAGCTCGTGAAGAAGACGCCCACCGACCAGCAGCACTACGCGCGACGCATCTTGTACCTGCTTCACCAGGTCGAGATCGTGACGTTCGAAGATACGCTCGAGCACGACTTACCCGGCGACTGACCCCGCTAGCCGCGGATGCGGTCCGGCACGTCGCTGATCAGCGCATCGACCCCCATGCCGAACAAGCTCTGAGCACGGCTCGGATCGTTCACCGTCCACACGTTCACGTTCCACTTTCTGGCGTGAGCGCGTTCAACGAGATCCGGGGACACGAGCTTCCAATTCGGATGCAGGGCGGCGAGACCCGCGAGGCCGAGCACCGCGGCCGGCCAACCGTTGCGCAACACTAGATTCGAGTCCGGCTCGTACAACAGCGCCAGCGGAGCCGCGTGGAGGCGCGAAAATCGTCCCAGCTCAATCGGATTGAACGACGACACGAGGTAGTTTCCGGCAAGCTCGTCGAGGACCTGGGCCACCGCGGCCGTGGGGGTCCGCAAACGCACCCGCGGCGCTTTGATCTCTACGTTCACGAAGAAGCCATCGGGCACCGACCGCAGGACCTCGTCGAGTCGCGGGATGCGTTCGGCTGCCGAGGGCACCCACCCGTCGTACGGGCCGCGGAAGCGATCGGACGCCCGCGGCTCGATCTGCGACAACTCATCGGCGCTGTAGTCGCCGACGCCTCCAGGGCGCCCGAAGATCCGATCCAGCGAATCGTCGTGGAACACGACTGGTGTGCCACATGAGGCGAGCTGAACATCGAGTTCGATCCCGTCCGCAGCCTCAAACGCCGCCTCGAAAGCGGGGATCGTGTTCTCCAGGAACCGCCGATTCATCCCTCGGTGCGCGATCACCGTCACGGCGCGTCCCCAGGTTGCAGCGAATCCATGGCCGAGTCGCGCGAGCGCCGGCGGCGCGAACGCTCATGCGCGTTCGCGGCAAGTCGCGCGAACTCCGGCGCCGTGTCCGCCACGATCCGGGTCGCCGCCGCGCTCATGGCGGCCGCAACCCCTTCGGGTGTGCGATCCGTCACCGACACCTCCTCAGTGATCGTGCGGTTCCAGATGACATCACCCGTCGCGGCTTCGCGCAGCGCGAGGTTGATCTTGATCCGTGCCAGCCACGAGTCCTTCTCTACATCGACCTCCTCGAAGGCGACGAGCCGACCGTAGAGGAACACCGAGGCGTCCGGCGAGAACCCCGCGACCACCGAGTCAAAGTAGCCCGTCTGCTCGTACGCATCGCGCAGGAAGTCACTCAGCATCACTCCCGGCGGCGCCGTCCAGCGGTGATAGTGGTAGTAGTCGAGCCGGTACGGGCTCACCCGATACACGATCCGAGGGTCTTCGTACGCCGAATCGCCGATCATCGCCTCGACGGCAAACACGACCCGCGGGGTCGAGTCGTCCGCCCGGAGAATCGCGGTCTGGTCGACCTTGAGTTGGTAGTAGCGGATGTCGGGACGCGACCCGCACGACACCAACCAGACCGCGGCAATCAGCACGAAGAGTCTCGTCACGGCAACTTCCGCTGCTTCGGTTTGCGCTCAAACACCAACGACGACGGTCGTTCCTCGACCTGGCGGCTGAACTCCTTGATGCTCTGGGTCGCCAACCGCAGATTGTACATCGTGGTGCGAAGCTCTTCCTGATTCTGCCCCATCATCCGCGTCAACTGTTCGAGGACCAGCTGCATCGAAGCCAACGTGACCGTGACGCTGTTGATCGTCCCCCCCAGATCCACATCCTCGAACTGCCGCTGGATCATCCGATTGGTGTCGTCGATACCCGACACGGTGTTCTTCAGTTCGACGTCCTTGATGACGTGCCGCAGGTCGATGATCAGCGAATTGGCGTTGCCGACCATCGTCGTGACACGCTCCGTCGCATCCCCGGCGTTGGAGATCACATCGCGGATCGGCCCCTTGTTCTCTTTGAGCAGCGCGTTGATCTGTTGAATGATCTGATTGAGGTTGGTCGACATGTCGTCGATGCGCGCGGCCATCGCCGCGACGTGGGTGAGCGTCTGCGCCACCGCCTCCTGATTGTCAGGCCCGGTGAGCACCAGCAGGTTGTCCAACACCTGGTCGGCTTTCGTCGTCAGTGACTCCGCCCGGTCGGAGACCTTGGCCACCAGACTGTCGCCCGGGGTGATGAACCCGTCGGGCGGAATCGGCTTGGATTTCCGCGTCCCCTCGAGCAGCTCCACATATTTCAAGCCCGTAATCCCCTGCATCTGAAGCACCGCGGCCATGTCTTCCTTGACCGGCGTCGCGGCATCCAAAAGCATCGTCACCTTCACTTGCTCGACGTTGTCGGGATTGAGGCGCACTCGAGATACCTGTCCGACTCGCACGCCGCGCAGCTTCACCGGTGAACCGAGCTCAAGACCACTCACACTCTCGGAAAACAGCACGTGGTAGCGGTCTTTGGAGTCGAAGAGCGAGACCCCCGCAAACACGACGATCGTTACGCCGAACAGGACGCCGGCAACCGTCAGGAAGATGCCGAGTTTCGCTTTCTGTGCGCGGGTTGCCACGCGTCGAACCTATAGGGAGTCCGCACCGGCGGCAAGCAATGCGAGGAGTGCGATCGGATTAGTAGACGGTGATCGCGATGATCAGAATCCCGTCGTCGTAATCCATGCCGGCCTGGAAGAAGGTGCCGCCGCGTGAAACGCGCAGCATCGTACTCATCTTGGCGGCCAGAGTGAGCCCCAGCTTCACCAGCGCCCCGGCCATCCCATGGTGTGTGAGCGTCAGCTCACTGCCGTTTGGCAGCGGCATCGACTTGCTCTTGCCTTCCTTGAGCCGCAACGTGCGGCGGCCTTCGAGTCGGAATGACGTGTACCCGCGAAACGCCTTGGTCAGCTGACCCTTGAGGGTATCGAGCCGCGGATCGAAGCCGGACCCTTCCGTGCTCGCGGCGATGGTACGGATCTCCACGGTGATCGGATCGGCGTGAACCTCAGGGGAGTAGCCCATCAGTGTGCCGAGCATGAGCAGCGCCATGAAGATGTTGAAAGCCGTACGCATCGTTCGTCCTACTTCACCATCCGAAAACTAGATCGGCTGGTCGGAAGTCTCCTCGCTGGTGGGGTCCGCGTCCGTATTTCCTTCGTTCACGCCGTCACTCGGCGGTGCCGCGTCGTTGGCTCCATCGAGCAGCCAGATCACGGTCGGCTCCTCCTCGACCTGCTCGGCCGAGTCGTCGGCCGCCGAGATCGACGACACCGGGCGCATCGGGGTGTTGACCATCACCGATGAGCCGGGCTGATATTCGACGCTGTCCACGATCACGATCGTCTTCTCTACGATGACGCGTTCGCCGGAGCCGAACAACTGGTCCTTGAAAACACTGGCGCCGAACATCGCGAACAGCATCGCTGCGATCGCGACGAGCGCCAGGGCGCGGGAATCACCGATCGTCGTCGTGCGCTCGCGCTTCTGGCGCGCCAGCGAGACAACATTGTCGCCCTGCGACTCGACGCCGTCGTCGATCGCGTTCTCCACCTGGTGCCACAGCTGGCTGAAATCCACCCGCTCCTGCGCGGTTTCGACCGCGGTGACCGCGGCGAGGCGGACTTCCGACAAGGCGGCGAGCGTCGCGATGACCGTCGGCTCGCCGTCGACGAGCCACGCATCAACGCGCGCCCGCTCGGCCGTGTCCGCTTCGTCATCGTGGTATCGGTACAGCATGACGCGATGTTCATCGACGTCGAACGACGAGCCGAGCGATGCCGGGGGCTCGACCTCGAGCCGGGACTCCAGTGAGTCCCAGAACCCATCGAACGACACGTTCTCGATGGCGTGGTCGTTGCTGACCCGCACCGATGCACGCAACCCGTCGAGCGTGGCGAGGTAATCGGCGACGTCGTCGCGCTCGTTGATCAGCGCCTGAACGGCGATCATTTCTTCGTCGACGACTTCGGCGTCAAAGAACCGCTCCAGCAAGGGAGCCAGCTCTTCGAGCGACGACTCGATCAGCGCGGAGGCTTGCAGCGCGATCTCAACGACCCTCGCGACATCCGGCGCCGTGGCGCGACTCCACGCCTCGTCTTCGGCGGCCTGGGTCGCGACGGTCAGTTCCTCGAGCACGCTCATGAACACCCGCGCGGTTGAAGAGCCGTTGAGCAGCTGCTGCACCTGCGCGACATGCGCGTCATCGAGTGGGTCCCCGTCGTAGTAACGTTGGAGGAGAGCGCACTCGGTATCGGTCAGTACGTTGGTCATGTCCGTCGATCCCATGCAGGTTGGTTCCGAGGAGTAGACGGGGCCGCTATGGACATATTCATCACGTTCATCGGGGCCCTCAACTGACTTTCAGGTCGCCCTGAACATATTCGGCGATCGCGTCTTGGAAGTACTTTCGGGCGTGAAAGAGGCGGCTCATGACGGTGCCCTTGGAGATCTGGAGCGCTTCGGCCATCTCTTCGTACGACATCCCGTCGACCTCGCGCATGATGAGAATCACCCGGTGCTTTTCAGACAACGTTTCGAGCGCCTCCAACATTTTCTCGCGGAGTTCCTTGCGGCCATAGACCTTGTCGGGATTGAGTCCGAGGGTCGAGGGCAGGATGTGTTCGTCGCCTTCGACGTTCGATCCACTGTGACTGATGCGATCGTCGTACTCGACCTTTCGAACCCGCGAGTTCTTGCGGATGTGGTCGATGCACATGTTGACCGTGATGCGGTAGAGCCACGTGTAGAAGCTGGACTGGTGATTGAACTTTTCGAGGTAGCGGAAGACCTTGACGAAGACTTCCTGGGAGACGTCGAGCGCGTCATCACTGTTCTTCAGCATCCCGTACGAGATGGAGTAGACCTTGCGCTGGTAGCGTTCGACGAGCTCGCGAAACGCGTCTCGATCACCCTCTTGAGCGCGGCGGACGATCTCGAGTTCTTGATTTCGCTCTTCGCTCACGTCACGTCCGTGGCAGCCCGTGTGGCCGTGGGGGCATCCCTCTCGACATATCACGCAGGCGATTGGGGAGACAACGAAATCTGAGGGTTGGGTCGGCCGTTGTTGGTTCAGTCGCTGGACTCGCCGACCTGGGAGAAGTTCGTTATGGTACCTACGAAGACCATCCGGTTCGACACGATGACTCGCATTCCCGCCATACTCCTGGTGTTGCTGGCCAGCACGGTATTGAGCCGCGTGAGCTATGCCGATGACAACGCGGTACGCGTCGCGATCGAGGCGGCGCGCGAGTTGTATGCGGCGGGCAACTGGGAGACGGCGGGCGAAGCGTACGAAGACGCTCTGCGGGCCGCGACGCCAGGTACGCGGCCCGAAGCCGAGGCGATGATCGAGCTGGCGTCATTGCGCTGGGAACAGGGGGACTATGCGGGCGCGCACGAGCGGGCGTCGAAGGCGCTGAGCGCGGCCAAGAAGCTCAAGCTCGACGACGCGGTCGGCCGGCTGATGTTGACACTGGGGCATATCGAAGCCTCGCAGGGTCGACTCGCCGCGGCGCAGAGCACGCTCCAGATCTGCGTGAGGTCGGCGGCGGAGCAGCGCGATGCAAATTTCGAAGCGCTGTGTCGGATCAATCTGCGCTTCGTGCGTCAGCTGCGCGGCCAAGCGGTGGGTTCGGAGAAGGCGTACCGCCGCGATCTGGACACCTTGAAGCGATCGGGACAATCGGTGCTCGTGGGGACGGCGCTGGCGAAGTCGGCGGAGCTGCAGGAGCGCGCCCAGGACTTCCATGGCGCGCTGGGGACGCTGCGTCAGGCCGAGGCTCAGTTTGCGGCCGCGGGCAGTGTCCCTGCGGAGTCGCGCAACAAGCTGCGGCTCGCCCAGGCGCTGCAGAATCTGAATCGCTGGGACGAGGCGGCCAAAGAGCTCGATGGGTTGGTGCTGACGTTTCGGAACATGAAGAACCGCCCGGCCCTCGTGACGGCGTATGCGTTGCGCGGCAAGCAGCGTGCCCATGATGCCGACCGCACGGGCGCTCTGCAGGACTACGAGCTCGCAGCGCGCACCGCGCGCACTCTGGGCAGCCCGCAGCTCATCGCGAACACGGATTTGGCGCTGTGCGAGTTCTTTGCGGTCGCCGGCGACAGCGAGAGGTCGCGCAAGCACTGCATGAGCGCGAGCAAGGGGTTCTCCTCGGTCGGGATCCCGTCGCTGGCGGCCCGTTCCCGGATCTTGCTCGCGCGGCTCGCGCAATCCCAGAAGGAGTGGCTGACGGCTCGGGAGCACTATCTGGAGGCCCTTCGTGTCCTCTCCGAAGACGTCGCCCCATCGGCCCGTGACGAGCGCGAAATCGCGGTTCAAGAGGTCAACTTGTGCCAGGTGGAGCTGCAGCTGAAATCGAACGGTGCCTACCGGCGCTGCTTGGATGCGCGCGAGGCGCTGGCGGGCGTGACCGCGTCCGACGCCAGCTATCGGGGGATGGTCGCCGCGACGGATTACGCGGTGGGCGTGACGACGCCAGCCCGGGAGCGCGAGAAGGCGATGCGGTCGCTGGATGCGGCCGCCGAAGCATGGATCCAGCTCGGAAACGGGCCGCAGGCCGCCGAGGCGTTGCTTCGGTTGGGCAAGCATCAAGCGGACTCCAAGAAGACGCGGGTCACGGCGAACTCGACGTTCGATCGAGGTCTGAAAGCGCTGGGACCGCCGTCCGACGCCCCACGTCAGGTGGTCGCGATTCAGTTGGCGATCCAGAAGGCCCAGGTGGAGTTGGCGTTGGAGTCGTGGCTCGCGGCTCGGAAAACGTTGGAAACGATCGTGGGCTGGGCCACAGCTTCCGATGACACGTACTCCGCGGCATGGGCCTATAGTGGGCTCGCCCAGGCGCGGCTGAAGCTCAAGGATCGTGTGGGGGCGATCGACGCGCTGCGCCTCGGGGAGTCGTTCGCCAGTCGAGCCGGAGACGATGACCTGTTGCAGCTGATCCGATCGAACCTCGACAAGCTCGAGGGCAAGTAAACGGCGCCACGACTGGATGTGAAGGTTGACGCGCCACCTACACGGACCTACACTGGTCCCAACAAGTTTTAAGACAACTTGCGCATCAAACCTCAACAGCCGTTGGGGCGTTGCGCTTTTGATGATTTGGAGGATGAGGGAGAATTCGCCAGAGCCTCTTATCTCCTCTCGGTTGTGGGGACTACCTGTCTCCCGGGAGGCTAGTCAAGGTATCAAGCCAACCCTTTGGGGTCGGCCCGCCCGCCTCTTTCGAACACTCCCATCTTGACGCCAGACATTGTGCGACCTGGGGTCTCACCTACCTATCCTACCCAAGACGATTTCTCCCTCACCCTCTGAATCATCAAGCCAGCACACACGGAGTTCCGCCCTGATCGCGTCCACTGTTGAAGCCCATCTCGAGTCGTTGATCGCCTTGCGGCGTGAACTTCACAGCCATCCCGAGCTCAGCAATCAGGAGTTCGAGACGACGAAGCTGCTCACCACGAAGCTGCAAGATCTGGGTTTCGACGTGCATATCCGCCCCGAAGGCACGGGGTTTTTCGCGGATCTCACGCCGCCGGACTTCGACCCTGAGCAGCAGGTCACGGTGGCGTTGCGCTGCGATCTCGACGCGCTCGCGATCGAAGAGCTGACGGGGGTCGAGTACCGATCCAAGTTTGCCAACACGATGCATGCCTGTGGCCACGATGTGCACATGACCTGTGCGTACGGGGCGGGCGTCGCACTGGTGCGCATGGCGGCACAGGCCACGGTCCCGGGTCGTTTGCGCCTCGTGTATCAGCACGCCGAGGAGACGGTCGGAGGCGCCGAAGAGATGATCGCGTTCGGTGCGCTGGCTGGTGTCGACTACGTCGTGGCGCTCCACGTGGACCCCGAACTGCCGGTCGGCACCGTCGGCGTGCGTACGGGCGCCTTCACGGCCGCGTTCGACGAGTTCGACTTCACGATTATCGGCGAGTCGGGGCACGGCGCGCGGCCGCACCACTGCGTCGACCCGATCTTCGTGCTCACTCAGCTCGCGAACGCGCTGTACAACGCGATCGGTCGGTCGGTGGATGCTCGAGATCCGATGGTCTTTTCGATCGGCATGATCAGCGGAGGTTCGCTGCCCAACGTGATCCCGGACCGCGCCTCGATGCGCGGATCGATCCGGACGCTCTCCCCGGAGCATCGCGCGGTCGTGGAACCACTGCTGGTCCGCATCGCCGACGGTGTGTGTGCCGCGTATGGCGCACAGTATGAGCTCGCCCTGCGGCGAGGAGCCCCGGCGATCATCAACCACCCCGACGTCGTGGATGTGATCGAAGACGTCGCGGCCGGGCTCGTCGGCGCCGAACAGGTGCGGCGGATCCCGCTGCCCAGCATGGGCTCCGAAGACTTCTCCTATTTCGTCCAGAACGTTCCGGGGGCGATGTTCCGACTGGGGGCGTGGACCGATGGAACGCCCCGCTACTTCTTGCACTCGGCGCGCTTCAACGTCGACGAGGGCGCGATCCCGGTCGGGGCGAGCGTGCTTGCGCAGACCGCTGTGCGTCTGATGGAGCGCGGCAAGCCGGCATAATCAGGCGCCGGACGATGTTCACCCTTGGGTCCCGATGACGATCTCTCGGAGGTAGACGTTGGCTAAAGCAAAGAAGTCGCACTCCACGCGCCCGCTCAAGCAATACCTCGAGGACAGCCGGGATCTGTTTACGAGCATCGTGCTCGTGATGCCGCTGTTCATCGCGTACCAGGTCGGTGTGCTGATGACCGGCGGTGTGCGCAACGGTGTCGACTTCGTGAGCGGCGCGATGTGGCTGCTCGCGGGCAACGACCTGCTGACCTATCTGGGCATCAACCTCGGGATCCTCGCCGCGTTCGGCGGGATGCTCTATGTGCTTCGGGATACGGGCAATTTCAAGCCGCGCATCTGGCCGTGGGTGATCGGCGAGAGCACGATCTACGCGCTGTTGTTCGGTAGCGCGGTGATCGGGTTGATGAGCACCCTCGGGCTCGATGCGTTGCTCGCCACCGGCGGCGCGGCCCACGGCGTGTTGAGTAGCGTCGTATTGAGCATCGGTGCGGGTCTCTACGAAGAGATCGTCTTTCGGCTGGTGCTGATGGGAGGGATGTTCTGGGTCGCCACGAAATGGGGACAGTTGCCGACCTGGCTCGCGGCGCTGGGGGCCGTGGTGATTTCGAGCTTCATCTTCAGCGGCGTGCACTACATCGGCTCGTTGGGGGACGCGTTCACCCTCGGCAGCTTCCTGTTTCGTTTCTTTGCGGGGATCCTGCTCGCTGGTATCTTCTACCTGCGAGGTTTCGCGGTCGTTGTGTACACCCACGCGATCTATGACATCATCGTGATGGTGTTCCACTGAGAGCCGACACGCGCGATGAGCAGCCTCCCCGAAATAGTGATCATCCTGGTGATCGTGGTGATCGTCTTTGGCGTGGGCCGCGTGGGAAAGATCGGTTCGCAC
>JBFIHF010000144.1:0-14791 GCA_041601915.1 Bradymonadaceae bacterium
ACCGGCTACGGGGACCTGCGTCTCGCTGTGCACGCCGACCCAGGAGTACTGCACCGACCTGTGCGTCAATGTCGGTGAGGATCCGCTGCACTGTGGGGGATGCGACGTCGTTTGCGCCGATCTCGCTCCGCCGAACGCGCATGGCGGTCCCTGCGTCAACCGCGACTGCACGTTCGAGTGCGACGCTGGCCGCGTGGACCTGAACGGCGACCTCGACGATCCCAACGGGGATGGGTGTGAGGTCGAATGCACGCCGAGCCCTGAGATCTGTGACGGGATCGACAACGACTGCAACGGAATCCCCGACGATGGCCTCCCGCGCGCGATGTACTACGCGGATACCGACGGCGACGGATTTGGCGATCCGAACAACGCGGCGCAGTTCTGTGAGGCGACGCCCCCGCCCAATTGGGCGGACAACGCGGCCGACTGCGACGACACGGAGCCGAGCATCAACCCCGTGGCGCCGGAAACGTGCGACGGGATCGACAACAACTGCCGGGGCGGAGTGGATGAAGGACTGCCGATCCGCGTTTGGTACCTCGACATGGATGGCGATGGGGTGGGCGGCAACACGACGTCGACCGCACCGGGCTGCGGCGGCCCTCCGCCGAACTACGTCGCCTCGAGTAACGACTGCAACGATGCGGACCCGCTGAACTTTCCCGGCAACCCCGAAGTCTGCGACGGAGCGGACAACGACTGTGACAACATCGCCGACGATGGGCTGATGACCAGTCCGTACTACGGCGATCAGGACAACGACACCTGGGGCAACAACAACGACGTCGTCCAGAGCTGCCGCCCAATCGCGGGCAGAGTCGCGCGGGGGGGAGACTGCAACGACGCCGACCCCAGCATCTACCCCGGTGCGCCAGAAGCATGCGATGGCATCGACTCCAACTGCAGTGGCGGCGGCGAAGTGCCGATGAACTACTACGTGGACGCGGACTCCGACGGGTACGGCTCCAACGTCACGGTGCTGTTGTGCGGCCCGACGGCCGGCTACTCCACGCTGACCGGCGACTGCGACGACAGCAATCCCCTGCGCTCACCCGGACGGCCGGAAATCTGCGACGGCATCGACAACGATTGCAACAACGCCACGAACGACGCGGGAATGACGGAGTGCACCCATACTCTGTTCGTCACCAGTACCCAGTACGCCGGCGACTTCAACCTTGGGCAGACGGCGGACGCGAAGTGTGCGGCACACGGCGCCGCGATCCCCAATTCGTGGGGCCTCTGGAAAGCTGTGATCAACGCGCAGCAGACCGCGGCGCAACGGATTCGCCAGATCGGCATCGTCCGGAACCCCGCCAACACGTTTCTCTTCACCGTGAACGGGCTGTTCAACACTGGGCCAGCGAGCGCCATCGCCGTGGACGAGAACGGGAACCCGACGACGGCCAACGTATGGACGGGAACAACCCCGAGCGGGGCGGCCGCAGCGGACCATTGCACCGGATTTACGACAAATTCCGACTTCGTCACCGGAGTCACCGGCAACCCGACCGCTGTAGACGGCCGCTGGCTCGACGAGTCCGATGCCAAATGCGGTGCCAGCGCGCCCATCTACTGCATTAACGGGCAATGACGCCGCGAACTAACTGAGACTCCAGATGATCGCGGCCGGAATGCTGAGGCCGACGAGAATCGCGACGACCAGAATCAGGTAGCCCAGCGCATTCAGCTCCATCTCCTCTTCTTCTTCGGCTTCGCTCATCGCCTCGAGCTCGGCCTCGGACGCCTCGGCAAAGCTCGGGAGTTCGACATCCGTGGGCCCGAACTCGCCGTCCGGCGCGTCGGCCTCGGTGTTCAACTTGCCCTCAGGGCCCGTGGGTTGGATCGGGGGCTCATCGAATGGAACCTCCTGCTCGACATGCGGTTCGTCCACTACGGGATCAGGGACACCGGACTGCGGGGGCGGAGCGGCAGGACTTGGGGATGGCGGTGCCTGGACGCGAGGCGGGGCGGCCGCCGCTTCTGTCTCGGGATGAGACGACGACGGTGGTGCTGAGGCCTGCACTCGCGGAGGGGCGGCCTCAGCCACCGTCTCGAGTTGATCGGGGGCGATATCGACCGGCGCGGCCGCCAGTCCAGTGGGCGCCTGGAGTTTAAGTCGCGGGCGCTTGCGGGGTTCTGAGGTCGGCGAGTCGAACGGTCGCTCGCTCCGGATCGGCGCTCGAGGCAACGCCTGCGGTCGCGCGGTCGCCTGCCGATCCGCAAATCCGAGCGCCTGGACCTTCTTAGTCTGGCCTTCGTCGGGCGCGGAAGTCCAGACGTCGTCTTCCTGCCCCGCGGTCGCTCCATCGCCACTTTCAAGGTCGTCGAAAGGCAACGCCGCTTTGCTGTTCGCCTGACCTCGATAGGTGCCCGACGATCGCAGCAGTGACGACGCCGCAGCGTGGTGCGGTTGGGCGTTCTTTCGTTTGCGCTTCTTCAGGATCATGGTGCCGGGAAGGACGGAACTCATGATCTCGGGCAGGTCCGGGCGCTTCTCGCCCGGTAGGGGCATGAAAGTCGCCTGGATCGTCCGCAGCAGACCGCGCTGCTTGCCGCCCTTCGGAATGCTGATGAATTCGCCGCAGTTGGGGCACGGGATCCTCGTCAGCTTCTCGGCGACCGCCTTGAGGCTGTAGTGCTTCCCACATGCGCGGCATTTGATCCGGACGGCTGCCATTCAGAATCTCATCGCGAGGCTGACGGTCGCGCCGCCGGGCTGCGGGGCGACGAACACGAAGTATCCGCCGGCCAACGTTGCGCCAGCGCCGACCAGATAGAGCACCGGGATGAGCACATTGGCCGTGGAGGCGCGACGCGCCAGCCGCAGCGTCTCTTGAGGGTCTGTGTTGCGGTCCGCGACGGCGGTGCGCAGCCGCGGCATCGTCGTCGCGTTCACCGCAAGGTGATAGGACACGGCACCGACTAGAGTCCCGATCCCAGCGCCGAACAGGAGATATGCCCACGGGCGCGGCTTGCGGGTGACTGTCGCGGTCGAGCCCGCCACCGCAGGTTCGCCGGCGATCGGGCGCGGGGCGTGCCGCCACGCCTGTTGAAGATCGACCCGAGCCAGGTTCACCTGTTCACGAGCATACTCGTCCACCTCGAGGTAGCGCACTTCGTCGAGGAGAGTGTCCGCGAGCTCGAGGTCCGCCGCGGCAATGGCCGCGCGGGCAAAGGCCGCCTTGCAGTTCGCGATGACCGAATTGACCTCGACGAAGTCCGCGCGCGGGCCCGTTCCATAGCTCACGAACGACGCGGCGGCCGTGATCGCTTCCGGACAACGCTCGGCTTTGAACCACGCGATCGCCTCGTTCTTGCGTGCCGCGAAGTTCTCGCTGAGTTTCCACGCGACCTGGAACGCTTCGGCAGCAACCGCGAACTCACCAATCTTGTAGGCTTTCACGCCGCGTCGATTGGCGTCCGCCGCGCTCTCCGCGGCTGCGTCGATCGGCGCGAAGATGACGAAGACCGCCAGCATCACCTCAAAGAGAGAGCTTGATCTCTTCGAAGGCGTCGCTTGTTCGCGTGCGCCCGCGAGTCGCTGGTGGTGTTTGTCGCTGATCATCGTCGCGGGCAGTATCGCCCGCGGCAGTTGGAGGCGCAACTTCCGCATCGACCAACGTCCCGCTCACCTTCAATTCGTCGGCCGGAACCGACCGTGACGTTGCCGCAATCGCCGGGGCCCGCACCTCTTTGATGACTTCGACCGGAACCTCCTTCACGATCTCGACGGGTACCTCTTTGACGACGATCCGCTCCCGTGGCTCGACCCCGGCATCCGGTGTGCTGCGCGTGATCAGCAGCCATCCGATCGTTCCGATCAGCACCAGCAAGAACACGACGAGGATCGGGATCGCGCGCCGCCAGCGGTCGGAATCGTCGCTTTCCTCGAGCACGAAGCCCGCCCCATAGATCATCGAGTCGCCCGCGAGCGCGGGCGGGAGTTCGGCCTCGATCTCCAGGTAGCGGTCGAGCATCTGCACGACGTCATCGGCAGTCGGCCGGTCGTCGGGCTCTTTGGACATCATCGTCAAGATCAGGTCGCCGAGCAGCGCCGGGACCGAGTCCGAGATCTGCGGCGTGTCGCGGATCTGCGAGTAGATGATTTCCCAGGCATCGGGATTCTGGAACGGGACATGCCCGTGCAGTAGCTCGTAGACGATCGCCCCCAGGGCGTAGACGTCCGCGGGAGGTCCCACCTCCAGCGAGCCCATCGCTTGCTCGGGGCTCATGTAGGCCGGGGTGCCTTGGATCTCGCCCTTCTGGGTGATGCGGGTCGAAGTCATCTCTTCGGTGAGGCCCGTCGAGATCACGATCTCTTCCAACCCGCGGATCCGGGCGAGCCCAAAATCCAAGACCTTCGCGATTCGGCCACCTTCGAAGTCGCGCGCGAGCACCACGTTCTCCGGCTTGAGATCGCGGTGCATGATCCCCGCAGCGTGCGCATCCCGCAGCGCGCTGGCGATGTCGCGCGCGATCGCGACGCGGTCCTGAACCGTCATCGCCTCGAACAGCGCGTCCGCGAGGCCCTCACCGGCGACGTGCTCCATGACCATGAAGTGGGTGCCGACGGCCGCGTCGTACCCGTAGTCGAACAGCGTGACGATGTGCGGATGATTCAGCATCGCGATGGCGCGAGCTTCGTTGACGAACCGGATCGCGAACCGATCGTCGTCCATCTTCTTGAGCAGTTTGACCGCGACCACGCGGTCGACCGACCGTTGCTTGGCCGTCCACACTTCGCCGCTGACGCCGGTGCCGAGCAGCTCAATGAGCTCGTAACGCCCGTCGATGAGTATTGGTTGTGCCACGATCGGACTATATCCGGGCGGCCCCGGGACTACAATCCGGCCGCAGACCGGGTCCGGTGGCGTCGACCCTCAGATCGGCGGCATCGGAACCTGATCCCGCTCGGCCTGCTTCAGCACTTCAGCTGCGCCCGCGGCGTCCCCGCGTACGCGAAGACGAAGGACTCGCTCGTAGACGCTCCCGCTGTGGTAGTGGTTGAGCGTGTAGGTGAGCCGGCTCGTCAGCTCCGAGATCGGGGCCTTGCCGAGCCTTTGTGTGGCCTGCTCACGTTCATCGTCGGTCCGGGCGAGCGCCCAATCCCAAGCTTCCGGGCGGTCGCTGTACCGTTTCGCGGCGGCGTGATGAAGGTCGAGCGCTCGCGCGGCGTCCCGATCGGCGAGCAGCAGGTCGCGCGTCGCGGCGCTCTGCATCAGATAGCTCGCCAGCGACAGGGTTCCCATCCGCCGGCTGAAATCCTTCGCGAGTTGCGCGACACCGGGATCGGAGGCCGACACGGTGGCGATCGCGCGACGCAGCAGCGCCCGGACGAGAATCGGTTCGCTGGCGTTCGGGACGTACTTGCGCGACGTCTCGAAGACCTCGATCGCCTCGTCGAGGCCTTCACCGTCGAGTGAGTCTTTGGTCATCAGCGCGGCGCCGAGCGTGTTCGCCTGCGCCGCATACTCCAGCGATTGCTTCCGCGGGTCGAGACCGGCCAAGCCCTCCCGGGCCGTGGCAATCGTGGCATCGATCCCAGTCTTGTTCGACTCGTCGTGTTTGCCGGTGACATAGTCTTCGTGGCTGCGAGCGCCGGCGCTCAGATCCGGCGCGGTCGCTTCCAGATTGCCGACCAACCGAGCCAGCGCTTCTTCGTCGCCGAGCAGCTGGTAGAGCCGCAGAAGCGTGAGCGGATTGTTGAGGTCGTTCGGAGACAGGACCCGCGCACGCTCGAGACTCGCACGTGCCTTGCCCGTCGCAGGCAGCTTCGCCAGTTGGCGGCCGACACGGTCGCGCTCCGTCCGGTTGCTGTAGAGCATCTCGAGAACCGCGAGGTCCGGGGTGATCTCGGCGGCGGCGAAGTCGATCTTCGTCCCCACGACGCCCGCGACGGCCACCAGGAGGAATGAGTAGCCGGCGTTCGCCGCGATGATCGAGCTCGCGGGGCGCATCTGGGCGGCCCGCTCGAACAACGCGCTGCCTCGTTCGAAGTCCTCCGGCGCCTGAGTGATCTGATAGCGCGTAACGTAGGCAGTCGCACGGTTATTGAGGGTCATCCCGTCCTCGGGAAACGTTTCGAGGATCTCGATCTGGCGGGTGCTGTGAAGGATGGCCCCCTCGCGGTCGCCCTTGCTGAGCGCTTGGCGCGCCAGCGCGGACTCGAGCTGGGCCTGGAAGATCGGGGACGAGTCGTCGACCTTGCGCATCCACTCCACTCGCTCATCGGGCGTGTCCGCGAGCAGGGCTGCGGTCGTCGCCGCCGAGGTTTTCATGCCGGGGTCGACCGCCGTTTCGAACGCCTCGGTCGCCAACGGCCGCGCATCGTCGTACAGCCCGACATCACGCAGCGCTGATGCGACCTCCACGAGGTTCGCCGCGCTTCGGTCGTTCTCCAGCAAGCGCTCGAATTGCTCGCGGCCGGCTTCGATGTCGCCCAACCAGCAGTGCACCTTGCCCAGCGCGATCATGAACGACGGTGTGCCTTCGGCCGCCGCCTGGATCGAGACGAGCACGCGCTCCGCGGCCGCGAGTCGCGTCTCCCGCTGCTCGGGATCGAGTTGCGCGTACTGAATGAGGAGCATGCCGTAGTCCAGTGCCGCGGGAACGACGCCCATCGTCGCCTCGACCTCGCGGCGCAATCGCCGAAGGTTGGGGTCGTCTGCCAGCAGCTCGTCGATGTAGGTGCGGATGACCACGATCTTTTCGATCTCCGTCGCCGCGGCCTCGTAGCGCTTCTCGACGTCGTATGCGCGCGCGCGATTTTCGCGGCCGGATTTGCGCGGGACAATCACGCGTCAGATAATCCACTTCCGTCTATTTTCAAGGAGACCTCGTGTTCAAGAAAGTCCTCCTCGTGGGGCTTGGACTACTCGTCCTGGCCGCGCTGGGCATCGGTGGCTACGTGTTCGCGCAAGTCAGCGCGTATGACGACAGCATGGCGAAAGTCTACGACATTGCGCCGCTCGACATTGTCGCGGCCACCGATCCGGCCGCGATCGAGCGAGGTCGTCATCTGACCGAATCGATCGCAGGCTGCGCGCTGTTGGACTGCCACGGGACCGACTTTGGGGGTGGCCACGTCATGGAGCTGGGCCCTCTCGGCACGATCAGCGGACCCAACATCAGTCGACTCGTGCCGGCGTACAGCGACGGCGAGTTGGCCCGACTCATTCGCCATGGCCTCAAGAAGGATGGCCGCAGCGCGCGCTTCATGCCGTCCGGTGAATTTGGCTGGCTCCCCGACTCCGACGTGGCCGCGATCATGGGCTACCTTCGCACCGTGCCGGCCGTCGACCGGCCGAATGGACCGCTGGAGTTCGGGACGCTGGCGAAGGTGCTCGATCGTCGAGACGAGCTGCCGATCGACACGGCCCGCTTCGTGAACTCCCGGCCGATCGACATCGGCCCGGCGCCCTCGGCCACCAAAGAGTACGGCCGGTATGTCGCGAAGCTGTGCACCGGTTGCCACGGCGAGCACTTCGGAGGAGGTCCGATCCCGGGCACCCCGCCCGACTTTCCAGTGCCCCTCAATCTGACTCCGGACCCGACTGGCCTCGGCCCCGACTACAGCTACGAGCAGTTCACGAAGCTCATCAACGACGCGATCATGAAGAACGGTAAGAAGGCGGACCCGTTCATGCCCGTCGTGGCTCTGCAAAACATGGACGATATCGAGAAGCGGGCGCTGTACGACTACCTGGTGAGCATCGAGCCACGCCCGTTCGGCTCGAGGTGAACGATGTCTGACGCACCGCAGTCCCCGCTGAACCGGCGAGACTTCCTGGTGCTCGTGGGCGCGACGCTTGGCGCGGCCGCGTGCAAGAACGAGGCGCTACCGGCCACCTGTACCGACATTTCCTCTCTCGACGAACGACAGCAGACGCTGCGCGCATCACTCGTCTACGTGGAGCCCGCCGCCGACCCGCAGCAAGCTTGTAGTGGGTGTATCCAGTACGAGGCCGGAGCCCCGGGCCAGTGCGGGGCGTGCAAACTGGACATCGGCCCCGTCAGCCCCGCCGGAACGTGCGTGGCTTTCGCAAAGGCCTGACCGTGTGATCACCGGCGGTCAGCGTTCTTCGGGCAGCAAGTCCTGCAGGTATGAGAGCAGCTGTGGCGCCGACGCCGGCGGCTTGTCGAGGTCACGTTCCGCCCGCGCGTTGCGCACCAGTTGGCGCAGGTGCTGACGGTCCGATGCGGGGTATGTTTCGATAAAGCGCCCCATCAGATCGTCGTCCCCGGCGACCAGTTCCTCGCACCAGCGCTCCGCTTCGTCGGGGGCGTCGGGCGGGGCCGGCACGTCCCCTGTCTCCGGGTGTGGTGCCCCGGCGAGGGCGAGCCGGATCGCGTCGACGTCCTCGTCCGCGATGAAGCGGACCAGACGGCGAAGTTGACGCTGCAACGCGGAGCGCGACAGTCCCTTGGCGGTCAGCATCCCTTCTCGGGTTCGCTCGGCGAGGGGGATGCGCGCCAGTTGTCCGGCAGATAGCTCGACCAGCTGCGTCACGAGGTCTTTGAGTTCCTGGAACTCGCGCTTCATCTGGGTGCGGCTCTTCTGGTCTTCGTCTTCCGCGTCCATCGATACCTCTTCCGCCGCTCGAGCAGCATCGCGAGGCAGGGTATCACTACAGCGACTCAGCGGGCGCGTGCGTTTTAGATTGAAGCTCGATCGGGATTACTCCGTGCACGGAGGTGCGTATCATTCTCCGCGGACCTGACGTTGGACGTCTTCGGGGGTGGCTGTGAAAAACGCATCTGTCTCGCTTCTCGTGTTTGCGCTCATCTATGGGGCTTCGGCAGTCTCGACGGCCCAGACCGGCCCAGCCACCTATCGCGTCGAGGGCACTCGACTGATCGTGAGCGGCCCCGCGGATGTCAGTTCGGAGGTCACGCTTCCGTGTCCGGGAACCCGGCACATCGTGGCCAACGAGCTCATCTACGTCGCGTGTTCGGAGGGAGGCATCGTCACGATCTCGATCGCGGAGCCGCACCAACCCGTCGTCAGTGAGGTGTCCAATCTCGACGTCAAAGTGACCGAATTCGCGCTCGTCGGCGAGGAGGTCTGGTACCAGGTCGAGAAGCGCGAACTCGCGATGTTCCCGCTGCGAGACATCGCCACCCACACTCGCCGCGCACCGCCCGCTGAGCCGCGCCCACCCGCGATCGCTCCGGTGGCCAAGGCCCCGGAACCCAGGCCGGAGGTGGTGGAAAAGCCGGTCGGCAAGGTGGTCGCCACCGCGCCGGGGTTTGCGATCATCGATCTCGGGTCCGATCACGGGCTCGACAAGGGCAGCTCGGTCGAGTTCTTCACGCACCAGAAGGTCGACCTCGGTGGGGAACAGGCGGTGTCGAAGGAGCAGCGCCTCACCATCGGAGTCGTCGACACCGCCGGGGCCGCACGCTCGAAGGTCGAGCTCGGCTTGAATGAGGACGTCCCGATGAATGCCTCGGTGCGTCAATCCGATCTCGAGCCCACCTACCGCAGCATCGTGCCGCAGCGGGTTGCGCAGGTGTGGGAGGCCTCGTTCATCGCACGGCCGTTCCTGGCCCTCGGGACGGTCGGTGGCGGCGCGATCATCGACGCCGCGGTGACCTACCGTTTTCGGTCTCCCTGGGCCCTCGACCTCGTCGTATCGCCGTTCGGCTTCGGCATCGCCGAGGCCGGAAATCTGTCCACGTTCGCGGTGAATCTGCTGGGGTCGCTCGACACGACCTGGTTCCAGATCGGGCTGGGTGGCGGCGTGTCAAAACTCGCGCGCCTCAGTCAAGGTCAGGACTTCGTGCCTGCCGCGGACGGCAAGCCGGCGATTCCGCTGAGCCTCTCCATCGCCCAGTTCGCGCGGTTGGGGGCCCGGGACGGCTTGAACGTGAGCGTCCTGATGAACTTCCTCCTCGTGGACGACGCAGCAGGGGATCCAGAGTTCACGTTCGGCGGTTTGCTGGGTTCGTTCCAGGCACCGTTTTCTGCGTTTGGCCAACGGGGCTGGCTCATCGCCCGGGGCGGCGGCGGTCTGCCCGGCCACGTCGTCGGCGAGGTCGGGATGCGAATCCTCCTGCGCGGCAATGGACTAGCCGGTTCGCTGTTCCTGACCCCCACCGTCGGCGGGGAAAGTCTCACCGAAGAGCACTACGTCGAGGCGGGCTCCACGGAGTGCCCGGGCTACTTTCCCGAACCGCCGAACAATGGCGGACCGCCGGGTCGGGAGCCCGGGTTTTGCCGCGTGCGAACGAGCTATGGCGGACCGATGATCGGCTTCGGGATGGAGTGGCGCTTCTGATGGCGTCGGCGTTCGCACTTCCGCGACCGCGGCGCCCTAACCCGCGTGCCGTCGCGCGATAAACGACGTCGTCAGGTGGATCAGCAGCGCCGCACTCACGGCCACCCACGCCCAGATCGCGTCGTTCGGATACATCGCGGTGAACCCCTGGTCCACGGCCTGCGTGCCGAAGTAACGGCCAAACGCGGGCATCGCGATGGTCTGCAGGATCGTGCCGATCGGGGTGAGCACATAGAGCAGGCCCGCGATGATCAGCATCGCGAGCGGCGCGGCGAGGGGCCCGGCGTGGCTCCCGGGCACGAGCCACATCACCTTGTCGGCGGCGGTCGGGGCCAATCGCCGGGTTGCTCGTCCGAGACACGCCAGGGCGAAGAACAGGAGCAGCACCGGGAAGGCCAGCGGGAGCGCGTTCGGAATGCTAATCCCGGACCCGTCGGTGATGACGTCCAGCGTGAACGCTTTGTGCCACGCGATCTCCGCCGACGTGCTGACGGTCGCTTCGAGGATTCGAACCGGGGGCGGGGGCATCATCGTGATCGGCTCGCCGCTCTTCGCCATCTCGTGCTCGTGTTCGGCGTACGCGAGGAGCTCGGTCCGAGCAGCGCTCTCGAGGTTGTCCTCCTGCAACCAGACGACGACCTCCGGCGACCCCCACCCTTCGGCGAACACGGCGACTGGCGCCGCGGCGTGCTGGCCGATCACTGTGATGTCTCGGACCGCGGCAAGAGACAGCGGTACCGTCGCCGCCAACAACAGCCCAGCGACGAGCAGGTCGGCAGCCCGGAGTCTAGGCATCCAGTCCCGCAGACCGGACTTGCGTTCGGCGGGACGAAGGCCGGTCGCGAAACCGGCGATGGGCAGCGCACCGAACAGCGCCATCAGCAGCAGGATCCAGAGATCCACCGATCGTGCTCGATTCCAGAACCCACGCGTCGTCGGAGAGTTTGCGGCGGCGACGCTGCGTCCTCGCCATTGGGCCGCCAACTCCGGGCGATCTTGCGCGCCGAACCATTCAGCGAGGGAACGAAACGCCATGAAGCCGGACTCCACGTTCGGAAACGACCCGTAGAAGACCTCGGCGATCCGAGCCACAGTCTCCACGTCCTCTCGCTCGATCGCCTTCGCCAGCGCGCCGGATAGGCCTTTGGTGGCCACCACGAAGACGATGAGTCCGCTGGTCGCTTCGGGGCGCAGCCCGCGAGCGACCATCGCCGAGCCGGCCTTGGCGCATGCCGCCTTCGCGAGCGCTGCCTGCCGCGCACGCTCGAAGACCGCACAGACGTGGAACAACTCGTTCCACGGGGCATCGACGCTTAGGGCTTGCTTGAACGCGCTCGTCGCCGCCGGCGCGTCGCCGTCAGCCTGAGCGGCAAGGCCACGATAGGCCGGCAACAGGGGGTTTGTGGGGTCGCGTCGCTCAGCCGCACTCAGCATCGTGCGTTGCTCGGTCCACTTCCCTTTGTGCTCCGCAAACTTCGCTTCGTCCGTCAGCATGTCGGGCACATCGGCGCGTGCACGAAATGCGACGGCCGGGAATGATGCCCACGCGCCGCGACCCGGCACGAGGCCCGGCCGATAGGGCACCTTCATCGGATCGTCGTGAAACGCCCGCCGCTCCTTCTGGAGCGTAATGACCAGCTCGCCGTCCGCGACCTCGAGCGCGTCGATGAGCGCCGGATACTGCTGGCGAGCAACGACCACGCCCACGTCCGGATCGACCCTCATGAGGTCGCCACGGATCGCGTAGAAATACTCGCCGCCGTACTCGATCAGTCCGTGGATCGGGTACGCGAGGTCTCCACCGGGTGCGCTCGGACTCGTCGACCGGTGCTCGATCTCCCACACGACCTCTGCGGTGGCCGAATCGCGGCCGACGACCGAACTGCCAGCGACTTCCGGAATGATCTCGGCAAACGCAGGCACACCGAGCAACAGAAACGCGAGCAGCGCCAGCGACGTAAGTCTTGGTTCCGGCATGAAACACCTTCACGTGCGCGGTCAGAGAACCGGGTTCAGCTGCGTGTCGAGTTCCACCCGCACGAGCCCAATGCCGGGGGACTCGCCACCCGGCTCCACGTATCGTAGGTCGCGAAACGTGACTTCCCAACCGCCGTGTTCCATCGGCCGCTTGTCCCAGATCGGGAACCGCGTCCAATTCATGAATCCGGCGACGCCTGGCGACGCCATCGCCGCGTCGATCACGGCGTCACGCGGCGGCTTCTCGACCCGGACGACGGACCCGTCCTCGCCGACGATTTCGAAGTACGTCGCGTATTCCACCACGATCCGGTGCGCCAGAGGATTTGCGGGCGCCGGATTCGATTGCACCGATAGCGCCTCGGCACTTCGAAACGCACGCTCGGCGGATCGACCGAGCCCGAACATCGCCCCGATGTAGACCACCAGCAGGGCGAGCCCCACGCGCGCCACGGTCTGGGAGCCGACCGCCCGCGTGCGTCGCAACATCACCACCGTCGCGACGCCTGCGACCCAGAAGCCCTTCGCGAGCAACGGCACCGCTGGATAGCCGACCACGAGCAGCGACGCCAGCGCGGTCAACACCACCCATCCAGCGACGCTCCGACGTGAGGTCGCTCGCGCCATCACCACGCCGGCCGAGGTCGTCAGCCAGAACCACGGGTCCATGATGAACAACGTGTCGCCATAGAACCACCGACCGTCCAACGGCATCAACAGGCGAACCCCGTAGGTGTTCATCCAGTCCAGCAGCGGATGAGACCACGTGCTCAGGTAGGCGAGACCGACGATCGCGGGCAGATGAAACGGCTGCGCACCCCGATCCGGCCGACGCCGATTCCACAGCCAGACGCCACCGGCGAGCAGCAGCGGCAGAACCGCCATCGCCACGATACCGTGGGTCATGCCGCGTCGGTGCAACAGCGCGGTATCGGTGCCAAACAGCGTCAGGACGGCATCGACATCGGGTAGATTCGCCCCGATGATCAACGTCGCGGTCGCGTACCGGGACTTCGTCTTGAGCCCGATCTCGGCCAGGGTCGCGCCAAACAGCGTATGAGCTACTGGATCCACGCCCGCAATGTGGCATCGCGGCCGCCGGATGGGAAGTGTGGCAGCCGCCCACCCACTACTCCTCGGCCTCCACCGCGGCCGCCTGCGCCGCCTGCTCGCGTAGCTTGTCCTTCTTGCTCCTCCGCTTTCCCTTCACGGGGGCCGGCCCTTTCGACGGCTTTGGAGCCTCTCCGGTGAGGTCGAATCCCGGGACCCGCTCGCGCGGCAGCTCGACCTGGCTGTGCTGCTCGATGAGCCGGAAATGAGCGGCGGACGTGTGATCGATGAACGACACCGCGACGCCCGACTCGCCCGCGCGGCCCGTGCGACCGATTCGATGCAGGTAGTCGCGCGGTGAGCGAGGCAGGTCGAAGTTCACCACGGCGCCGAGCTTCGGAACGTCGATGCCCCGAGCGACGATATCGGTGGCGACGAGAACCGGAACGCGGCCACTCTTGAACTGCGCGAGCAGCGCCACCCGCTCGGACTGCTCCAGCCCGCCATGAAGTGCCGCGGACCACACGCCGGCCTTGTTCAGCTTCGCCGCCAGATTCGCACTCGCTCGTTGGGTGGCGACGAACACCAGCGTGCGGCCCCACTTCTGGGTTTCCAACAAGTGCTGCAACAGCATGCGGCGCCGGTCGCGATCCACCTCGATGACGCGCTGATGAATGTCGACGGGACCCACGGGAGCCTCGTCCACCCGCACGGTCACCGGATCGCGCAACACATCCGCAGTCAGGTCGAGCACGCTCGGGGGCAAAGTGGCCGAGAACAGCAGCGACTGGCGTTCGATGGGAATCGACTGAAGAAGAGCCGCGAGCTCTTCGCTGAACCCGAGGTCGAGAAGCTTGTCGGCCTCGTCGAGGACCAGCACTTCGAGACCGGACAGATCGATCGCCCCTCGGCCGATGAGGTCCAGGAGCCTGCCCGGTGTCGCCACGACGACGTCGACTCCCTTTGTCAGCGCCGAGACTTGTGCCGCGACCGCTTCGCCGCCGATGACCCCGAGGACCTTGATCGGCCGGGGCGCCTGCTTCGCCAAACTCTTGAAGACTTCCGCGACCTGCAAGGCGAGCTCCCGCGTCGGGGCCAGCGTCAGAACACGCGGCGTGTCTGCGGCCGGCGCGTCGCAGAGGCGTTGAAGGATCGGGAGCACGAACGCGGCGGTCTTGCCAGACCCGGTCTGCGCCTCGCCGACGACGTCTTTCCCCGCCAAGATGGCCGGGATGGCGCCGACCTGAATCGGTGTGGGCGCCTCGAAACCGAGGGCGCGGATGGACTGCAGTAGATGGTCGGCGAGACCCAGATCGTCGAAGGTCTTCATCGCTCGATGACCGCGGTCACCGACGGCTGATTCGCATGATGCCGCCCTCTCGCAACCTGAAGCTTCTCGTAGCTCTCGACGAGCCTCAGGTGCTTGTCGATCCCGTCGAGGTTCATGTTGGTCGGCGTCAAGCCAAAGAACCGCGTGG
>JBFIHF010000145.1:0-14781 GCA_041601915.1 Bradymonadaceae bacterium
CGACGTTGATGTCGAGGCTGGCGTGGAGTTCTTTCGCCGTAGTTTCGAGGAAGCCTTTGAACACGCCGCCGCCGGCGTTGTGCACGACGACCGCCGGATGTCCGAGCTCGGACCGCACGATCTCGAACGCCGAGACGACCGAGTCCCGGTCCGACACATCGCAGACCACGGCGAGGCTCCCGGCAATCTCCGCGGCATACCGGTCCAGTTTCTCGCGTGTCCGGCCGAGCAGAGCCACACGGTAGCCGCCGGCCGCGAAGCGGCGCGCGTACGCACTTCCGAGCCCCGGACCGATCCCGATCACGACACATACCTTCGTTTCCATGACCACTCCTTCTGTTTTCCGTGAGCACGTTTGACGCTACGGGCCAACTCACCTGACGAACGCCGCGCCGGTGCGCCGGATTCCGCGCTCATCACCGACGCAGAGTTCACATCAGCGGGGATGCCGCTCCAGCGCGACCCCGCCGAGGACCACGGTGTGAATGTCGCTGAGCGCGGCGACATCGCGGGTTGGATCGGCGTTCACCAGGACGAGGTCCGCGCGTGCGCCGGGGGCGACCACGCCGAAACCCGGCTGTTCAGAGTTGGTCAGGAACTGCGCGGCGTACAGCGTTGCCGCACGGATGACCTCGAGCGGTGGCAGCCCCGCCTCCTGCAGCAAGGCGAGCTCGCGATGTAACGACGCGCCGGCCACCTGTCCCGCCTGCTGGTCGGAGCCCGCCAGGATCCGCACGCCGGCGGCGTGAAGTCGGCCGACGTTGAGCAGTGCGCTGGCGCGTTGCTCGCGGAGCATCTTCACGAACCCCTGCATCTCGGCCGGCGTCTGATACCCCGCGGGCACCTGTTCGTAGGACTGCAAGCGCGCGGGAGTCGCCATCTGCTTCTCCAACGCCGTCGCCTTTCGCTCCCGACCCAGCTCCGCATAGGACTTGAACACGATCATCGTCGGCACCATCGGGATCTGGTAGCTCGCGATCTTCGCGATGCCTTCCGCCGAGATCTCCTCGCGGTACACGCCGTGAATCCAGGCCGCGACCCCGGCGTCTCCGGCGGCGATGGCATCGCTCGTCGACCCGATGTGCGCAACGGTCCGCA
Organism: Bradymonadaceae bacterium; assembly: GCA_041601915.1. Taxonomy (GTDB): domain Bacteria; phylum Myxococcota_A; class Bradymonadia; order Bradymonadales; family Bradymonadaceae; genus JBFIHF01. Next base: position 1,099 of record JBFIHF010000145.1, read on the forward strand.
GGTTGTGTTTGTGGGCGGCCTTCACGATCGCGGCCGGGAGTTGATTCTCGAGGCGCGGCGTCTCGTCGGGGATTACGTCGACGACCATTTTTGTGAAGTCCGCCTTGTGCGCGGCGAGTTCGGCGACGGCGGCCTCGGCGTCGGCCGGTGATGCGATCTCACGTGTCATCGCGCCGATGAGGGTCGATTGGAGGATCTCCGGCACCATGACACGCAGCATCGGGATCGGGTGGCCGCCTACCGCCGTGAGCACCGGTCCCGCGACGTGCAGGGTCGGGCCGAGGAGTTCCCCGGACGCGATCGCCGCGCGTGTTTCGAAGATGTCGGGCATCGACGATCCGGGGTCGAACACCCGCGTCACGCCGGCGAACAGCAATTGCTCGAAGGTGAGTGCTGGGATCGGCAGGTCCGTGACCCACGGCGGTGCGGGCGAACCGAGCGTGTGGCAGTGCACATCGATGAGCCCTGGCACCAGATACTTGCCCGCCCCGTCGATCACCTGCGCACCCGCGTGATCGCCGGGCTTCGTCGCGTCGATCGCCACGATCTTGGTGCCCTCGACGCGCACATCGACGTGCTCCTTCAGTCCACCACCGACCACATCCACAACCGTGGTATCGCGAATCACCAGCGCGCTCGCGGGCGCGTCGGGGCGGCTCACGAGCGTGTCGTAGTCCGTCATCGAGTGCCAGCCCGCCGCGGCCGCGACCGCGAGCGCCGTCATCACGGCGATCACCGTCAGACACCCTATTCGTGCCGTTGATCGACCCTTGCCCATCTCGGCCTCCTCCAGTGTGGATAGCTATATCACAGACCCGGTCCTCGACTTACTTGCAGCGCGCGAATTTAATGTTAGTATTGCTAACATGAAATACGGCGATACCGACACGCGGAGCTACAACCTCGGGAAGCGGGGGGAAGCGGCGCGGGCCACCACCGCGCGAATTCTCGACGCTGCGTTGGACAGATTCTCGAGGGAGCACTTCGTCGACGTCTCCGTCGATTCGATCGCGGCGGCCGCGCAGTGTTCAGCGCAGACGATCTACCGCCGGTACTCCTCGAAGGAGGGCCTGTTTCGCGCCGTCGCCGATCGTGCTGGCGATGGAATCCGAAGTGCGCGCGACGTCGTGGCTCCGGGAGATGTCGACGGGGCGGTGGATCGCGTTATCGAGGACTACGAAGCTGGCGGCGACACGATGATCTTGCTCCAGTCCCAGGAAGATCGCGTCGGCGTCATCGGCGAGGTCACGGCGAGAGGTCGCCGACAACACGAGGCGTGGGTGGCGGGGCGCTTTGTAACGGCCCTTGATTCACTTCCCACGGGCCAGCGACGCAAGGTTCACGGCGCGCTCGTGGTCGCGTTGGACGTTCAGACGTGGAAACGGCTGCGCCGCGACCTCGGATTCTCCCGTGAGGAGACGGCCACGACGATTCGCCAGCTCGTGAACGCGACTTTGGAGGGCGTTGCCCAAACAGACCAGGAGAGCCAGTGAGCAGCAATCATTATCTATTCGTCATGTGGGACGGTGGCGGGACGATCCCGCCCGAACTTGGGGTGGCGCGCCGTCTCATCGCGCGCGGTCACCGGGTGACGGTGCTGAGCGAGCAGACGATGGCGGATGAAGCCGCCGCAGCGGGGTGCGAGTTCATCGAATACCAACACGCATTCTCGCGCCGCTCTCGGCGTCCCGAAGACGACCCGCTGCGAGATTTCGAGAAGAGGACTCCCATCGGCATGCTCCAGGGCGCGCGCGACATCTTGATGTGCGGCCGAGCTGTCGACTTCTCGCGGGATGTCCGCGCGGCGGTGGAGGTCAACGACTTCGACGCGATCGTCGTGGACGCCTTCCTCCTCGGCGCCCTCCCTGGGGCACTGTCCACGGGGCTTCCGGTCGCGACGCTCAACCCAGGCCCCGAAATGCGTCCCGCGCCGGGCCGTCCTCCCGGCGGCATGGGGCTCAAGCCCTCCGACGGGCGGCTCGCCGAGCTGCGCAATCGCCTCATGAAGGCGATGTTCATGACGATGTTCAAGGCCGGAGCTGCGCCGATCAACGCGGCGCGGCAGGAGTGGGGGCTCGAGCCGATCGCGCATCCCTTCGACCAATGGCTCCACGTGGACCGATACCTGATGCTGACCAGCGCGCACTTCGACTTTCCGGCCCATGAGTACCCGGACAACTTCGCGTATGTGGGGGCGCAACTCGACGACCCGAGCTGGTCCCATCAGTGGACGCCGCCGGCGGGTGACGAGCCGCTGGTTCTGGTCAGCCTCGGGAGCACATTTCAGAACCAGAGATCGAAGTTCGAGGCGGCGATGGATGCATTCCGCGGGCTGTCCGTTCGCGGGCTAGTCACGCTGGGCAACGTCTTCGAAGTCGGCCAGTTTTCCCCGCCCGACAACGTCGACCTCGTGGCTTCAGCGCCGCACAACGAGGTCCTTCCACACACCCGAGCTGCGGTGGTTCACGGTGGCCACGGCACGGTGATGAAAACTCTGGCCGCAGGACGACCGATGGTCGTCGTGCCGCTCGGTCGCGACCAGTTCGACAACGGTGCGCGAGTCGAGGTCGCGGGGGCCGGCATCATGGTGAAGAAGCAGTCCGCCCAGCACATCCGGGCCGCATTGCGCGAAGTGCTGGAAGATCCCTCGTATCGCAACGCCGCCGAGGCCCTCGGGGCTCAGCTACGGGAGGAGTTCGCCGCCGACCGGGCGATCAGTCACCTCGAAGAACTCGTGAGCCGCGCGATGCGGGAGTCCCACGCCCGGGCCTCCTGAGGCGGTGGAACGACGGTTGCGGGCTGCTCGGACGGTCAGCGGGTCAGCGGCCGCTGCGACCACCAGCTGCTCGTCGCGAGCTGGACCTCACCGGCGAGTTGGAGCACGATGGTTGGCCACACATTGAGCACAGACATGGTTGACCGCGTCAGACCGCACCGCACCGTTCAGTTCGCCCTCCTCGCGGCTCTCGTGAGTGCTCCGGTGGCATGTAAGCCCGACGCGAAGGGCGCCGTCGCCACACCGCCAGACCCGCCGCAAACGGCCGCACAGCCCACAGATAGCCCGCCGGCCGCGGTCGAGGCCCCGCGCGAGCGGGATTCGGTGGAGGCGGACCACGTCGTGTTCATCGGCACCGCCCGGGGCCACCGGCCGTTAGATTGTGCGATCTTCGACACGCCGGCCGCGCCCCATCGGCAGCCGCCCCAGCAGATGCACGACGCGACCGACTATCCGGAGCGCTTCGGGGTGCCGTTCGATCTCGTCAAAGTCCTGCAAGGGCCCGCGGGACCGGGGGTCCCCGTGCGACCCATCGCCCGCGACCAGGAGGAGATCGTCGAGCAAGCACACGTGGCGTTCGCCCTGGGTCGGGGGGCTTTTCGCGTCGACGATCACACGATCGATCCCAAGGTCTACGATGCGCGTTACTGCGAGGAGCTGAACACGCTGCTCGGCGCGAAGTTCCTCGTCGTCCATGCGTATCCGGTCTACGTCGATCATGGAAACGGCCCGGACCAACCGTGGGCCGACCTCGGCACCGACGCGGGCAAAGCCAACGCGGGGTTCGACACGCTCGAGGAAGCTCGAGCCCATGCCCTCGCCATCATGCCGAACCCAGCCGCGAGGCAGACCCCCTGACCTCGCCGTAGCCTGTTTCGGATCGGATTCCGAGCGGCTACGATATCGCGATGGGCGTGGACGTTGGGCATATCTTGGTGGGCAGGTACCGGCTCGATCAAGTGATCGGCCGTGGTGGGTACGCCACGGTCTTTCTCGCCACGGACACGACGGACAAGATGCGCGTCGCCGTCAAAGTAGTGGACCGCGCCGTCGATCCGGATGCTCGACGCCGATTCGAGCTCGAGGCGCGGGTCCTCAAGCGCCTCGAGCATCGTCGATGTGTGGGCTTGCGCGATTCCGGACTCACGCCGGACAACATTCCGTTCATGGTCATGGACTTCGTCGAGGGGGTGCCGTTGCGCAACTACGAGGTGGGGTCCCGCGCCGCGGCGCTGCGGATCGCGATGGATGTGGCGAGCGTGTTGGCCGCTGCACACCGGATCGGCCTCGTCCACCGGGACATCAAGCCTGCGAACATCCAGGTCGGCGCGGACGGGCACGCCACGGTGCTAGATTTCGGGATCGCGCGGATGCTGGGCGTCGAGCACGTCGACATCACCAAGACCGGGGTCGTGATCGGAACGCCGGGATTCATGAGCCCGGAACAGCTGCGCGGCCGAAAGGACATTGGGTCACCGACTGATGTCTACTCGCTCGGGGTCGTGATGTTCGAGTTACTGGCCGGCCGACCACCGTTTGCCGGAGACACCGCACTGGAACTGGGGATGGCGCATCTCCAGCTGGCACCGCCCGAGCTCGATGAAGGCCCTCCAGAGCTGCGGAAGCTCGTCGCACGGATGCTGGCCAAGGAGCCTGCGGCCAGGCCGACCAGCACGATGGTCGTGCGAGAGTTGGACCTCATATTGACGGGTCCACGTCACGAGGCGCCGCCGCCCAACTCCGACGTCCGGGTTCGAGATCCGCGCGTCGCGATCGGTCTCGGGGCGCTGGTTGGTGCGATCGTGGTTGTGTTCTATCTGGCGACTGTCAACACCCCGGAGCCACGCTCGCCGGAACCTGGACCGCCGATGGCGCCCCGTCCGTCCGCGCGGCTCCCGCCGGCACCGGCTCCGAAGCTCGAGGCGCCGGTCGCGGTGTCTCGCGCCACGACACCGGGAGTGCAGAAGTCTGCTGGTTGCGCGGCAGCGAGAGATAGCGCCCCCGGCTTTCGCGACTCGATCATGGATGGGCTCCAACGACGGTCGGTTGTTCAGTATGTCCCGCCCGGCTACGTCTCGGACGAACCTCGCCCTCTGATTGTCGTGTTTCACGATGACCGCATGTCGCCGATGGAGGCCGTCGAGGAGTGGGAGCTCGTCCAGCTCGCCGACGAGCACAACGTCCTGATCATGGCGCCGCCTGGAGAAGGGACGAACAAGTGGGACCACGCCGACGACTGGGCCCGGGCCATGGAGGACGTCGGACTCATCGAAGACGCCCTGTGCGTGGACCGCGGCCGGGTGTTCGGCCTTGGCACCGGTGTCGGCGGCAAGGCGACCGACGGGATCGCGTGCGAAGTCCCGGGCCGCTTTGCGGCGGTCGCAAACATCGGTCAGCGGCTGGGCCCGTGGGACGGGCGCGCCTGCAGGCACGAGGACGCACCCCCCATCGCGCGGATGACGCTCGCGGCGGTCGGTGATCGCCAGGACCCGATCGAGGGCGGACGCCCGCAGGCGCCCTGTCCAGGCAAGTATGAGCGGCGCTCGTTCGACGATATCGTCGCGTTTCACGTCGAGCACAACGGATGTGAGAGGGAGGCGCCGCCGTTCGCCCCCGTGGCTGGCGCGGCCTGCCGGACTTGGAGCTGCGAGGTTCCCTATCAAGCGTGCCTGCTCGAGGGAGGCCGCTTCCAACAGGACCGCGGAAACCCTCGTTGCCATGGTAAGCCGGGGCAACGCGAGCGTCGTCGGCTCATCTGGGCGTTCTTCTCGTCGATCAGTGACGCCAAAGAGGTGCCAGACGTGTCTTTAACGTATTGATATCGCGGCGAAACCTGTCCTCATGGTTGCCGTCGCCGCGCAAACACTAGCGTCGCGCGGTCGCGACCGTCGCGGCCGTGGCGTGATCGCTGTCCGCGCTGTCCTGTGCATCGAGATCGAGTTCGACGTCCTCGTCAGCTCTCCGCTCCTGTCGCAAGAGAGTCTCGACGGCGTCGGCCACGGCCTGCGCCTCGATCGGCAGCATCCCGCGCCCCACGACCAGCGGAGCGCCATCGGCGGCCCGCACCTGCAGTGCGCTGCGTTGGCCGATGCCGAAGTCGTCCGCCCAGGAACGCTCGCGCTGGACCACGACCTCCGGCCGCACACTGAGTGCGCCTGCGAGGCTGCGCTTTCCGGTCGTCACGCGCCAGGTGGAGTCGTTCACGGCGATCGTCGTGGGCTTCGAACGCTTGAACTCCCGCCACGCGAGCGGCGCCGTGAACAGCGTCGTCATCACCATGAACATCATCAGCATTATCCACGAGAACATGGGCCGCCCGGCGTTTACATCCATCGCCGTGAGGATCCCGACCAACACCGCCGCGGTGATCCATCCCAGCGGAACGGCGGCGAGCACGGCGGCTCGGGTACGTCCGCCGATCGTGATCTGGGTCGCGTCACCCGATTCGTCGGCCGTGACGATGGAGTCGATCTCCCGCAAGGGATGTAGGGCAACCTGTACGGGGGTCATCGATCCAGAGCCCTCCACGGCTTTGAGTGCGTCCTGCGTGCTCGCGTAACGAGCCCGCGGCTGTGGACTGAGCATTCGATCGAGAATCTGCCGCAGCGGGGTGCTGACGCTCGCGCCGCTGAGATCGATCGCCAGCTCGCGCAGGGGGAAGTCGCCGGGGTGGTGATGGGTCGCGAGTTGCAGCGTCGTCGCCGCGAGCCCGTATTGATCGCTGTGCACGGTCGCCTTGCCGACGAACTGTTCAGGTCCCGCATACCCCGTCGTACCGACGGACGTGGAGTTGCCCGCGGTGTCCTCGATTTCCGTGGCCGCCCCAAAATCGATGAGGACGTACCCCGTCTCCGAGAGCACGATGTTCTGTGGCTTGATGTCGCGATGGACGATCGGTGTCTCACGGCTGTGCGCGTGGTTCAGGGCCCGGAGCACGTCCGCCATGAACGCGTAGAGTTCGGCATCGGCGAGTCGACCGCCGCGTTCGATGTGCTCGGCGAGCGTCTCGCCGGCGACCCAATCCCAGACCAACGCGACACGGTTTTCGTCCTCGACGAGGCCGTGACAGCGCGCCAGTCCCGGGTGCTTCAGGTCACACAGCGCGGTCGCACGCTGCCGGAGGCGCGCGCGGTCGTCGTCACTGGGCTGGTCGAAGATCTTCAGCACCACGTCGCCGTCGGTCGCGCGACATCGGGCCGTTCGGACCCGGCCGCGCCGCGACAACACCTGAACTTCTTCGAAGTCGGAGAACTTCATCGGTTCAACTCGTGATGTTCGCGCAAGACGCCGAGGAGCCATTCCGCCTGCGACGGCGTGACGGGGCCGCTCAGCGGGACCTGCCGGCTGCTGCGATGTTGGGCATAGACCACAACCTGGTTCTTCGGATACGCGACCGTCTTCGTGCCGAACGATGCGATGTCTTCGAGGTCGACGCTCATGCGACGAACGAAACGCATCGTTACGGAGTCGGGGCTCAGGCGAACCGTGATCCGCTTCAGCGAGATGACGGCGGCCAAAGCGATCAGCAGCATGACCATGGCGAAGTAGAACGGGTTCGGCGTCACCGACAACGAAAAGCCCAGTGTGGCGATGAGCGCCATTCCGACTTGGCTCCACTGCGTCAGCGGGTGCTGGGCAGGCAGTCGAATCTGGATCTCGTCGTCCTCGTGGCGCTGAAGTTCGAAGCCGTCGTGGATTCGCTCGGCGAGGACGAGCGCGCCGTCGCCCGTCGCGAGAACGTTTGCAGCGCGCCGCGCGGATTCGTACCTGCGTTCGGGCACTGGCTGCACGAGGCGCGCGACGAACTGAACGAATCGCGGTGACGCGGACAGGTGCGACAGATCGAGGGAGAGGTCGTCGCGGGAGAGGTCCGACGGATGCAGCCCTGTCATCAGTTGCACGACCGTCGCGCCGAGGGCGAACAGGTCCGAGCGCGGCTCCGCCCGTCCCATGAGCTGTTCGGGCGGCATGTATCCGTTCGTCCCCACGAACGTGGAGCCGCTCGTGAGCGCGGACCTCGACTGCGCGGCGCCAAAGTCGATGAGTGCATACCTTCCGTCGGGTCTCCGCACGATGTTGGAGGGCTTGATATCGCGGTGGACAACCGGCGGGTTCACCTCGTGCAGGTATTGCAGCAAGTCGAGCATCTGCGTCAGAAACTCTGTCGCCTGCCGCTCGTCGAACAACGGCCCGTCAGCGCGCTCGAGTTCGTCCTCCAGCGTCGTGCCATCGATGTGCTCGTAGATGGCGACGACCAGCTCCGGCGACTCGCCGTCGGCGCGTTCCGGGAAGTGCCCCAGCATGCGCGGAATCGCGGGATGCTCGAGCGCGCGCAGCACGATCGCCTCGCGCTGCCAGAGTTCAAAGTCCTTCCAGTCCCCCAGCTCCAGAAAGTCGAGTTGCTTGAGCACGACCTCGGTCTGCGTCTCGCGGTCGGTGGCCAGATATGTAGTTCCCTGTCCGCCACGGCCGAGGGTCGCGGTGACAACGAAACGTTGCTGCAGCTCGATTGGCAATTCCATACCGCCGCACCATAACCGAAGCGCTCCGTCTGAACACCCATCTGGTCACGTTGCTAGCCCTCGGTGCGGGGCCCGGTTAACGTAGCGCATGCGACCAAATGATCTGGCCCAGTTTCGTCGTCTCTGCCGCGCGCATGTGGTGTGTGCTCTGTGCTGTATCGCCTTCGCGCTGTCCTGGTCCGCGTGTAAGCCGGCGCATGAGCCTTGCTCCGGCATGAAGTTCGATGTGCTGGCGGTACCGCTGACCTTTGGCGTCAAGCATGGCGACGTATTGCTGGCGAAGGTCACCGTCGATGCCGCGCACACCATCACGCTGGCTCCCCTGGAGGGCGTGGATGCCGAGGAGATCGCCAAGCTTCGTCAAGACGTCGAGGTGCACGCGGCGTCCGATTCCGCGCAGTACAAATTCAGCGACCGCGGCGCAGACGGGACTCACCACTCGTGCGGAGGCGCGGTGAAGAAGGGCACCCCGCAGTACCCGGCCGCCCTGAAAGCGGCGATCTACAGCGACTACTACGAAGTCGTCGACACGGCTGAGTAGCGCGCTCCGTCGGCGCTTTGGTCGGCCCCACTGAGCTAGACGAGGACGTCATCTTGGCGAGCCGCGACTTGCAGGACCCCCGCCCCAGAATCTTCACAACCTCATCACCAGCTTCGAACATCCGCGACACCGATCCGTGAGCGATTCGCCGACGAAGTGGCCAGCGATGCTCGGATTGAATAGTCTGCGGGACCCATCAGCAGGCAACGTATGCATCGCACCCACACCGGACTCTTCGCTGCCACACTTGCCGGGTTGCTCGCCTTTACTCTGTCGGTGCCGGCGTACGCCGGCGGCGGGATGAACTGCGGCTTCGGGGACTTTCCGTTCGTGCCGGGGCTCGACGACAAGACGGACCACGAGGTCATCCGCCTCTTTCCGACCTACGCCGTGGTCAGTCCAGACGGTAAGTCGTTGCTGCTCCCGCTGCGGGTCTGGGTGTTCGAGCCCGAGCACGACGACAAGCTGCGCAAGGTGGCGATCAAGGCGGGCGCCCAGAAGCTCGACATCGCGGACGGGACGCCCGAGCGCGCTGTCTACGAGCGTCGGATGCGGGCATTCCTCGTCGATAACGAGCGCGGCGAGCGGCTGACGGCGACGATCTCGGGTCGTGGCGTGGGGAAGAAGCCTGTATCGCGCAACCTCGGCCCGACGGAGAAGGACGGCCAGTTCGAGACGGTGCTCACGATCCCCTACAAGCCCAAGAAGAAGGGCGCCGACAGCGTGCAGCTGTCCATCCGTGGCTTCGACCGCGAAGCGGCGGGCCGCTCCGTCACCGTTCCGGTGATCGCCGCCGAGGGCATCACCGTGATCTCGGACATCGACGACACCTTCAAGGTCACCAACGTGCTGGACAAGAAGGAGATGGCCGCGAACACGTTCACGCGCGAATTCCACGCCGTGCCGGGGATGGCGCGTCTGTACGAGGCCTGGGCGAAGCAAGGCGTGACGTTCCATTATGTGTCGGCGTCGCCCTGGGCCCTTCAGCAGGAGCTCGCAACGTTCGCCGAAAAGACCGGGTTTCCTTCGGCCGTTTATCACCTCCGTTCCCTGCGACTGAAGGATGTCGCGGGGACCACCGAGTTCGTGCGGGAGTCCCGCGAACACAAGCTCGCGAGCATCAGCGAACTCTTCGAGCGGTTCCCCAAGCGAACGTTCATTTTGGTCGGCGACAGCGGGGAGAAAGACCCCGAGATCTACGGTGAGATCGCACAGAAGTTTGGCGAGCGCGTGACGCACATCTACATCCGAGAAGTCCCGGGCGCCGCAAACACGAAGGACCGTTTCGCGGCTGCGTTCAAAGACGTCCCCGCATCGAAGTGGACCACGTTTGCGGATCCCGCCACCGTCGATCCTCCCTAACCGTCGGTCCCTTCGGGGTTGTCTTGCTCGTCGTCGTACTCGCTCAGCTGCAGCTGCGGGAACTTTTTCAGCAAACGGTTCCGCTGCTCGGGCTCCAGCTTCTTGCACAGCTCGAGGGTCTCGAGTTTGGACAGATTCAAGAGCGGTTCCACGTCGGCAACCTCGCCGCACAGCGACAACTCCCGCACGTTCTTTAGCCGCGACAGCGGCGTGAGATCTCGACCCTCCCAGAACAAGGCGAGCGAGCGCAGGGTCGCGCGGTGGCGTAGCAGCGGGCGCAGGCTCTTCATCGATCCGCCTTCATAGTGCGTAAGCTGCGACGCGGTTCGAAGCTGCCCCGGCGGAATGTCTTCATCCATTTCGAAGCGGTTGTAGAACACCTGCGTGGTCCCATCAGGATTGATGACGATGTGTTTCTCGTGCGCATCGTGCGGACACATCGAGCGACCGTAGAAGATCGTTGTGCTGACCGTGAAGCGCGCACCGGCACGACGTACGGTCAGTGTGAAGCGCAGGAAATCCGAAGCCAGCAACGACATCACGGTGTGTCGACGACCACCGACCTCGACGACGACCTGCATCTCACGACCGTGCAAGAACCCCAGGTCATCGCGCAGTTCGTCGGCAGCCTCCGAATCCATCAGCACGAGTTTTCCCGACGGGAGCTTCCACCACGCGCGGTATTCGGCAGGCTCCACCGGGACCGTACAGTCCGCGGACTCACGCAGCGTACCGTCCGAAAGAACGAAGTGTGTCCAATCGACGAGCCTTCGTTCGCCGCGCCCGGCGTTCTGATCGTGTCTGTGCGCGTAGTTGGGGACGGACAGGCAGACCTCTGCGTTGGGGCGGGCAAAACGGAAGCTGCCAGCCAGCGGCGCTGTCGGTCCGTCTTTTCCCGAACCGGTGAGAATTAGTACGCTGAGCACAGAGATGGACCAACGCGTCAGCAGATTCATGGACGGCCTCCAAGGGGGAGCCAGCTTGAACGAAGCGATCCGTGGATGGATCTGACAAGCACATCGATCTGACAAACACATCAATCAACCGCGTCCGCGGCCGGAGCCATCCGGACCGTCAGACCTCGTTATTTTGGTTGGCATATCAACCAACTACGAGGGCGTCTGGCACCTGTTTGGGGTCCGCCGGCACCTGTTTGGGGTCCGCCGTCGTGCGACGTTTGCTCGCGTTCCCCACGCGCGATCGATGTGTCGCAAATCACCGCGACTGCGCTAGAATCTGCTCACTGTGAAGACAGGATCGGGGACGGCTCCCCGTCACTACTGGGAATCGCTGATGCGTTCTGCCTCTTGCGTTGTCGTTGGCTTCGCCCTGGTCGCGTGTCTGGCTGCTTGTGAGAGCCCGCCCGCTCCGCCGCAGGTTCCAGCCGTCGAGGTGCCCCCGTTGGCACCGACCCCCACTACCGCCGGGTCGGCTGAGTTGCCCGCGGAGACGGCGCCACCGACCCCGGTGCCCGACGACCAGAAGACGAAGCGGGAGCGGAGTAAGCTGCTGGTTCCCGAGGACGCCCAGGCGATTGGGAAGTGGCTCGATACGTACTCGTACGACTCGAACGTACCGGTCGCGATCTACGTGCAGGACGGGAAGTACTACTTCAGCACGGAGCCGCCCTCCGAAAGGGTCCTGCGGGTGAAGCTGGACAAGCTCGATGAGACGAACTTCCTCAGTACCGCCGAGGAGTACGGAGAGCACCTCGAGATCAAGAACGGCGACCTCCACATCCGCGACAACGACGGACCGATCGGCACGGCGAAACCACTGGTCGAGTAGGACGTCCGAGCGCGCGCCGTGACGCATGACGGTGCCGATCTGGAAGCCGCTCTGCAAGCGGCGCTGTCGACGAGGCTCCATCGCCGCAATTGTGGGATCTCCGCTACGACAGAAGCGAGGCGCCCGCGCCACACGTGGTGGCAACTCCTTCCCATATTCAGCACTTACGTCGCTGGCACGACATCTGCTCTACGACGTCGCACCAAAGGCAGCGCCCGTCCCGGCGACTCGAGGAGACCAATGCCAGCAGAGTATCGCAAAGCGTTCCGTTCTTTTCTCCATGGCCACCGTGCACTCGTCGTCGCACTCGCGGCGGCGATGCTCTTCGTGCAGGCCTGCAGTGGCGAGTTCACCGTGGTGCCGGGTAGCCCCGAAAGTCGCGGCATCGAGGCCGGCACCCCGGTGATCGAGGGAGCGTCCACGCCCGAGATCACTCGCGCGGAGACCGAATTCGCCGCAGGGTTTGGCGAAGTGCGCGAGCTCTACTTCGCGGGCGCCCCGGTCACTGTCGTGGAGGTGGATGGACACTACGTTTACGAAGGCGACATCCTGCTTCCAGCCGACTTGATCTCCGTCGAGCCTGTCGAGCTCACGTACATCGAGGACCTTCCCCTCGAAGAGCAGCGCGACCGCGTTCGTCTCGCCGCGCGAACCTCGAGCAACCTCTGGCCGAACAACACCATCTACTACTCCATCGACGAGGCGCTTCCCGGCCGGGAGCGCGTCACGGCAGCGATCGCGCATTGGGAAGCGAACACGAACGTTCGCTTCATCGAGCGCACCTCTGAGTCGAACTACGTGGACTTCGTGGCCGGCGGTGGTTGCTCGTCCTACGTCGGGCGTGTCGGCGGCCGCCAACCGATCACGCTCGCGTCGGCGTGTTCGACCGGGAACGTGATTCATGAAATCGGCCACGCCGCGGGCGCCTGGCACGAGCACAGTCGGGCTGATCGCGATGCATCCGTGATCATCAACTGGGACAACATTCACACCGGCGCCTACCACAACTTCCAGACGTATGCGGCGCAGGGGTACGACGGTGCGGACCTCACCCCGTCGCTCGATTTCGATTCGATCATGATGTACAGCGCGTACTCGTTCAGCATCAACGGCCTACCGACGATCGTGAAGCTGGATGGCTCCACGTTCTCCGCGCAACGAAGCGGCCTGTCCGCCGGCGATGTCGCCGGCCTCAGCATCATTTATCCCAGCGAAGAGATCCCCGAAGAGACCGGCAGTCCCGATATGGGGAGCCCCGACACCGGTAGTCCCGATATGGGGAGCCCCGACACCGGTAGTCCCGATATGGGCAGCCCGGATACCGGTAGTCCCGATATGGGGGGTATCGACAGCGGTAGTCCCGATATGGGGGGTATCGACAGCGGTAGTCCCGACATGGGTACCGACAGTGGTAGTCCTGACACCGGCACCCCCGACGTGGGTGGTACAGACAGCGGCGGTAGTCCCGACACCGGCGGGACGGACACCGGCGGGACGACGGAACCTGAGTACGTCGAGGGCGAGTACTACGTGATCGCCGGACTGCGCGTCCTGTATGAGGGCGGTAGCTGGTTCTTCTACAGCAAAAACCACTGGAGAGAGGTCGTGCTCGTCGACGGGCGCTGGTACTACACCCGCGGCCACTCGAAACCCCTCAACTGACCGTCGCGGGTCCCTCAGCACCCGGCCGACCG
>JBFIHF010000146.1:0-14775 GCA_041601915.1 Bradymonadaceae bacterium
CGGGCTCTACCAGGGCAGCATCGACGACACGTGGCTGCGCGCCGTGGGGCTGTTCGTTCTGGGGACGATCTGTTTCCTGGGGATGTGGGCCGCGACCGCATGGGGCGAGCGCTCGTTGCCGGTGATCCGGGCGGCGGAAACGGTGGGGCTGTTGGGGGCCGCGCTGGCGTTCAACCTGTCGATGATGAGCATCGCACACGTCGGGCGGCCCGATTACATCGTGCTGCTCACGCTGTTCAGCGCGCTCATCGGGCGCGCGATCTACATCCCGAGCAGTCCGCGGCGCTCGCTGTTCCTCGCGGCGCTGATCGGGGCGGAGACGCTCGCCGCGATCTACTGGACCTACCTGAGTATCGACGCCCAGACCTGGGCGCTGGTTCTCGTGGAAGACCCGCAGTGGCAGGTTGCGTCGGCGCAGTTCACGCCGGAGCGGATCGCGCAGAGCATGACGGTCAACGCGGCGGCGTGGTGGTTCGTCGTGATGTTCATGACCTCGGCGGCGTCGCACGTCATCTTCGGACTGCGTCGCGAGGCGCGTAAGGCGAAACAGCTGGGCCAGTACCACCTCGACGGCAAGCTCGGCGAAGGCGGCATGGGCATCGTCTACAAGGCGCATCACGCGCTGTTGCGACGGCCCACCGCGATCAAGCTGCTGCTGCCGGAGAAGGCCGGCGAGCGCAGCATCGAACGCTTCGAGCGCGAGGTGCGGCTCATGGCGCGCCTGCGGCATCCGAACACCGTCACTGTGTTCGATTACGGGCGCTCGCCCGACGGCGTCTTCTACTACGCGATGGAGTACATCGACGGCGCGACGCTGGGCGAGGTCGTGGACCTGACGGGGCCGATGGAGCCCGCGCGTGCGATCGCGGTGATGTCCGGGGCCGCGTCCGCGATGATCGAAGCCCACGGCGTCGGCCTCATTCACCGCGACATCAAGCCCGCCAACCTGATGGTGTACCTGCCGCATCCCCACGGGATCGAAGAGTCCGTCAAGGTGCTCGACTTCGGTCTCGTCAAAGACATCACGACCGGTGACGCTGGAACGACCAAGGCGGGCATGATCACCGGAACGCCGCAGTACATGGCCCCCGAAGCGATCATCAACCCCGAGAGTGTCGACGGTCGGAGCGACGTCTACGCGCTGGGCTGCGTGCTGTTCTTCCTGCTGACCGGCGAACACGTCTTCGATGGCGGGTCGGCGATGGAGGTCTGCGCGAAACACCTGCACGAGGCGCCGGACCGCATCGCGGACCGTACCGGGCGGGCCACGAATGAGAAGATCGAGGCGCTCGTCGCCGACTGCATGGCCAAAGACCCGGCGTCGCGCCCCGCGACGGCGCGGGCACTGCGGGAGCGCTTGCACGAGATCTCCGATCTCGGCACGTTCTCGGAGCACGATGCGAGCGAGTGGTGGGACGAGTACGGTGACATGCTGAAACAGGAACTGGCGCCGATGGACCGCAAGTTGACGATGGATATGGAACGCGCGATCACAGGACCCGACACCTTGTAAGCCCGAGGCCGCATCATGCTCCAACGTCACGCCGTTTCACTCATCGGCAGCATCCTTGTCCTCGCCGGCTGCGGTGCCGGGGACAGCGGTGACAATGCGCTGAACGTGACGTGGACCTTCGCCAGCGGTGACTGCGAGTCGACGTCCGTCGCTGCGGTCCGCATCGGCTGGACGCTCGCCGGCGGCACGCTCACGGAGTCGGAGTTCCCGTGCGTGGACGGCGGCGGCAAGCTCGGTGAGTTCGCCGAGGGTGGCGGTACCTACACCATCACGGCCGAAGGGCTCGACGTTGCGCGTGTTGCGCGCGTGTCGAGCTACGGCCAGACGGTGACGGTCGGTCCCGGCGGCAACGGCGGCCATCCGATCGACATCACGCTGCATCCGCAGGCCTCGGACGTGGTCGTGTCGTGGACGGTGGGCGGCGGCGGGCCCTGTCCGCAGGGCGTGATCCTGCCGTACTTCATCGCGCTGTACCGCCCACCAGCGGATGTTGGCGGCGCGTTGACCGACAAGGTCACCGAGGTCCAGGAGAGCTGCTCGTCCGGCCAGGCGACGCTCGCGAATGTCGCGCCCGGCGACTACATCGTCGAGGTCGACAGTCGTGCCGTGACCCCGGCGCTCAAGAACACCGCACCGGTCACCGTCGTGGCCGGCGATTCGGCTGCGGTCTCCGTCGATCTGTAGTCGCGATTGGTGCGACGCTCATGAATCCGCTAAGAATCCGGCGCGCCAATCCTTGGGTACGGAGTCGAAGATGAAGTGGATCGCGATCTTGTTGGTAGGGCTTGTTTCGTTCGGATGTGGCACGGGAGCCGACGACGGTGACAAGCCGATCGGCGATTCCGGACAGCTCGACGCGAGCGATCCAGGCGACGACATGACGTCGCCCGATGTCGGCACGCCCGGAGAGGATGCCACCGGGGCCGATACCGGCGATGCCGCTGATGCGGCGGTGCCCGGCCCCGTCGACACGTCGCCGATCGACGTGATGGATCGGCCGGCGAAAGTGGTCGTCCCCGACGACTACGATCCGTCCACGGCCTACCCGCTGATCGTGCTGCTGCATGGCTACACGGCGACCGGCGATCTGCAGGACGCGTACTTCGGGCTCGGCGCGCAGAGCACCGACCGGGGCTTCATCCTGATCAAACCCAACGGCACCATCGATCCGATGGGCAACCGGTTCTGGAACGCGTCGTGGTGTTGCGACTTCTACAACAGCGGCGTCGACGACGTCGGCTACATCTCGGGCCTCATCGCCGCCGCGAAAGAGCGGTTCAACGTCGATGCGAAGCGCGTCTACATGATCGGGCACTCCAACGGCGGGTTCATGAGCTATCGCATGGCGTGCGAAGTGGATGGAATCGCTGCTATCGCGAGCCTGGCCGGCTCCAGCTGGCTCGACGACGCGGATTGCCAGGGCACCGGCGGTCCGGTGGCCGTCCTGCAGATCCACGGCACCCTCGACGCGACGATTCCGTACAACGGCGCCGCGAATCGGTATCCATCCGCCCCGGACCTGATGAGCCGCTGGGTCGCGCGCAACGGGTGCGATCCCGTCGCCGAGGTCGGTGAGAAGATCGACATCGAATCGAACCTTGCCGGCGCAGAGACTGCACCCGAGGTGTGGGCAGCCTGCGACGAGGACGCCACGGTGACGCTCTGGACGATCGAAGGCGGGGGCCACATTCCCGCCCTGCGCCCCGCGTTCATTGAACAGACGCTCGACTTCCTCCTCTCCCACAACTCGCCCTGATGAGACTTCACGTCATCGATGGCACGTTCGAACTGTTCCGCGCTTTCTACTCCAAGACGCCGGACCACGTGACGCCCGATGGCCTGCAAGCCAAGGCGACGGCCGGAGTGATCCGGTCGTTGCTGGCGTTGCTGCACGACCAGCGCGAGGACGTGACGCACGTCGCGATGGCGTTCGACAACCCGATCGAGTCGTTCCGCAACGAGCTGTACGGTGGCTACAAGACGGGCGCCGGGATTCCGGCGGCACTGCGCGCCAACTTCGACCCCGTGGAAGAGGCCGTCGCGGCGGTCGGCGTCACGGTCTGGCGCATGGACCGCTGGGAAGCCGACGATGCACTCGCCACGGCCGCCGCGCGGTGGGCGGACGACGTCGACCAGGTGCGAATTCTCACTCCGGACAAGGACCTCGGGCAGTGTATCCGCGGCGATCGAGTCGTGACGGTCGACCGCATTCGCAAGACCGTGACCGACGAGGCCGCGCTTCTCGAAAAGCGCGGCATTCGCCCGGCGAGCGTCGCCGACTACCTCGCGCTGGTCGGGGACACGGCGGATGGGATTCCCGGGCTGCCAGGGTGGGGCGCCAAATCGGCGGCCACACTGCTGCTGGAGTACGAGACGCTGGATCGGATTCCCGACGACGCCGCGGACTGGACCGTGAAGGTGCGCGGCGCCGAGCAACTGGCGAGCGTGCTGCGCGAACATCGGCCCGACGCCGAACTCTTCCGCACCCTGGCACTGCTCGTGACCGACGTGCCGCTGCAGGAATCGCTCGACGACCTGAAGTGGCGAGGCGTCCCACGCAGCGGCTTTGAATCGTGGTGCGAGCAGTTCGGATTGCCGAGCCTCATCGAGCGGCCCGCACGTTGGGACGAATTTGACTGAGCACACCGTGGCAAAACGGCGGCGCCGTTGTATGGTCCGGCAACGGTGACGCTGGATCCTTAGACTTGGAGATCTGCATGGCTGTGACGACGAACAAACAACGCTGGTACCTCGGAGCGGCCGCACTGGCTCTCGGCCTGAGCGCGTGCGCCTCGGACGGTGCCGCGCGCACGAAGAAGCTGCTGAGCCAGCACGGTACGATTGATGCCGAGTGGCAGATTCGAGACGACGCGAACAAGACCACGTTTACCTACGTCTTGTTGCGCACGAAGTCCGGCGTCCACGAGACCTACGAGATCACGAAGGTCGATCGCCAGGGCGCTGTGGGCTACGAGCAGGCCGGCGGGATTGACGGGACGGGCTGCTTCCTGCTTGCGTACGGCCCCACGACCCCGTGGATCAAAGGGCTGGGACCGGAGTCGATGGAGGGCGTCACGCAGAGCGGCGACAAGTCGCGCACGCGGTGTCTGGAGTACAAGGACAACAAAGGGTGGGACTACATCCCGTCCAAAGACCGCAAGGCGGCCGAGCCTCCGCCTCCGCCGCCGCCGGCCCCCGCCGACCCCCCCGCTGATGGGACAGGCGAGCCGGCCGATTCGGCGGCGAGCGACCCGGGCGCCGTGAAGAGCGCGCTGCCCGAATAGCCCGAACCGGTTGCACATGAACTCCGAAGCTGGCAGGTTGCCGCCTTGAGTCGCCACACGCGCCGAGGAGGACCGATGTCGAAGCCCAAGAGCCGCAAGTTCAAAGCCGAAGTGACCCAGGTGTTGAGCCTGGTGATCAACTCCCTGTACTCCAACAAGGAGATTTTCCTGCGCGAGCTCGTCTCGAACGCGTCGGACGCGTTGGACAAGCTGCGCTTCCAGACCTTGTCCGAGCCCGGTCTCATGGGCGACGACAGCGCGCTGCGCATCCGCATCACCGCGGACGAAGAGGCCGGCACCCTCACGATCTGGGACAACGGGATCGGGATGAGCGAGGAAGAACTCATCCAACAGCTGGGGACCGTCGCGCACTCGGGCTCGCGCAGCTTCATGGAGGCGCTGACGGACAAACCGGACGACATCAACATCATCGGTCAGTTCGGAGTCGGCTTCTACAGCGCGTTCCTGATCGCGGACCGCGTCACCGTCATCTCCCAGAAGGCCGGGTCCGACGAGGCGTTCGAGTGGTCGTCCGAAGCGAAGGACTCCTACACGATCGGCGCCGCTGACCGCGGTCATCGAGGCACCTCGGTGACGATGCACCTCAAGGACGATCAGCGTGAATTCGCGAACTTGTATCGGCTGCGCCAACTCGTCGGCAAGTACTCCGACTTTGTCGGCTACCCGATCGAGATGCTCAAGCCGAGCTATGAAGAGGACGCTGCCGCCGAGTTCGAGCAAGTCAACGAGGCGAGCGCACTGTGGCAGCGGTCGACGTCGGACGTCACCGATGAGCAGTACTCCGAGTTCTACCAGCACCTGACCGGGGACTGGGAGCCGCCGCTCGCCCACACGCACTTCAGCATCGAGGGCACCCAGCTGTTCAAGGGCCTGCTGTACGTGCCGACGCGCCGGCCGTTCGACCTCGCCGATGCCGATGCGAAGCACGGTGTGCGACTGTACGTGCGCCGCGTGTTCATCATGGAGAATGCCGAGGAGCTCGTGCCGCGCTGGCTGCGATTCGTGCGCGGTGTGATCGACTCGGACGACCTGCCGCTCAACGTGAGTCGCGAGCTGCTCCAGGACTCGCGGCTCGTCAAGACGATGCGGACCCAGATCACGAAGAAGTCCCTCGATCTGCTGCAGTCGATCGCGACCGATCGGCCCGACGATTACCTCGCGTTCTGGGAAAACTTCGGCGGCGTGTTGAAGGAAGGCCTGCACTTCGAGCCTGAGCAGAGCGATCGCCTCGCGAAGCTCGTGCGCTTCTCGTCGTCGCAGGACGCGTCGCCGATCTCGTTCGACACGTACGTCGAGCGCATGAAGGAGGGTCAGGAGGCGATCTACTACGCGATCGGCGCCTCGCGGATGCTGCTCGAGGGCAGCCCACATCTGGAAGCGCTGAAGAAGAAGGGCTTCGAGGTGCTCTACCTCACCGACAACATCGACTCGTGGGCGATTCAGGGGCTCAACGAGTACGCAGGCAAGAAGTTCGTCGACGCGATCAACGCCAAGATCGATGTCGGCGATGAGGCTGATGAGACGGATACCGCCGAAGCGACGGAAGCGCTGCAACCGCTCACGGTCCGGTTTCAGGAGGTTCTCGGCGAACAGATCGAGGAGGTGCGGATCTCGACGCGCCTCGCCGACTCCCCGGCGTGCCTCGTGGTGCCCGAAGGCGGCCTCGCCGCGCACATCGAGCGCCTGCTTCGGGTGCGCGATGACATGCCGCCGCAAAAGCGCATCATCGAGCTCAATCCCAAGCATCCGCTGATCGAAGCGGTGCGCGCCATCGATGCCGCCGGTGACATCGCGGCGACCACGAACTGGATCGAGTTGATTTACGATCAGGCGTTGCTGGCCGAGGGGAGCCCGATCGCGGATCCGCCCCGGTTCGCGCGGCGCTTTACGGAGCTGATGCAGACGGCCGTCACGGCCTCTCGCGCCTAGCCGTCTGTGGCTTCGTCGGCGCGATCGATCGCAGCGCGGACACGGCTGACCAGCGTGCGCAGATTGAACGGCTTCTCGATCAAGTCCAGCTCCTCGTGCAGCGAATCGAGCTTGTGGAGCGTCGCGTCGGTGTAGCCGGACATGAACAGCACCGGGGTCCGGTGCCCGCCGGCGCGCAACTTCAGGACCATCTCGGGGCCGCCCAATCGCGGCATCACGACATCGGTCATGATCAGGCGGATCGCCGCCCGATGCGACGCGGCCATGATGAGCCCTTCGGCTCCATTCGCGGCGGTGAGTACGCGAAATCCGGCGGTCGACAGCAACATGTCCGTCATCTGGCGGATCGCGGGGTCGTCCTCGACGAGCAGGATCGTCTCGGTCCCACTCTGCTCGATCGGTAGATCGACCCGCTTCTTGGCCACGACGACGCGATCGACGAGGGGAAACCGGACAGTGACGGTCGTACCGACGCCGAGCCCGCTCTCGATCGCGATCTCACCGCCGGATTGTTGGACGATGTTGTGCACGGTCGCCAGGCCGAGGCCTGTCCCGGCGCCCATCGGCTTGGTGGTGAAGAACGGTTCGAGGGCGCGCACCCGTGTTCCTTCGGACATTCCGTCGCCGGTGTCAGCGACGCGCAGGACCGCGCAATTGCCCAGCAGATCGGAGCGGCCGGTGCCGACTTCCACGGTGAGGTGGCCGCCGTCGGGCATCGCGTCCTGTGCGTTGCTGACGAGGTTCAGGACCAGTTGTTCGGCGCGGTGCAAGTTGGCGAAGATCGTCGCCGGCCCCGACGTCGAGACCTCGAGCTCGATGTGTTCGCCGACCAGGCGCTTCAGCATGAACATCAGGTCTTCGACGACCTTGGCGAGGTCGATGTCCTGCTCCTGGACCTCTTGCTTCCGGCTGAAGGTGAGCAACTGTCGGATGAGGCCCGCGGCGCGCTCGCCGGCTTCGCGGATCTGCTGCACATAGGTCGCGCTGGCGTGGTCGAGCTCCCGGCGCTCCAGCAAGTCACAGTTCCCGAGCATCACGACGAGCAGGTTGTTGAAGTCGTGCGCGATGCCGCCGGCGAGCTTGCCGACCCCTTCCATCTTCTGGGCCTGGCGCAGCTCGGCCTCCAGACGCTTGCGGACGGAGATGTCCCGGACGACGGAGTGCAGCAGCTGATCGGACGGGGCACCGATGGCGGTGAGCAACACTTCGGCTTCGAAGACTTCGCCGCCCAGTCGTTGATGATCCCACTCGAAGCGGTGACTGCCCTGGGCGAACGCGATGTGGATCATCTCGTTGGCCTTGTCGTAGGAGTTGCGGCCGTCCGGTTGCAGGGGAGGCGACAGGTCCGAGGGATGGATCTTGAGCATCTCGGAGTGGTCGGAGGCCTGAAACATGGCGACCGCCGCGGCGTTGCAATCGACGAGGGTGTCACCCTTGAGCATCAGACTGCAGTCTGCGGAGCGCTCAAACAATTCACGATAGGCGTCAGGGGTCGACATGCCGCGTATCCAAACACGCGGCCGAAACTCCCGCAAGCCTCGTGGTTCCGCGGGCGCCACAGGCCGCTGAGCGGCCCGTCGCCCCCGATGGGGTGGGGTCAGCCGATGATCCCGGACGGCTCGGTCTCCGATCCTGGAGTCGTTCCGGGGTCTTCGCTCCCGCCGCTGGCGCCGCAGGCCGGCCCTTCGGAGGCCACGGGCGGCACGGCATCGGCAGCGGTGACATCGCTGTCCTCGCCGTGATTGATCCGAATCGTCATGTGGTCGAGCTCTTCGCCGTGGGCGTCGAGCATGTTGAGCCGGTACTCCCCGGCGCCCTTGTTGCCGCCCTCGAGGTCGATCGTCGTGATCGTCACCGGGAGGTCGGTGTTGAACGCGTCGATGTTCCAGTCCTCGGCGCCTTCGTAGGCGAAGACGAACTCACCGGGGGCGCCGTCACAGTCGACGAAATTCGCCAGCACGAAGACGTCGCCGACCTGGACGTCGAGGTTGTAGGTGGTGAACTCGCACTCGGCGTCGCAGCGCGGGTCACTCGACGGGTTAGGGTCCTCGGAGTCGCCGCCGCCGTCCGGCGTCTCGCCGGGGTCCGTCGATGCACTGCCGTCGCTCGAGCCGCCCTGCGTGTCCTGAATGACATCGTCGGGGGAGAAGTTCAGCGCGTCGCGGTTCCGCACGTTGTCGCCGGCCTCACCGCAGCTCGACGCCGCGGCAATCAGAATTGCGCACGCGACCAGGGTCGTTCGGTACTGCTCGTTTCGCGTTTTCATTTTGGGCCTCTCTGGAGTTGTCCACCACGAGACCCATCGTAGCGGCGACGTGTACTCTTTCAACCTACAGCGTACACAAAGCGTACTCATGTAGAGTACGGGCATGAATTTCAATGGGCCTTATTTTAAGAGTAGATGGTGTTGATATGTCGCAACGACGTCCGTACTCTACATGTATTGGAGAGTACGATGGAGTGGAAGCCGGACATCTTTGAGTACGTCGACTATCGCGCCTACCTGCGCGCCTACTACGACGCCGCGAAGCAGCACAGCAGCGTGTTCTCGTACCGCTACTTCGCGCGGCGGGCCGGGGTTTCCTCGCCGAGTTTCCTGCGCCACGTGATGCGCGGGGAGCGCAACATTGGCAACACGGCCGGGCAGTTTGCGCGCGCGCTGGAGCTGAGCGCCGAAGAGACGGAGTTCTTCAAGTTGCTGGTCGAGTTCGACCAGGGGGAAAACGCCGAACAGAAGAACGTCGCGTTCGAGAAGATCGCCGCGAGTCGAGGGTTTCGCACCGCCCGTCATATCGACCGCGACATGTTTCAGTACCTGTCGCATTGGTACTATCCGGCGATCCGCGAAATGGTCGCGCGGCCCGACTTCGACGAGGACCCCGTCTGGATCGGGTCCCAGCTTCAGCCACCGGTCTCGGTCCCCGAGGTCCAAGAGGCGCTGGAGGTCCTGCTGGGCCTCGGCCTCGTCGAACGCAAGCGCGGCAAGCTCGTGCGCGGCGAGGCGAGCGTGAGCACCGGTCATGAGGTGCGCTCGCTCGCGATCGGCAATTATCATCGCCAGATGTTGCAACGCGCCAGCGAGTCGATCGAGCTGTTCAGCAGCGAGCACCGCGATCTGGGAGCGATGACGACCTGCATCTCGCACGCTACGCTGCTGGACATCAAGAGCCGCATCCACGAGTTCCGCGAGCTGGTGTTCGCGCTCTGTGAGCAGGACGAGGTGCACGAGGTCGTCGTGCAGTTCAACACCCAGTTGTTTCCGTTGACGCGGATCCCCGAAGCCGAGGACGCCTGATGCGCCCCACGTTCATGTTCATTGCGCTGTTGGCCGCCGCGAGCGGGTGTGTGACGACCGAGGTCGGGAACCCGCAGACCGATTCCGACGTCGCGGTGGCGTTCACGGGTTTCGACGAGGAGTCGACCGATCCACCCGTGTTGATGCGCCAATCCTTCATCTTCCGATCCGGCGTCGTGTTCACCGAGGCCTGGCTGTCGCTGCCTCTGGTCGAGCTGCGGTTCGCGGATGACTGCGCGGGCGACGATTCGCGCCTCGAAGGCGCGACCTTTGTGGAGCTCGTGTCCGGGCAGGAGCTTCCGGCTCTACCGACGATCACCAGCTCGGCCCAGCAGCTGTGCCGCCTCGAGATGGAGGTCGGACCGACGGTGTCCGTTCCGACGGGGGTTCCGGAGGACCTCGCTGGCGCGTCGATTCTGATCCGCGGAACCAACGCCGACGGGGTCCCGTTCGAGCTTCGCGACACGCTGGAGGAGCGCTTCCGACTCGATGGCCCCTACGACCTCGACGGCGACGAGTCCTTTCTCGTGGGGTTCGCGCTCGCCGACTGGCTGCGGGCGGCGGACGTGGCTGCGGTCGCCGACGAAGACCCGGTGCTCATCGACATCGCGAGCCGGCCGGCCGTGATCGAGGGGTTTCGCGAGCGCGTCTCGGACTCCGCCGATCTGTTTCGGGATGAGGGGGGCGACGGGCTGTTGGACTGAGCTTCGAGTCTCATGACTGGCGCGGCTTGTTCGGCGTCGCACTGTCGTATAGTTTCTTGAATACACCTTCAGGTCTCCCGTGGGGGGCTACTTCAGTGAGTCACGCCATGGATCTGTGCGCCAAGATCTCATCGTTAACCATTGTTCTGCTACTTGCAGCGTGCAGCGGTACCTCCACATCCAACAAGTCCGACTCGGGCGATGATACGGGCGGGACCGCCGATATGGGTGCCGACGGCGCGGTGGTCGTCGAAGATTCCGGCGGCGAGACGGACATGCGCGCAGACCTCTGTGCTGCCGACGAATACGTCGCGATGAGGGGGTGTATTCCGTGCGCCGCCGGATCGACCAACGAGGCCGGCGACGACCCCGGCCGAGGAGACACGGGCTGCGACGCCACGTTGTGCGCCGCGAATCAGCATGTCACCGCCAACACCTGTGCGGCGTGCCTGCCGGGGACGACGAATTCGGCCGGCGATGATGCGAGCGGCGCCGACACGCAGTGTGCCGCGACGACGTGCGACACCGATGAGCGCGTGGCGAGCAACGCCTGCGTGGCGTGTGCACAGGGTGCGACGAACATGGCGGGCGATGACGCCTCCGGGGCCGACACGCAATGCGACGCGCAGATGTGTCCGTCGAACCAACGCGTCTCCTCGAACGCCTGCGTGGCCTGCCCGGCGGGACGACCAACGTCGCCGGCGATGACCCGGCGGGCTCGGATACTGCGTGCGATGCGACGACATGCGCGGCAAACGAGCGTGTCACCGCAAACGTTTGCACGAGCTGCCCCGCAGGGGCGACCAATCCCGCCGGTGATGATGCGTCGGGGGCCGACACGAGCTGCGACTCCACGTTGTGTGGCGCCGACGAGCGCGTGTCCACGAACGCGTGTGTGAGCTGCCCGGCCGGCTCGCTCAACGCCGCGGGCGACGACGCGACCGGCGCCGACACCAGCTGCGACGCGATTCTCTGCAGCACCGATCAGCGGGTGTCGACGAACGCGTGTGTGGCCTGCGGACCCGGCACGACGAACGGCCCCGGTGACGATGCGACGTCGATCGACACCTCGTGCGATGCGATCCTGTGTGGCGCCAACCAGCACGTGGCGTCGAATACCTGCGTGGCATGTCGCAGCGGCGCGACGAACGTCGCCGGTGACGATGCGTCCGGGGTCGACACGACCTGCGACGGCGTGTTGTGCCCCACGAACCAGCGCGTGGCCGCCAACGCGTGTGTGGCCTGCGCCCCGGGCACGTCCAACGCGGCCGGCGATGATGCGGCAGGGCCGGACACGACCTGCGACGCCATCACGTGCGCCATCCACCAGCGCGTGGCGTCGAATCAGTGCGTGGGATGTCCCGTAGGTACGCTCAACGCCGCAGGCGATGACGCCTCAGGCCCCGACACGACCTGTGACATCGTTCGGTGCGCGAGGGACCAACGTGTGCTCTCGAACCGCTGCCAGGCCTGCGCGCCCGGCAGCACCAACGCCCCTGGCGATCCGGCGAGTGGACCGGACACGACCTGTGATTTGAGCCTCTGCGCGACCGATCAGCGCGTCCTCTCCAACGCGTGCGCGCCGTGCCCTCCCGGTTCCACGCGGCCGGCCGGCGACGACCCTTCCGGGCCGGACACCGTCTGTCTGACGTCGTTCTGTGGCACGGACTACCACGTCGTCTCCAACGCCTGCGTGCCGTGCGCGAACGGCAACACCAACGCCTCCGGCGACCCCACCTCGGGGCCGGACACCACGTGTGACATTCGCTACTGCGCGGTCGACGAGCACGTCCTGAACAATGCCTGCAGCCCGTGTCCCGCGGGCAGCACCAATGCCGCCGCGGACGACGTCATGGGCGGCGACACGTCCTGCGACAACACGATTTGCGCGCAGGACTTCCGCGTGAGCGGCCACGCCTGCGTGGCCTGTGACCCCGGCGAGTTTCGCCCCGCCGGCGATGACGCCACTGGCGCGGACACACAGTGCGCGTGCACACACGAGGGCTTCACCTCCGTCGGCTCCGACGTCACGTTCTCCACAAACCCTTACGACGCGCTGTTCTACGAAGCGCTCGGCGACGCCGGACTGGCGGGGTTCTTCACCTACATGAGCTTCGAGACCTACCCGGACTTCGGGGGCGTGATCGGACCGACGCAGCACACCTTCACGGGCGAGGACTACAGCACGTGTGGCACCTGTCTGCTGACCTACTGGTGCACCAACGGCGCCGGGTGTACGCAGACGTTCCTCGTCCAGTCGGGTTCCGTCGACGTGACCGCCGCGGGCAGTGCACAAAATGCGCCGTACGCGGCGACGTTCACCGACCTGAGGCTCATCGAGGTCACGATCGACCCCAACACGTTCGTCGCAACACCGGTCGCCAATGGTGCCACGTGGTGCATCGATAGCTACCAGGCGAGCGGCTCCACGGATGCGCAAGTGCCCAACTAATGAGCGAGGTGTCCGGACCGTCGGCGATTGATCCGTGATCGCTTCCGGCCTAGGCTCAGCTCCGGGGCTAGGAGGCATGATGTACAGAATCGCATGGGTCGTCGCTCTCTTGAGCATCGGGTGCGGCACGCCGCCCGCCAAGACCGGGTCGAACAACACGACATCGAACAACACGACCTCGAACAATACGCCGAACAACACGACGTCGAACAACACGACCTCGAACAATACGTCGAACAACGGGACGATTCCGCCGACGGGCCACGACATCTGGGCTCGCGACTACGATCAGTCCTGTGAGTACGACGGCGATTGCGCGGTGGTCCACGAGGGCGACGCCTGTCTGTGCGGCGGCGCGGCCTGCGGCAATACGGGGATTCGGTCCACCGATTACACACAGTGGCTGGCGGACCGCGAACAGCTGTGCCCGCCCGAGATGCAGATGTGCTCCGCGGCCCCCTGCCAGGAGCTGCTGCCGGTCTGCGCGACGGGCACCTGCGGGTCGCGCACCCCGCTCAACATCGACGCGAGCGAGTGGGACGCGTCCTGCGCGGTCGACGGGGACTGCATGATCGTGCACGAAGGCGAGGTCTGCTCGTCGTGCGTGTGCGGCGGGACGGCGGTCAACGTGTCGAACGCCGCGGAGTATCAATCGCTGATCGGGTCCGTCGACTGCACGCCAGGGCCGAACTTCTGCGACTGTGCGACGATCGAAACCGCCTGGTGCAACGACGGTCTCTGCGAGCCGGGCATCGCGCCGTAGCTCTCCGGTCTACAGCCAGCAGACGAGATCCGACGGGCTGCCCGCCGACGTGCACGAGTAGCCACTGCGGCAATCTGACGAGCTCACGCACTGATCGATGCACAGTTCGCTGCCCGATCCTGTGGGCAGGATGCAGGCCGACCCCGCCGCGCACGTGCCTTCGTCCGGTCCACACAGCACCGTGCAGTACCCTCCCGGGAGGCCAAAATCGTCCTCCGAGAGACAGTAGCCGAAGGGTCCGCCGGCGCAGTTCCAGATCGCGTTGCAGCTCGCACCCACCGCGCCGGCGCCGGTTGCGGCGTACCAGCACTCTTTGCGGCCATCGAGGTCGGTGTCATAGCACTGGTAGCCGGTCCCCCGGCAGTCCCCGTCGGTCGTGCAGTTCGCGAGGCAGGCGCCGAAGTCCGAGCAATGCGCACCGCCGCCGCACTGGTTGTCGGAGGTACAGCTGCGCGTGCAGTAGCCGTCGCGAAGCACGCTCGGGGACAGCAAGCAGCTCGCCGTCTGGCCGCCGGCGCAGTCACCGTAGGTGTCGCAGCGTTGGCCCACCACCCCCGCCCCGGTCCCCGTCGGGCCGCACTCGCGTGTGCCGTCCCCGTCGAGGTCGTAACATTCGTAGCCGGCGCGAGGGCAGTCGGCGTTGGTGGTGCAGTTCTGCAGGCACCCGCCATTGTTGTTGTCGTCGCGTTGAGCTCCGCAATGCGCGCCCACGCCGCAGTCGCTGGTCCGCTGACATCCCCGCGTGCAGTACCCGCCGTCCCACCCACTCGTCAGCTCTTCGATGCACTGATCGCAGTTGCCGCTGGGGCAGGCC
>JBFIHF010000147.1:0-14761 GCA_041601915.1 Bradymonadaceae bacterium
CCGCGATCGCCGCCCCAGCCGCCGGCGCCCTTGACGAGCGTCGTGATGCGGTTGCGCGCGAGCACGTCGCCGTCTTCGTCGAACGACTCGACCTCGGTGACGATGAGGGCGTGCTTGCCCTTGTCCCAGATGTCGGAGATGCGCGCCTTGTGCGTCAGCTTGCCGTTCGCCGGCAGTGGGCGCATGACTTCGGTGTACTGCTCGCCGTGCAGGATGCGGTCGAGGCCGTAGTTCTGGCCGGGAGGTTGCACCCCGTCGCGCGCGTTATCCATGACGAGTTTCAGCGCCGGGATCACCGTGTACGTCGGGAACGGCCGGAAGCCCTCGCCGTGCATTTCGTACACGTACTGCAGCTCCTTCTCGTCGAGCGGGTCGTCGGCGGCGCCGATGCCCATCGCGTACAGCGCCACATCCTGGGCGGTGTAGCTCGTCGTGCGCTCGGGAAACTCGAACCCGAGCGCTTCGTCGACGTCGATGAACTGGTTGCCGCCTTTGGATGCGCCGGCGTTGACGTTCGCCATGATCGGGCCCATCGACTCCATCACGGTCGCCGGGTACTCGGGCTCGGTGTCGAAGTCGGTGATGACGGGCCACGCGTCGCGGATGTTGTCCGGCGAGACCTCGCGGCCGAGCCGGAACATCTTGCCGTGTGCCCGTTGCCAGCGCAGCTTGCCGTAGAAGCCGCCGCCGACCTCGAACAGCCCGCCGTTCTCTTCGCAGGACTCGTGGCACAGCCACGCGACGAGCGGGCTGACGAGCTCCGGCTGCAGCGCGTCGCAGACATCCTTCGGAAGGATCGTCTCCGTCATGCGCGATCCGGCGATCGGCGCGATCACGTTGGCGTGCACGTTCTTCTTGCCGCCTTCGATCGCCAGGGAGTTCGTGAAACCGACGAGGCCGAGCTTCGCCATCGCGTAGTTCACTTGTCCAAAGTTGCCGTAGATCCCGGCCGCCGAAGCGGTGTTCACGATCCGGCCGTACCCTTGCTCGCGCATCTGCGCCCACGCCGCGTGCGTGACCTTGTGCGCGCCGAGGATGTGGACCTGATAGATCAGGTCCCAGTCGGCGTCGGACATCTTGTGGTAGCTGACGTCGCGCAGGATTCCGGCGTTGTTGATGACGATGTCGACCTTGCCCCAGGTGTCCATCGCCGTCTGCACGACCTTGTCGCCGTCCACCACGGAATCGTAGTTCGCGACGGCTTCGCCGCCGGCTTCCTTGATTTCGGCGACGACGGCATCGGCCGCGCTGGAGCTCTTTCCGCCCCCCGTGTGGCCTCCGCCGAGGTCGTTGACGACGACCTTCGCACCGCGGCTACCCAGCAACAGCGCGTGCGATCGTCCCAGTCCGTTTCCCGCACCGGTCACGATTGCCACGCGCCCATCAAATCGAAGTTCAGCCATCGGATCCCTCTCTGATTCCGTATGTTAGTGTTCACTAACCAAGGCTCGGGTTCTAACAACTTCAACGGACGAGCGCAAGCGGTCGTCGTCACACTTTCCGCAGAACGTTGCCGGGTGCGAATCACCCTTCAACTCAGTACGATGAGATCATCGCAACCGCCGAGCTCTCGATGTTGAAGCGCACGCCGCCGCCCATCACGCTGCTCCTTTTCTTGGCGACGATCCTCTTCGGTTGTTCCGCGGAGCGGTCGCCGTCCGCCGTCGTCCACGACGCGGACGTTGAATCCCCGCAGGTCGATGGCGGCGTGCCGCCGGACGAATCTGGTGAATGGGGCGAACTCGACCAGCGGACGTGTGACCGTCTCGGTGAGCAGGTCGCGCGAGGTGTCGAGGACCTTGAACTCGTCGGCGCAGCCATCGGCGTGGCCTACGCCCAGGAGCAGTTGCTGTGCGTGCGCGCGGCCGGGATGGCACAGAAGGAAACGCTGACGGCGTGGACGCCGGAGCGGTCGTTTCGCATCGGCAGCGTGACCAAGACGTTCACGGCTGCGTTGGTGTTTCTGCTCGAAGCGGACGGCGCCTTATCGCTCGATGATCCCCTGGAGCAGTGGGCCCCCGGCTACTACGACGGATTGGGTCTGACGATTCGCCACCTCCTGTCGAACACGAGCGGGATCGTGAGCTACAACTGGGTCGGCTCGTTCGACGATACGCGACGCTGGGAACCCGCGGAGCTCGCGCAGTGGGCGGTCGATAATCAGCCAACGTTGGAGTTCGAACCGGGGTCGCAGTGGGCGTACTCGAACACGAACTTTGTGCTGTTGGGTCTCATCATCGAGGCGGCTGGCGGGGACAGCTACGAAGCGCAGGTCGAGGCCCGACTGACCGGACCGCTGGGGCTCCGCGACACCTACATTGCGGGGTCCGGCGACGCGAACTCGGCGATTGTCGATTGTTACGACGTCGACGGCACGAACCTCACTGGCCGCGCGGATCCGTCCTTCGGGTGGGCCGCCGGAGCCGCCGTCTCGACGCCATCGGACCTCGCACGGTGGGCGGCGGCGTTGTACGGCGGGGACGTGCTCTCCGCCGATGCGCTGACGCGCATGACGACGCCGACCGTGCTCACCGACGGCACCGTGACGGAGTACGGGCTCGGGGCGTTCCTCGAGATCGACGGCGCGGACGCGATCTTCGGTCACACGGGTGGGATCGGCGCCTACCTCACGTACATGTACTACTGGCGCGCCGACGGGATCGCGCTGGTCGCGATGTCGAACACGTTTCAGACCAACCTGCGCGAGCTCTCTGCCTACGGTTGGTCGGTCCCGCTGGACTTCGAACACCCGTAATCAGTACGGCGCGATCGCGGCGAGCCGCGCGGCGTAGAGCTCGGCGAGTCGCCCGTTGCCTTGCGTGCGCCAGTATTCGGCGAGCTGGCTGAGCGGGAACGGGTGCGTGGGCGACAGGGCGGCCATCTCGTGGAGCAGCGGGAGCGCAGATTCGAGCCCTCCGACCGTGATCAGCGCCTCGGCACGCAGACGCAGGTCCGCGAGTCGCTCGCCGACCGCGTTGTCGGATTGTCGCGTCGTCGTGTTCGGTCGCGGTGTTTGGGCTGGTGGCGCGGGTTCGTCCGCTCGCACCATCGTCACGCGCGGCGGCCGTCGCGCCCGCGATCCCAGCCGTTCGCCGATTTCGAGCTGATTGCGGACCGCGGTGCGAGCGGGCGAGTCTCGCACCGGCGCAGGCGTCGCCGCGGGTTTGGCCACGACGACAGGTTCGGCGACGGGATCGGCCACGAACACGCGTTTGCCCTCGACCTCTTCGTCGGCTTCGAGGGCACGCACTCGCGAGGAGTGCAGGCGGTCGAGTCTGTCGGTGAACTTTGTCATCGTGACCAAACTACGTCGGCGTGGTTTCGATCAGCAAGCGTCGCGGTGCGCCAGGCGCAAGGCGTCATTCCACCAGCCGATCTGCCGCTCGAGCTCCCAGTCGCCGATCCGCACGTCGATCAGCGCGTCGCCGTCCGCGGCGAACCAGCCCGAATCGTCGCGGCGCGCCACCCCGGCCGGCACGAACACAAAGTCCAGGAGATCGGAGATCGCGAGCCGCGTCGTCAGTTGGCGCCGCTGATCGACGGTGCCGTCGAGGAACACCGGCAGCCCGGCGTGCTTCACCGCGTCGGCGTTCGCGAGGCGCCGCGCCGCGACCGCCGACGACCACAGGACGTCGCCCAACGCATCCACCGGATAGCGCATGTCGGGCTCCGCGCAGCGCAGGGCCGTCAACAGACCGGTCAAGGTGCCAAACACGAGCTCCTTGACCACCGGCAGCGCCGACGTCGCACCGGCGGTGATGCCGCGCGGCGGCGCATCTGTGGCCCCGACGTCGCGGCCGAGCTCGAGACCCCACATCGGATGGACATCCAGCGCCACGTACAGCGCGGCCGCTGCGGCGGGCGGGATCAGTCGCGCGGTGAACGCTTCGACCATCCGCCGGCGGAAGCCGTCCGGTTCGTTACGGATCCACGACGTCGTCGCCACCGGGACGAAGCCGTCCGCCGTCGCATGCAGGATCCCCGCACCAGCAGCGAGGCCGGCCAGTTTGGACCACCCGCCGGCGGGGGTGCGCGGGGACTCGTCTTCGAGCTGCCGGCAGATCCACGGGGCGAGCTCCCACGGTTGGGACGCATCGAGCCGGCCGTGGTGGTCCGCGAATTCGACCAACTGCTGCAGCGCTTCGGCCGGCGGCGTCAGCGTGAAGTCGTCGCCGCGAGGACGTCCCGCGGCGAGCAAGGTCTGGTGGGCGTTGAGTAGTGACATCGCGTTCTCCTGTGTTCCGACGCCCGCCCCGTTGACGGACTCGTTGTGGCCCCCGTAATCGGCCGCTGCCGCTTTCCGTTGCGAACTTTCTGCACCGGCGCTCCGCTCGCCCTTGCGGAGTGCGGGGGTGGCGCGATAAAAACCCGTGCGCGGAATCGCCACGGAGACACGCCATGAAGCAGCTGAGTTTCGAAGAGTTCACAAAGGTCCGAGACGCTCGCGGCATCCGCCTCATCGACGTACGCGAGCAGGACGAATGGGACACCGTGCACGTCAAGGGCGCGGAACTTCACGCGTTGTCGCGGATTCGCAACGGGGATCTGCCGGTCGCCGACGATCGAGAAGTGGCGGTGATCTGTCGGTCCGGCGGACGCAGCGCGGTGGCGATCGGGATTCTCGAAGCCGCCGGCTGGGACGAGCTCACGAACATCTCCAACGGTACGCTCGGAGCGATCGAGGCCGGTGAAGAGTTCGTCGAGCGCTGAAGTACGTCGACAACGCAGGCCCCTAAAACCAGACCGCCCGGTCCGAAGACCAGGCGGCAGGCGAAAGGAGGAGCTTGCTGAGCCTGACGGGCTGTCAACGACGCCGGAACCAGCAAGTGCCCATCCGGGCAAGGAGAGAACTTTCGTGAAGTCGCCTGCATTCCTTTTCGCCGCTGCCGCCTCGCTGTTTCTCGTGGCATGCGCCAGTGCGCCGAAAGTCGCGCCTCGGACGCTGCCGAACGAGCCCGGCCTTGGCGCCTGCACGACGACGATCCGCACGGCGGGTCGCACGGGCACGATCCGAGCGCTGCACGACGGGCTGACGACGCGAGAGATCGTGGACCTCGACGGAGACGGCCAGCCCGAGGCGCAACGCGTGATCACGCGGGATGCGCAGGGTCGGGTGGCCCAGATCGACGAAACGAGTCCGGATGGCGCGACGGTCCTGAGTCGCGAGACGCGGACCTGGGATGGACTGCGCCTGCAGCGCCGCGTGACGGACCGCTTGCTGGCCGACGGAACGCCGGGTGTCGACGGCGTGGCCGATGAGACCGTGACCTTGAGCTGGCTCGGCGATGAGCTGCGCACCGAGGAGGTCGACCAGGTCGACGCCGCCGGGTTGCAGGGCGTCGACGGCAAGGCCGACATCGTGACGACGTGGACCTACGAGAACGGCGCGCGCGTCCGTGGCCGACAAGCCGACGCGCGCGACGACACCGTGCTGCGGCTCGACGAACTGAGCTGGGACGGTGGGCGGCTGGTGAAGCAGGCCGTCGACCTTGGTGGTGACGGCGAAGTCGACATCACGATGAGCAACACGTGGAGCGACGCGCGCGTGGTCGCCGTTCGAGTCGAAGGCAACCTCGAGGCGACCGATATCGCCTACGACTACTGCCAGTAGGCGCCGCAGTGGCGAACGGCCTCCAGTTGCTGTAGGTACGGGGTCCGCTTTTTGCTGCAATCCTATGATTATTGATGTCCTACTGCTGCTGATTGGCCTCGCGATGCTCTACTACGGGGCGGAGTGGCTCGTCGGTGGCTCGAGCGCTATCGCGCTACGACTGGGGATTACGCCGCTCATCGTGGGCTGTACCGTCGTGGCGTTCGGGACCAGCGCACCCGAACTGGTCGTGAGCCTCGCCGCCGTGTTCACCGGCAATGACGATATCTCGGTCGGCAACATCGTCGGCAGTAACATCGCCAACCTCGGCCTGATCCTCGGCGCCGCGGCCCTCATCCGGCCGATGGTCGTGCAGTCGGCGGTGATTCGGCGCGAGTACCCGATCATGGTGTTCGCCACGGTGGTGCTGATCGCGTTGGGCTACGACGGCTTCCTGTCGCGACTGGACGGCGTCGTCTTGCTCACCGGCATGGCCGGGTACATCGCGTACATGATTGTGATCGCGCGCTACGAGATGGCGCGCGGCGAGGTCGTCGAGTTCGACGAGCTGGCGGATGTCGACCCTGCCGCGGGCACGAACAAGGGCGATCTCGGACGTGTCGCCGTGGGGATCGTGGGCCTCGCCCTCGGCGCCCAGATGATGGTCAACTCCGCGGTCTCCCTGGCCCATCAGTGGGGGATCCCGGACCTCATCATCGCGATCTCGATCGTCGCGATCGGCACGAGCTTGCCAGAGCTCGCCACGTCGGTCGTCGCCGCCCTGCGCGAGGAAGCCGACATCTCCGTCGGCAACATCGTCGGCTCGAACGTCTTCAACTCGCTGCTCGTGTTGGGGTCCGCCGCGGCGATCGCCGGCGTGAACGTGGGGCCAGACGTCGTGCGCTGGGATTTCTGGGTGATGCTGCTGATCACCGTCCTCGTCTGGCCGATCATGTGGACGAGCGCCACGATTCGTCGATGGGAGGGAGCCACCCTGCTCATCGCGTATGTCGCCTACATGATCTGGATCTTTGTCCGGTAGTTCGGCGAATCCCGGTTCGGCGCGGACAAACTTTCCCTGACCCGCTACTTTCGACTACACTCCGGGCGTTGCCCCTGTGCCGTACGTCGAAACCCCTGTCGGTTGATCGCGATGAAGCTGGTTCACTGTCTCGCTGTGTTGCTCACGCTCGCCTTCGCCGTTCCGGCATCGGCCGCCGAGGACCCCCTGAAGCTCGCGCTCATCAATGCCGCCTCCAAGGGCGGAGATGACTCGCACAGTACGCTGAACGGGTTCCTCAAGAAGTCCGACGACATCAAGATGACCGGGCAAGACGAGGTGTGGGAGTACGCCGAGAAAGAGCTCGGGCTGGAAGCCAAAGCGTTTCGGTCGAGCAGTCTGCGCGAAGAGAACGCCGAGAAGTTCCAGGCGATCATGAAGGAACTCGACCTCGAGGCGATTCTGGTCCTCGACGTCTTCGGCAAAGGCAACAAGCTCCAGCTCGTCACGATCGGGCCGAGCGGCAAAGAGATCGCCGATGTGCGGCGCGATATCGACCGCGGAAGATTGGACAAGACGGAAGCCAAAGGGGTGCTCAAGGAGACGTTCGCGGAGCTGGTTCCGCGGGTGGTCGAGTTCCGCGAGAACGGCGGATGGGCGGCGTATGAGAAGAAAGACGAGCCCGAGGAGGAGGAGGAACAGCTCTCGCTGTTGCCCGATGATCGGGACGAAGATCGCGACGAGGACGGCGATGAAGAAGCGTCGTTGCGCGACAAGGCGATCAAGAATCGCACCGGTAAGTATCCGGCGCTCGACCCCGGCGTGCGGCTGCAGCTGGGCCTGCTGGCGGGCAAGCGCGATCTGAAGCTCACCGACGCCAGCGGATTCGAGTTGACCCACGGTTCGCCGTTCGTCGGCTTCGGCGGCCGTGTGGACTTCATTTTTGCCAAGCTCGGCCAGGACGCCGCCGTCGGCGGCAGCCTGTTGGGCGGGTACGCACCGTTCACCACGATCTTCGGGGAGAACCTGACGTTCGCGAGTCAGTACGCGCGGCTCGGTCTGGAGCTGCGGTACCTCAAGGCGTTCTCCGACACCTTCCTCGTCAACGTCTTTGGCGGCGGCGAAGCGATGTCGATTACGATCGATCAGAACGCGAACTACACCGGACACCGCTACATCATGGCGCGGCTCGGCGCGGGCCTGATGTATCAGGTGGGTCCGGTGCTGCTGGAGCTCGCCGGAGCGCTGTTGCCGGTGTTCAGCGTGAACAACTCGTCGGGCGCCTACGGTGACGTACCGGGGATCTCACTGGGGTTCGAGCCCATCGCGGGCCTGACGTTCGGGCTTTCGAAGGATCTCTCCGTGAACCTGCGCTACTCGGGCCAGATCTTCAGCGCGAAGTATCCGGAGCCCCGCATCGCGACGCTGACGGCCGCGAAGTCGTTCGACGTGATCCACACCGGGATCATCGCGATCGGCTACTCGCTCTAACTCCAGATGACAGATCTCCCAGACGCGCCGCCGCTGCCGTGGCACGACGACGGCGCACCGATTCTCGGGACCTTTCGAGGCGAGTGCGGTGCCCTGCCGTTCGACTTGCGATTCGGTCGGTTGGAGCGCGTGCGGTCTCAGAAGCGCTGGTTGTGGTGCGGCGTGATGGCTCCAGACGTCGCGGTCGGCCTGGCGATCGTGCGCACCGGGTACGCAGCCAACATCTTCTGCTGGGTCTTCGATCGGCAGAGCCGCGAGTTTCTGCAGGACACGACGCGCGTAATGCCCGTCGTCTCCGGTGTCGTCGCCAATACACCCCCCCAACGCGGACTGGTCGGCCGGTATCGCGGAGTGCTCGAGGGCTTCAAGGTCGAGCGCGATGGCGCGGAGTGGCGCATCGAAGGCACGATCGACGACGCGCATCTCGACGTGAAGATCGTTGAGATCGGGCCTCCGTCGACGGCCATTTGTCCGGTGCCGGGCAGCGTCGACGGGTACATCAATGTGACGCGCAAGCATGCGCAGGCGACCGCACAGGGTGTGGTGCGCGTCGGGGACCGCCGCATCCCGCTTGGGGACGCTTCGGGGTTTCTCGATCACTCACATGGGATGCTCGCCCGCGAAACGGTGTGGCAATGGGCGATCGGCGCCGGCCAGTTCGACGACGGCGGCGAGCCGGTCGGTTTCAACCTCGTGGCGAGCTTCAACGAGGGGCTCGAGAACACGATCTGGGTCGGCGGGCAACCGACGGCCGCCGGCCGCGTCGAGTTCGACGTCCCCGACGAACCGCACGGCCCGTGGCGGGTGGTCAACGACCGCGTCGATCTGGTGCTCGAGCCCGAAGGGGTGCGCGCCCAGAACCTCGATCTGTCCGTCGTGGTGTCGGACTACCAGCAACCTCTCGGCGTCTGGCGCGGCACCATCGACGGACGCGCCGTGACGGCGCATGGAGTGGCGGAGTTTCATCGCTCGGTCTGGTGAGCGTGGATTCCGAGCCGCTTTCGTCTACACTGGGGCTGAGACCCACATGCTCCGAACCGACCTCCTCGCCCCTGGCTTTCTGATCGCGTCGCCGCGACTCGATGGGAGCCTGTTTGAACGATCCGTGATCGTCATGGT
Source organism: Bradymonadaceae bacterium (assembly GCA_041601915.1). Taxonomy (GTDB): domain Bacteria; phylum Myxococcota_A; class Bradymonadia; order Bradymonadales; family Bradymonadaceae; genus JBFIHF01. The sequence continues at coordinate 9,201 of JBFIHF010000147.1, forward strand.
GAACTATGACGAGAATGGGGCGATGGGTTTCATCATCAACAAGCCGCTGGAGGTCGACTTCGGATCGTTGCTCGAGATGGTCGAGATCGACACTGAGGCGATCGCGCCGCGCTGCTACGAGCAGGAAGTGTTCTTCGGCGGGCCGGTCCGTGTCGAGCAGCTCTGGGTGATCTACAACGGCATGCTGGGTGGCGCGACGCCGCAGCCCAATTTCGACGGGCTCCAGGCCGACGGCGAGATTCGATTCCACGATCAATGGGCGCTGTCCGGGACGTCGCAGTCCATCGAGTCGTTCGCGTTTGGACGAGAAGGCAATCTGTTCCGCCCGTTTGTGGGCTATGCGGGGTGGGGCCCCGGCCAACTCGAGCAGGAGATCGGCGAGGGGTCGTGGCTGATGCTCGATTTCGATGAATCGTTCGTGCTCGAAGCGGAACCCACCAACCTCTGGGATGTCGCGCTCCACCGCTTGGGCGTGGATGAGACGACCTTCATGATGATGGGCAAGGCCGGCATGGCGTAGGCCGTCGGGTCGGGCTCGCAGCCAAACTTGCCGTGTTCGCGGCGATGCACCACACTGATTCGGCCGTACTTCCGAATGCTTTCCGAGCTGACCGTACATGGAACCCGTTCGACTCCCGGACGTTGCAGACCGATTCCTCGATCGTTGGGTGATCGAGGGGATCGTCGGCCGGGGCGGGTTTTCGGTCGTCTACCGCGCCGTGGACGACGACGGCCAGCTCGCGGCGGTGAAGGTGCTGACGCCCAAGAGCGCGTCGAAAGTCACCTCCAGCTCCTACGATAGCGAGATCGCGGACCGCTTCCTGCGGGAGGCGCGGCTGCTCGATCAGTTGGACAGCCCGTATACGATCCACTTGTCGGACTACGGGGAGTCACCGGACAACCTGCTCTACATGGTCTTTGAGTTCATCGACGGGCGAATGCTGTTCGATGAGATCAAGGAGCACGGCGCGTTGGAGACCGAGCGCGTGATCCACATCCTGCGCCAGACGCTGATCGCGCTGGAATGCGCGCACGGCCACGGGATCCTGCATCGAGACATCAAGCCGAACAACATCATGCTCTACGAGCACGATGGCGATCCGGATCGCGTGAAGCTCGTCGACTTTGGGATCGCGAAACTCTTCGATGACGACAAGGATCTGCCGGGCAACGACCTCACCGCGGCGGGATTGCTGGTCGGCACGCCGCGGTACATGTCGCCGGAGCAGCTGCGTGGACAAGATCTCGTCCCGGCTGCGGACCTGTACTCGCTGGGTCTGTGCGCGATTGAGATGCTGTCGGGCCGAAAGTGCATCCCCGGAAAAGACCGGGTCAAGATCGTGGAGCGCCAACTCGGGCCCGAGCAGGTGCGGATCCCCGATGATATCGAAACGGACCCCGCGTTGGCCGCCATCGTGCACCGGCTGACGCAGAAGAAAGTCCCCGACCGTTATCCGACGGCGACCGCGGTGCTGCGGGATCTCGAGGCGCTCGCCGGCGATCCGGGGGCGAACGGCGACACGCTGTATCAGACGGTCCCCGCTGATCTCGGTGCGCTGCTGCAGAAGCCCACCGGCGACAACGACGATACGGTGTTCGAGACCGTCAACACCGCGGAGCTCGCGGCGCTCATCGCGGAGCAGCGCGCCGCGGCGGGGCTCGACGTGGCCCCAGCCACCGACGAACCGGTATCGGAAGGCTCGATCGACCCGTTCGGCGATACGATGGCATCGCGTGAAATGGTGCCCCCGGATTTTCAGGCCCAGCTCGCGTTGCTGCGCGCCACCGATTCGACAGTCGAGGGTCCCCCGGCCGAGCAGCCCTCGCCGTTTGGCGCCATCGGGAACGGCTTCGGCGCCTCGTTCGATCCCAACGTGGGCGATGCGCCGGATATCGCGCCCGCCGCACGGAGCTGGGATGATGGGATGTTCCCGAAGCAGCCGCCCGCTGCCAATCAGTTCCCACCGCCACCGTCTCCAGCCGGCCAGTCGTACGGCAGCGGTCAGTTTCAACAACCGCCGCCCGCCGGCCAGAGCTACGGTGGCCCGCCGGTCCCGCAGCATCAACCGCCGCCGCCGGCCGGCCAGGCCTACGGCAGCGGCCAGTTTCAGCAGCCGCCGCCGGGACAGGCGTACGGCAGTGGTCAGTTTGCCCCCCCGCCGATGGGGGCGTACGGCAGTGGGCAGTTCCAACAGCTGCCGCCAGACCCCAACTACGGCAGTGGCCAGTATCAACAGCCCGGCTACCCCGGGCCGCCCGGGTACGCACATCTGCCGCCCGGGCACCCCGGACACCACCCGCCGGGACCGTACAATCCGGGGCCGCCCCCCCAGCAGTTTCGCCCGAAGTTGACCGGCGACGACAAGCTCGCGCTCGGCGCGGCCTGTATCGTGCCGGGCGTCGGCCAGATCATTGCCGGTCAGGTCGTCAAAGGCGTGATCATCATGGTCGTGCTGCTGCTGCTGGTCGTCTTTGCTTCCTGGGTCGCGTGGCTCGTGTTCATCCCCGTCTCCTTTGCGGACACGTTCTTGCTGGTCCGCGCACAGAAGCGGCGTCCCGTCGGTTCGTACGAATTCTTCGCCGACTACGCCGACTTGCTGTAGCTCCCGTAAAGTTGCGTTCGACGCCTCCTCCGTGCGATCCTCGCCCTCCGCGCCACGAACGCTAATCATGGACCCGTTCTGACGTCTCCACGCCGATTCACAGGGACCCTCGCGCTCACCGCAGCGCTGCTCGCGATCCCGATGATCGCGTGGGCCGATGGCGGTGGCTTGAGCGAGGAATCGTTCCAGGCCATCCTCGTCTTGCTCGGTGTGGCCGCGGTGGCGTTCGTCGCCACCCACTTCATCGCCGACTGGCTGCAGCGCCGCTACGGCATCGCGACCGGCGCGGAGTACATCGTGCTCGGCGCGATCCTGAGCCCGAGCTTCGCGGACTGGTCCGGCGTCGGTCTTCAGATCTTGACCGCGGAGCGACTGACGCAGATCAGCCCGGCTCTGGTGCTTGGTGAAGGGTCGCTCGGCCTCCTCGCGGGCGTCATTCTCAGCTTTCGTGATCGCGATGGCGTGACGACTCGCGCGTTTCGAATCGGCTTGCTGCTGACGCTGGCGACCCTCGCCCTCGTGACCCTCGTTCCGTTTTCGGTGGCCGCCTACGTCCTCGGCATGGCCGAGGCGGTGAACTATCTGCCTCATCTGTTGTGTTTTGGTGCGATCGCCTCGGTGGCCAGTACGGGTCCCGTTCGCGCGCTCATCGCGTTCCTCGACGCGCGCGGCGAGGGCGCCGAGATCATCACACGCGTGGCGCGCAGCTGCTCGTCGTTCGCGGTCCTCGCCTTCGGCGTCATCTTCTGTCTGTTCAAGCCGGCGAGCGACCTGCTGCCGGGCACGACGTACGGCCCGGTCGTCGACATGTTCTTCTGGCTCGGCGTGCACCTGACGCTGGGGCTGATCCTCGGGATCGGGTTCGCCTTGTTCCTGCGCCAGGTCGAAGAGGACGACCAGATCCTCACGATCGTGATCGGGATGGTGATCTTCACCAGCGGCACCGGCTACTTCCTCAAGCTCTCGCCGATCGTGGTGTGTTTTGTGCTGGGGGTCGTGCTGGCGAACGTCAGCCCGCGCGAGGCGTCGCATGTCCGGCGGATGCTGCTGTCCATCGAGCATCCGCTCTACATCATCATCTACATCTTCGTCGGGGCGTCCATGAACCTCGGCGTGGCCTGGTGGGCCTGGCTCGCGGCGTTGCCGTATCTCGCGCTCCGGGCCGCGGGGCGAGGCCTAGGCGGCGTCGTCGCGCGGATGACGGTTCCAGGGCTTCGCCAGCTGCCTCCGATGGGCCCCGCGCTGCTCGCGCCGGGGGCCTTGTCGGCAGCGATGTTGCTGAACTTCCAGGACGTCTTCGCCGGTCAGCCGCTGATCGCGGAGACTTGCGCGGCGTTGTTGCTGGCGATTCTGATTAGCGAGCCGCTCAGCCATCGCTACTCGCGCCTCTGGATTATTGATGCCACCGATGTCTCCCTCACGCCGGGGCCGACATGAGGAAGGCGCTCAACTTGATCTTGTTGATCGTCGCGCTCGGCACCGTGATGCTGGTGTTGCGCGAGTATGAGTTCGGCAACACGAACTCGGTGTTTCAGCCCAAGAGTCTGGCCGCGACCGGCTTCATTTTGCTCGCGGCGTTCTCGATCGGCGAGTTCTTCAAGCTGCTGAACATCCCCGCGCTCTTGGGTTACATCGCGGCCGGGATCGTGTTTGGGCCCAATTTCTTTGCCGCGCTCAACGCGTGGGGGGGCATCGAGAGCATCCCCGAGGTGCTCTTCTCCAAAAGCGTGATCTCCGACCTCACGCTCATCAACGTGCTGACGGTCGGTGTCATCGGCACGATGGGCGGCGGGGAGCTCATCCTCGAAGACATTAAGCAGAACCTCAAGGCGATCGTCCTCGTCGTGGCCCTGATCTTTGCGATCGCACTGCCGGCCACCGCCGTGGCGGTGTTGTGGGTCGCGCGCGACTTGCCGCAGTATCTGCCGTTCTTGACCGGTCTCTCGATCGAACATCACTACGCCGCGGCACTGCTGTTCGGCGTCTTCGCGGTCGCGATGAGTCCCGCGGCGACGTTGGCGATCCTACAAGAGACCCGGGCCCACGGCCGCTTCACGTCACTGGCACTGGGGGTCGTGATCGTGGCGGACCTCGTCCTCGTCGCGGCCTTCCTGCTCGCGTTCGCGTTCGACAAGATCCTGCTTGCGCCGGAGGGGTTCACCGTGGCGTTGCTCGTCGCGGAGCTCCCCAAGATCGGGGCCGAGTTTGGCTATGCGATTCTGCTCGGCGTGGCGACGGGCGCCGTCTTCATCGCGTTTCTGCGCTTTGTCCGCCAACGCAGCCTGTTCTTCACGATCGCGATCATCTTCATCACCTCCGCGATTTCGGTGAAGCTGCACGCGGAGACGCTGCTCGCGTTTCTGACCGCCGGCTTTATGGTCCAGAACTTCTCCAAGCACGGTCACGACATGATCCGCGCGCTGGAGAAGATCTCGTTGCCGGTCTTCATGATCTACTTCATGACCCAGGCCGCGCAGCTGGACCTGCAGGCGGTGGCGGGCTTCGCCGTGATTACGGCCATTCTCACCGTGGTGCGTGCCGGCGCGCTGTATCTTGGCGCGACGCTGGGGACGCACTGGGCGAAATCGGAGAGCCCCACCAACCGCTATCTGTGGGTCGCGTTTTTCTCGCGCGGCGGTGTCGACCTCGTGTTGGCCGCGAAGGTGGCGTCGAGCTCGTTGCCGTGGGGCGTGGAGTTCCAGACCGTCATCATGGCCTGCGTGGTCGTGCACATTATGATCGGGCCGCCGCTGCTCAAGCTGGCCTTGGATTGGTCCGGTGAGACCGAGGACGCACGCCGCCAGACCGCTGAGGAAGCCGAGGCGTTCGAACAGCTGCCGGCCGTCAACGTCTCCACGGTCGGGGAGAGTTTTCCGACCGCGCGTTTTGAGGACCCCGAGCTGTCGGCGCGCGTGACGGAGCTGCGCGCATTGCTCGTCGACCTCCATCGCGACCACA
>JBFIHF010000148.1:0-14666 GCA_041601915.1 Bradymonadaceae bacterium
GGCGGGGCGCCGCACAGCATTTCGAACAGGATGCAGCCGAGGCTGTAGATGTCGCTGCGATGGTCGAGCGGTTCGGCGAGGATCTGCTCCGGCGACATGTAGCGCGGCGTGCCAATGATGCGGCCATCGCCGGTCAGCTGCACGTCATCTTCGCCCATCACGGCCTTGGCGATGCCGAAGTCGAGGACTTTGACGACGTTGTGGTCGTCGTCCACGCGGATGAGGATGATGTTGTCGGGCTTGATGTCCCGGTGCACGATCCCTGCGCTGTGCGCCTCGGCCAGTGAGCGACACATCTGCGATGCGATGTGCACCGCACGCACGGGCTCCATCGGGCCGGCCTTGATCTCTTCGGTGAGGGTCTTGCCGTGCAGCAACTCCATCGACAGATAGAGGAAGCCGTCTTCGGACTGCCCGAAATCGAAGACCGTGATCGTGTTCGGGTGGCGCAGCTTGGAGATCGTGTGCGCTTCGCGCTCGAACCGCGCGACGATCGTGGGGTCGTGGGTCGGGATCAGCTTGAGGGCCACTTTTCGGCCCATGTTCTTTTGCAGGGCCTCGTAAACCGCACCCATGCCGCCGAACCCGAGCAGGCTCGTGATTACGAAGCGCTCACTGGCAACGGGTTGCCCGACGAGTCGTTCGTAGAGTTGCTTCCTATGGTCCCGTGATGAGCTCATCCATCCACCTGGGCATCACTGGCTTGAACGTGCCATGAGCGCCAACGATCTTCAAAACGTGAGGTGGAGGCCCATTCCGGCCTCCCCGTGGGGGCCCACCCAGCCCGTCGGCGCCCACGCCTGCGCTTGGGCGCGGTCGGACCCGCCGGAAGTCGCGAGCATGATGATCCCGACAATCCCGGCCGCGGCGCCCACGCCGTAGCCGATATCGGCGAGCAGCGCGAAGGTCTTGCCGCTGGAACGCAGGTCCCGCTTGTCGTCGGCGTTGGTCGCTTCTTCGAATTTGGTCTGCTTGCCAAGGGCAAGGATTCCGAACACGGCCCCGGTCCCTGCGACGGCGACGCCGCTGCCCAGGACGATCCACGGCACGAGGCTCGCCTTCTTGGGCGGCGGGGCGACGACCGCGGGTTTGTCCTCCGGCTTGTCGACGGGGTCCACGGGCTTCTCGGCCTCTTTGTTCGCGGCCTTGATGGCCTTAATGGCGTCGATGCGCTCCAGCGCGACCTCGCGTGCTTTGGCGTCGGCGTCGGGAGACTTGATGAACTCCTTGTAGTTGTTCTCCGCCTCGTCCCAGTTCTGCGTCTTTTCATACACCTTGGCGATGTTGAAGAGCAGGTTGGGGACCGGCTGCAGCGCGTACGCCTGCTTGAACAGATCGATCGCCTTGTCGTAGTCGCCCTCACCGTAGGCGGTGGCGGCCTTGATCGAGAGCTCTTCGACCTGCTTGGTGGCGCTCGCGGCCCAGGCGCTCATTTGAAAAGAGCCGAACACCAGCGCGGCCGCCAGTAGGGCCCACATGAGTCGTCGCATCATCGTCCTCGGGGTATCGCGATTCGAGGGATCATAGCCGCTCATGGTGGCAAGGTCTAGGAAAGCCGCGGTGCGCTCACCGTGGCGGGCCGATGACGGTATTCCAGCCGATCTCGGTCTTTCCGCTGAGCCGGATTCGTCGCAGCGCGAGATCAAAGGCGAGCAGCACCATCGCCAGCACGAGGAACCAGGGCCACAACTCCTGTCGGTACTTCACCTCTTCACCCATCGCGTCGAAGAGCGTCTCGATCTTGGGGTCGGTCTCGCCGCGGCCGACTTCTGCGGTCTGCCGAAGGATCGTGCGGTTGGGCTCCACGAACAGGTACTCGCGCGGATAGGGGTTGGAGATGCTGCCGAGGGAGACCGCGATCGTGTCGCCGTCCTTGTCGTGCGTCGCCTTGAGTCCGTAGGACCCGTACTGTTTGAGCGGGATCTGTGCTTCGTAGCGCCCCGCCGCGGTCTGCTGCAGCGTCACCGTCTCGCTCTTTCCGTCGGGTCCGGTAATCGCGATCGTGGAGCGCAGATCGTTGATGAAGCGGTCGTCTTCGCCAACGGCGTCGACCAGAATGTGCGCCTTCTGCTGGTCGACGGACGTCGTCATCGCGAGGCTGTCCGCGTCGTTCGCGCGCATCGTATCGCGGATGAGTTGGGCCCAGAACTTCGCGTAGCCCGGCCAGCGTACCCATTCGACGGCCCACCGGTTCTTCAAGTCGGACGTGAAGGCGGCGACCTTGCCGAGCCCCAGCCGCCACCGGGCGAGCACCGGCTCGCCGGTCTCCGACGCGAGCAGCAGCTCAGCGTCCGGCTTCTTCTTCGTGGATACGTAGCCGAGCAGATATGGCGCGGACGACCAGGGAATGCCGTCCAGGACTTGAGCCCGCTTCGTGACGATCGGACGGAAGGGCTCCTCGACCATCGAGGTGCGCGCGACGGTGGAGGTCTCTTTGGTGAAGATCCGCGGCACGTTGTACGGGTCGTTGGTGTAGTAGTAGCGGCCGCCCCCGCCCTCGGCGATTCGCCGAAGCAGGGTCGTATCGGACTGTCCGCCGACGGCGACCGTCGTGACGGTGATTCCCTCGATGCGCATCGCGGGCAGGATCTCGGTGAAGATCGTCCCGCCGTCGGAGTGGCCGTCGGTCAGCAAGATGACATGCTTGAGTTTCGCGGGCGTAATCGCGAGCTGTTCGTAGGCGTGGAGCAGGGCCACGGGGATGTTGGTGCCCCCGCTGGCGCGCAGTTTTCCAATGTCGCTCAGGATGCGCACTCGGTTGGACGCCGATTGCATGCGCACCAGCGACTGCACGCCGTCGTCGAAGGCCGTCACGCCAACTTTGTCGTACTTCTGCAGGATTTCGACGGTCGCCTTGGCGGCGTCTTTGGCGAGCTCGATGCGGTCGCCACTCATGGAGCCGGACTTGTCGATCACGAGCATCAGTGCGAGCTGCGGCGTGTCGCGCTTCTTCTCGGGCTCGAATTCGACGGGCAGCGTGCGCTCGATGTACGTGTTGTAGTAGCCGCCCGGGCCAAACGAGTTCTCCCCGCCGACCATGATGAATCCGCCGCCGAGTTCGCGCACGTAGCGGTCGATCATGCGCATCTGGTCCTGCGTCAGATACATCGCGGCGAGGTCTGACAGCAGCACGAGGTCGAACGATTCGAACTCCTCGAAGGTGGTGGGCACGCCGTACGGTCCACGGGTCTCGACGTCGAAGCTCTCGTTCTTGAGCGCGCGTTCGAGGTACAGGCTGGACCGCATCTCCCCCTCGACGTAGAGCACGCGGGGCTTGCCGGAGACGTTCACGCTGTAGACGAAGCGGTTGTTCTCCTTGAAGTGGTCGTCGCCGGTAACCTTCATCTCCAACTTGAACTTCTTGAAGCCGGGTTCAAAGACCTCGGTGTCGAACGCGACCTCGTTCATGCCCGCTTCCAGCGTCACTTTCTTGGAGGCGTCTTTGAAGTCGTTCTGCCACAGCTGGAAACTCGCCTCGGTGGCGTGGGTCGAGAACACGCGGGCGATCGCGGTAAACGGCTCGCCGACCTTGAGGTCCTGCGGAAGATCAAACGCGCGGATGAGGACTTCCTTGCGGGGCTCGACCTCGATCTCGTGGTTGTAGATGCGGATCCCGAACGTTTGCGCCTTGTGCGCTTCGGCGAGCACATCGCCATCGGTCTCGTTGCCGTCGCTGATGATCACGACGCGCTTGAGGTGGTCTTGTGGGAACAGCCCATAGGCCATCCGCAGGGCTGCTGCGGGGTTCGACGCGAGGCCGTCGTCTTCGATAGCGGGCCGCGGGATCGCGCCGAGCTTGCCGTCCTCGCCCAGCGGCACTTCGTAGGGGCGTCGCGCGAACGCCAGCACTTTGACTTCGTCGCGCTCGCCGCGCTTCGTGATCGCTTCGTTGATGTAGGTCGACGCGGACTCGATCATCGCGTCGGGCACGCTCGCCGACGTATCGACCACGAAGATGGTGCTGATGCGGGACTCGAACGTCGTCGTGACGACTTGGACGAGCGCCATGATCAGCAGGGCGAGCATCGTGGCGCGCATACAGACGTTGATCCACTTCTGGTAGCGCGGCAGGTCGCTGAGCGTGTACCGCCCGATGACCCACAACAGCGGCAGCACGAGGGCCAGCCCGAACAGCTCGGGGCGCAGGATTTCGGCGTTGCGGCCGCCCACGGTGAACGCGATGACGTCCAGGCCGGGCTCGAGGATGAACGCCCAGTACAGCCAGCCGAGGCCGACCCAGAGCGCCGCGAGCAGTGCCCAGAACCCGCCCTCCGCAAAGCTTTTGAGTCGAAGCGCCATCAGACAGTGATCCTGCGGTTGTAGGTCGCCCACTCGAGCATCAGCAGGAGCATTACGGCGAGCACCGCCCAGATCCAGATCTCGGTGCGATCGAAGATCAGGGATGAGGTATCGCGCACGATGTTCTTGGCGCCGAATTCGAGGTCGTTGGGTGCGATCGTGGACTCGACGGGGTCCACGAGGTTGGCGGCGACGCGGAACTTCTCGCCCCCGGCGCTGATCTCGTAGAAGCCGGTCGAGATGCCGTAGACCACCGCGGCGCCTTCGTAGATCGGGACCTCGAACACCTCGCCGAGCGGGGTCTTCACGGTCGCTTTGCCGGCGCTGGCCGGGAGTGGGATCGACCACGTCTCACCGGTCTTGTACGACTCGACGAGCGAGTCGTCATCGGCGCGGAACCAGTCGATGACGTTGAGCAGCATCACGGGGAACGCGACGCGCAACGGGAAGTCGCTGTTGCGCACGTCGAATGAGAGTCCAGCCATGCGGCGGTCCCCGTCGATGCGTGTGAACAGAATCGGTGCACCCAGCGCGGAGGACGCGACGACCGTGTCCTCCTTGGCCATCTTGAGGCGGTGCGCACTGCCGATGTTGACGTCCTTCAGCGTGATCCAGCGCATCAGCGGGTGGGTCTTCTTCACTTGCGTGATGATGGGGTCCGGCAGCTCGCCGCGAACCTCCCACGGGGAGTTTTCGCCGCTCGGGTCGATAAAGAAGAAGTTTCCGCGGGCCGGCAACGGCGGCGTAAAGCGGTCGAAGAACACGGCATCGAATTCGCCGGGTTTGTCGGTCCAATTCGCAGGGTTCGTGCGCGTTACCTCGAGGTTCGGATTCAGGAGTAACGGGCCTTCGAGGTACAGGTTTCCGTCGGTCACGACCTCCACGCGCGCACTCTCAATCGGCGGCAACAATGCGTACGCGCGGTCGTCGAGCGGGAAGACGTCGCGGGCGTCCGCGGAGGTCAGCTTGATGCGTGCCTCGAGTCGCTCGCCGGCGACCGCCTGGCTCGGGTAGAACTTCTGGTAGACCTGACCGGCTTCGAGTGACAGCGGCTTGGTGTCGACGAGTCGGCCGTCGGCGTGGATCTGTACCTCCACCGAGACTGGACGGTCGAAGTAGCTCTGGACCTTCAAGAAGAGCTCGAAGTCCTGCTTGTTCGCCAGATACCGCCGCACGTTAAACGCGGTGATCGCGATGTTTCCTTTCGATTCGCCGACTTTGAGGTGGCGGACGGTCGTCTGTTCTCCGAACTCGAGGTCCGCAAACGCATCGGGCGCGACACCGGCACCATCTGTGATGATGACGAGTTCGCCGTTCGGCTCGTCGCGCAGGGAGTCGGCGGCGAAGCTGAGTGCCTGATGGAAGTCGGTATTGGTGGCGGCGAGCTGGATGTCGCGCAGGGGCTGCTCGAGGATCGATGCCTCGGCGACAAACGGGCTCAGCGGCTGCACCTGGTTGTTGAAGTTCACGAGCATGACGCGGTCGTCGGGCCCCATCGTCTCGAGGATCTCTCGGGCCTGCTTCTTCGCGACGTCGAGTCGATCAGCGCCGCCGGACACGTCCGTTGCGGCCATGCTGGCCGATGAGTCCACGAGCAGCAGGATGTGGCGCCCCTCGACGACCTCGTTTTCGAGGTGGGGGTCCAGCAGTGCGAAGGCGAGCAACGCCACGATCAGCAGGTGCAGCAACCAGCTGAGAAACCGGCGCAGCCGTCGCCAGAGGTCGCTCTGTTGTTTGTGCTCGAGCAAGATCTCGCGCCACAGCGGCGAGAAGGGCACCTCGATCCGGCGCTTTCGCAGCTTCAGGATGTAGAGCACCGTCACCGCCCCGGCCGCCACAGCGGCGAGGGTGGTCAGCGTGCTCATTTCCATGCCTGTGAACTGCATCAGATGCCTACTTGAGGAAGCCACCGGCGCGGAACACGCGCAGGATGAGCTCATCAAAGGGGATGTGAATCGGTGCGCGGAAGTACAGGATCTGTCGCTTGACGCAGTAGTCCTCGAGTCGCTCGCAGAACCCCTCGAACGCCACGCGGTACTGTTTCATCATCGCGGCGGTCACCGTCACGTCGGCGACGTCGCCGGTTTCGCAATCCACGAGCTGCAGATCCCCGCGAAAGTTGGCGTCGAGTTCACGATCATCGCTGAGGTGCACCACCAGCGGTTCGAACTTGTGATAGCGCAGGAAGTTCAGGCCTTCCTCAAATCCGCGCGGGTCGTAGAAGTCACTGATGACGACGGCGATGCCGCGGCGCTTGTTCTGGGTCACGAACGTTCGGAATGCGTCGCCCAGCGACGTCTGCGCGCCGGGTTCGAGCGAGCCGAGGAATTCGAAAATCTTGAAGATCTGCGCCTTGCCGCGCGACGGCGGAAGACGGCCATCGAGCTTGCTGGAGAACGGGATGATCGACACGCGATCGAGGTTCGACAGGCCGATGTAGCCCAGCGCAGCCGCGACTCGTTTGGCGTACGACCACTTGTCGGGCTCCCCGAGGGTCATCGACTTGGAGCTATCGATCAGAAAGTAGATGTAGAGGTCTTCCTCCTCCTCGAACAGGCGGAGGAAGAGCTTCTCGGTGCGCGCGTAGATGCGCCAGTCGATGTTCCGCAGGTCGTCGCCCGGGGTGTACGACCGGTAGTCGGCGAACTCGATGCCGCTGCCGACGATGCGGGTCTTGCGCTCGGCCCGCAGCCGTCCGGCCACGATCTTCTGCGAGACGATGTACAGGTACTCGAGCTTCTTGAGGAACGCCTCGTCGAATTGTTGGTCTTTTGCCATCAGCCCTTCGTGTTCTCTTTGGTGCGATCCAGGATCTCGTCGATGATCTGGTCGGACTGCACGCCCTCGGCCTCGCCCTCGAAGTTGAGGATGATGCGGTGTCGTAAGGCGTTGCGGGCAGTGTGGCGGATGTCGTCACTGGACACGTTGAAGCGGCCGTCGAACAGCGCACGAACCTTGGCTGCGGTGAGCATCGCCTGCGCGCCGCGCGGCGATGACCCGTACCGCACGTAGCGTGTCGTGATCGCTGGCGCACTGCCGTGATCGGGGTGCGTCGCCTGCAGGATGCGTAGCGCGTAGTCCTGGATGTGGCGAGCCACGGGCACGTCACGCGCAAAAGCCTTCATCTCCACGAGACGGTCCTGCTGGACGACCTCGTTGAGTTCGGGCTGTGAGCGCTGGGTGGTGCGGTCCATGATCGTATGGAGCTCGTCGAGGTTCGGGAACTCGACGATCAGCTTGAACAGGAACCGGTCGAGCTGGGCCTCGGGCAGCGGATAGGTGCCGTCCATCTCCAACGGGTTCTGCGTCGCGAGGACGAAGAACGGGTTATCGAGCATCATCGTGTCCTTCCCGATCGTGACGCTGCGCTCCTGCATCGCCTCGAGCATCGCGGACTGCGTCTTGGGCGTCGCGCGGTTGATCTCGTCGGCGAGCACGATGTTCGCGAAGATCGGTCCACGCTCGAAGCGGAAGGTCTTGCTGCCGTCGTCGGCCTCGATGAGGACCGTGGTGCCGAGAATGTCGGAAGGCATCAGGTCGGGCGTGAACTGGATGCGACTGAAGTGCAGCCCCAACGTCTCGGACAGGGTCCGGACGAGCATCGTCTTGCCGAGCCCCGGCACGCCCTCCAGCAGCACGTTGCCGCCGGCCAGCATCGCCAGAATCACGCCTTCGATGATCTCCTGGTGGCCGACGATCATCTTGCCGACTTCTTCGGCGATCGCGTGACAGTCCTTTTGGAACGCTTTCACGCGATCTTCCACCTGCGCGGTCGATTCGGCCATCCTTACTCCAAGTTGTTGCTGGGTCCGCGAGGACGCGTGAGCGTCATTCCTGCGGTTTGATGAGCTGGAAGTATCGCTTGATGTAGTACCTGTAACCAGCCGGGATATTTTCTTTTTCCATCACCTCCTCCACGACGGAGGAGTAATCTACATAGACATCTTTGTACTCCGTCGTCGCGAAGCCTTCTTCGCTGGCGGACTTGATGATTTCGGAGCGCGACGGTCCCTTGCCGGCGGTCGCATCGACTTTCTGGTCGACGCGTTTGCCGTCGAGTTTCGTCTCTTCGCCGAGTTCCCGCGAACCCTTTCCTCGGCCGGCAAAGTCGGACTCCTCCTTGGCCTCCTGGTCGGTGCCCCCGCTGTCCTTCTTGGCCTGGCCTTCACCGCCTTGGGCCTCGCGCTCGGCCTCGCTGGTGCCTTTTCCCGCGTCCTCGCCAGCTCGTTTCTGCTGCTCGACTGCGCCCTTCATGTCGGTCTTGTCCTGGCCCTTGGCCCGCTCCAGGAACTCCTTCATCTGGCCGCCTTTCTGGTCGTTCTTCTCGCCGCTCTTGTCTCGACCCGCATTGTTGCGCTGCATCGCCTCGCGCATCTCTTGGATTTGCTTGCGGGCCATGTCGCGAGCGGCGTCTTTCTTCTGCTTCTCGCCGCCTTCCTCCATCTCTTTGGAGGCGTCCTTGGCGTTGCGACCGGCCTCGTTCTTGAACTTGTGGCGCTCGTCTTCGGTGGCCTTCTTCTCGGTCTTCTTGTTCCCGCCTTTGAGGACCTTCTCGGCCTCCTCGTTCGCTTTGGCGGAGAGGCGCCGCAACTCCTTGAGCTTGCGAGTCGACTCGCGTTCCTCGTTCTCCTTCTTCTGTTGCTCTTGCTTGGCGAGCTCTTCCTTGGCGCGGTCGAGGCGCTGCTTGTCCTTATCGGAGAGCTTGTCGAACTTCTTGGAGAGCTTGTCGATGAGGTCTTTGTTTTTCTCCATGAACTTCTGGAGCGCGGGGTCCTCGAAGTTGATGTTCTTGGCGAGCTTCTCCATGACCTTGGCGAGTCGCGCGAGCTGCTTGTCGTCGAGATCCTTGTTCGCGAGCATCTCGGCGATCTTCTCCATCGCTTTCGAGGCCGCGGCGAGGTCCTTCTTCTTCATCGCGTCGACGAGCTCGCGAGCGGCGGGTTCCTGCTTGAGCTCTTCTTTGAGTTCCTTCTCTAGCGCCTCGGCGGCCTCTTTGAGGGCCTGCGCGACGCGTTCGGTCTCTTCGGGCTTCATCTCGCCGGCATCGAGCTTCTCCTCGAGCTTGTCGAGTCGATCGAGAAACTCTCGCTCCGAGATCTCCTGGCCTTCGACCTGGTTGAGGAGCTCCTCAATCTCGGCGAGCAGGGCCACGGCTTCGGGGTCGTCGGTGCCTTGCAGTTCACGACGAATGGCTTCGAGGCGGTCGCGCTCGAGCGCGATCGTCGCGGAGTCGAGGACCTGTTCGTGCTCAATCGGCGGTGGGACGGGCAGGTCGTGGTCGTGTGATGGTGCGCGCAACATGATGAGCAAGCCGACGCAGCCCGCGAGCGCGAGCAGCGGCACTAGATCGGTCGGTCGCGTGATCGGCGAGGCGATCGCGGGGTCGACGCGGCCGACGTGTGCGGCGGCCTCGGAGATCTGGGCGGCTTCGAATGCGGTGGGTTCGGCGTTCGCGCCGAGCGCGAGTGCCGTCGAAAGACGGTCGTGCAGGTTGTGGCTTCGATCGAGGCGTTGGGCGAGCGCGATGCGATCCAGGGGCCGCAGCCAGCCCGCGAACGCGAGCGTCAGCGGCGCGATGAGTGAGATGCCGACCGTCATGACGAGCGTGTGCTCGTCGATCCACGTGGTTTTGAACAGCACGACCGCGATCAGCGCGGCCATCGCGCTGAGCGTCGCGCCTGTGAACAGGCCTTCGGCGGCACGCTGCGCACGGATACGTTGCGCGAGCTTACGGACGAGGCGCTCAATCTTCTGGTGGGTCTGCTGGCTCATCGCTCCTCAAACTGCACGGATGGTACACGTTGGCGCCCGTCGACAGCAATCGTGTGGGGCCATGGGGCACCGCATGAATGATTGGAGGAACGAGCGCTATTCCCGAATGGATCTACGGGCGATCATCGCGGGTGCAGCCTGCACGGCTCAGCGATTCCAGAACCATCCCTTCTTCTTTTTCTTCTCGGGTTCGACCGGCAGCGGCTTGGGCGTTGGCTGGCCGGGCGTGCTCGTCGGCGGGATCTGATCGATGCCGGGCGCGGGTGAGGGGGAGGGTGAGGGGTCGAAGTCGTTCAGCAGTGGGATCCCGAAGAACCCACCCGTGTCGACGGTGGGGCGCAGGACGGGGTCCCCGTTGAGGATGTTCGGCTTCCAGAACTCCGGCGGGGCCAGGACTGCGGCCTCGCGCTCCTCGGCGCTCAGCTTTTTGCGTCGGACCATCGCGTCCAGGTACCGCGTCATCTTGGCAAACCACTTGTCGCTGATCTTGCCCGCCTTCTCCCAATAGAAGTGATACTTCTTCGGGGCGGGCAGAATGCTGAACAGCCACGCCACCTCGGCGACCTCGAGTTGGTCGGGTCGTTTGCCGAAGTAGTGCACCGACGCGTCGTGAATGCCGTAGATCGCGGGCCCGAACTCGATGATGTTGAGGTAGACCTCGAGGATCCGGCTCTTCGGGACGTTGACGACCGACTCCATGAGCCACACCACAAACGCCTCGCGCAGTTTTCGTGCGAGCAGCTTCTTCTGATCGAGGAACGCGTTCTTGACGAGCTGCATCGAGATCGTGCTGCCGCCGCGGCGGAAGCGGTTCGCCTCGATGTTATCCTCGACGGATTCCTTCAACGAGTCGAAGAGGAACCCGGGATGGCGGAAGAAGCCGCCATCCTCGGTCGTGGTGACGGTGCGTACGACCCACTTCGAGATGTACTGCAGCGGGACGAAGACGTACGGGCCATACGGTTGCTTGCCGTCCACACCGCGTTCGATGACATCGTCGTCCTTCCAAGGGCGCTTGGCGGTCTGGGCTTCGGCGGCGCTCGATAGCCAGTAGTCCGGGCTCTCGATCATCGTCTTCGGCAGCCATGACTTCCGCGCATCCGGTACGGGTGGCCATTCGCGCTCGCGCCGCCGTGCATCGAGGTCTGCGAGGTCGAGCCCCGCGTTTTCGATCAGGTACTTCGCGGAGACGGGTTCGGCCTTCGGGATCCGAACGGTGCGGCTCCACTCGTAATCGTTGCCCTTGTCGTCCTGCAGGACGGTCTGGATCGTGAGTCGAAACCCCGTCATGAGGTTTCGCGGGTCGACGGCCGTGGGTATCGAGATGATCTCGAAGTCTTCGAGCAGCGGGGTCGACACCCATTCCATGTCGCCGGCCCGATACAGCGGCAGCTCGACGTCGAGCTTCCACGCGAAGTTGCCCGCGAGTTCGGTTCCGGCGAGGGGGCCCTGGATGGCGACAGGCACGGCGTTGAACAGCGTCTGGACCGGGGTCTTCGGCAGGTCGACCTTCAGGTCGATGCGGGCGGGCATGCGTGAGGGCAGGGCGCCGGTCCCGTAGATCGCCGGCAGCACCGTCGCCTTGGCCTCGCCCATCTGCGCGGCGCCCTTCGTGAAGACGAGCGAGCCCTGGTGGATCGGATCGTTGGCTGCGGGGGTGTTCGACTCTTTGTAGAGCCCCTTCTTGAGCAGCCGGTTCGACGGCATCTTGCCGTCGGGGTCGTAGGTCGCCGTGAATCCATAGCTGGCGGTGAACTCCTCGACCGGCTCTTCGGCGAGGAGATGCCAGAAGTAGACGAGGTTTTCGACCGATGCGCTGCCGTCGATCGTCACGGCCTTGCCGGTCCCGGGCTTCACGTCGAGCTTCGCGCGCAGCGTGCCGCCACGCACGTTGTTCGCCACCGCGGGGCCGAGGATCTGACCAATCCAGGAGAGGTCCAGCGCGTCGATCTCGATGTCTGCGCCGACCTTTTTGGTGCGATACCCGAAGTCGATGAGACCCTTGGCACTGCCGCGCTTCTTGTCGTCGGCGAGGGCGCGGAATCCGCCTTCGAGGTGCACGGTGCCCGCCACGATGTCGTGCCTCGCGATCAGCTCCCCGCCTTCGAGACGCAGGGCGCGTGCGCGTCGCACGACCGGCAACTCACGGTCGTCGGTCGCTTCGATCGTCGCATCGCGAATCACGATCTCTTGGGGGATCCGGGTGAGCAGGCGCTCCAATCGCTTGGAGCCGTCCGCCTTGTCGGAGGTCGGGGCCTCCGGCTCCGCGGCCTCGGCGGCGGCGTCTTCCTCTTCCTCCGACGCCGGCTCCTTCGCCGCGGCGCGTCGTCGGCGCTCCTCGACATCCCGTGCGAAGCGTCGTGCGGACGCGGCCACGTCACGCGCGCGCGGCGCGCGGGTCGCGTGATCGAGGTCCGCGAGCTCGCTCGCACCCTGCGCATCGTAGTTGAGCGTCATGTGCGGCGCGTCGATCGTGAGGTTCGAAAAGACGATGTCTTTGGGATTGAGAGCCCAGGTGGCCACGGCGAGCGATACGCGCTTTGTCCGGGCGAAGGCCTTCTCTTCGGAGCGGAAACCGACGTGTGCGTCCGTGATCGTGACGAGGCCCTCCGGCGACAGCTCGACCCCGGCGAAGCCGGCACGCAGGAACGGAATCGGTTCGAGGCCGGACACCTCGACCGCGCGGTCGAACTTCACGTTTAGAGTTTGCGGCTTCAACTCCTCGGAGAGCAGGGCGGCGACATCGACCTCGCTGGGCAAGGTCCACTCGCTGCCCTCGAGCGAGGTCACGGACACCTTCATGCTCACGGCGATGCCGTCGTCGTGCGCGATCTCGAGCATCGGAACCGCGAAGCCGACCACGGGGAACGGCGTCGCCCCGGGGGCGATCGCGAAGTTGACTTGGACGTCACTCACGTCCACGGCGGGCAGCGTGCCGCCGAAGTAGCGCAGCAGGCCACCGGACTCATCGGCGGTCATGTCCTTTTCGGACTCTTCTTCATCCTCGGACTTGTCTCCGCGCGCCCGTTTGACAACGTTGACGAGGTCAAACTGCCCATCTTTTTCGCGGGTGATCGTCACATCGACGTCTTCGCTCCAGACGGCGGTGATGACTTTCTTGCCGATGAGCAGCTTCGGCAGGCTGACCTTGCCGCCGGCGCGCTTCACGGTGACGAGGGTGCGGCTCGACTGGGGATCGCGGACGGCGAGGTCGGTGATCTCGACGCCGCCGAGGCCGACGGTCTCAATGGATCCGGTCGAGATCTCGAGGCCGAGCTTCGACTCCACGCGTTCGAGGCGCTCTTCGACGAGCTTCTTCGCCACCGCCGGCGCGACGAAGACGACACCCACGAGGAGCAGCGCCGCCAAGGCGAGGACGAGTACCAGGACCCCCGCTACCACTTTCTTTCCGACCGACATGCGTGTGTGCCCCGCGGGTCTCGAACTCGAGCGCTATACTTCATAGCCTCCGCGCGCGATGGACTCAAGGCGCCTGCCTGTCACAGCGACCATGCGGGAAAGAATCGCGCGCTTGACTAACTATGCGGGTCGGTGGAACCATCGGGCACGTGATCGGACGCGGTTGTGAGGCATTGGCGTGGCGGATTGGAAAGAAGACATGTTCAAAGCGGCCATGAAGGTCATGAAGAACCCCACGGCCCAGAAGGTGATGGGGAACGAGAAGGTTCAGAAGGCCGTGGGCAAGGCGTTTCAGGCCGGCTTCCAGGTCAAGACCGAGCTCGACGAGCGCAAGGCGGGCTTCGCCAAGCGCTTGAATCTGGCGACCAGCGACGATTTGCGGACGATGAAGCGCGAACTCGATCGACTGCAGCGGCAGGTCTCCAAGCTGAAGAAGGAAAACGATCAGCTCAAGGACGGTGACGATTGAGTCGCCCCCTCATTCTCATCACAAACGACGACGGCTACTCCTCCGCAGGGCTCGGCGCGCTACACCAAGCGCTGCTGCCGCTGGGTGACTGCTGGGTCGTCGCGCCGGCGACGGAGCAGAGCGCGATCAGCCACGCGATCACGCTGTGGAACCCGATCCGGATCCAGGAACACGACCCTCAGGTCTTCAGCGTCACGGGGACGCCAACCGACTGCGTGTACGTGGCGCTCAATCGCGTCCTACCACGTCGTCCGGACCTGTGCGTGTCCGGGATCAACCACGGGGCGAACCTCGGCGATGACGTGATCTACTCTGGCACGGTGGCCGGCGCGGCCGAGGCGTCGCTGTGCGACATTCCAGCCGTCGCGGTGAGCCTGGCCTCGTATCGCAACCGGGAGTTCGAGGTGGCGGCCGAGATCGCGCGCCGCGTCGCCGAGGGCGTGTTGCGGCGCGGCTTGCCGCGTGGCGTGCTGCTGAACGTCAACGTGCCCAAGGCGGCCACGGCCGGCGCGGATCTCGTGGTCACAAAGCTCGGCCGGCGCACCTACGGGGCGAAGGTCACGGCGAAGAAGGACCCGCGCAACAAAGACTACTTTTGGATCGGCGGCTCGGAACTGGGCTTCGACGACATCCCGGGTACGGACTGCAACGCGATCGCCGCTGATCAGGTGAGCATCAGCCCGGTGCGGCTGGACCTCACGCAATA
>JBFIHF010000149.1:0-14663 GCA_041601915.1 Bradymonadaceae bacterium
TATCGCGACATCGGCGATGGACCGCTGGCGGGCTCGATCGGTTCGGACTGCATTGCCGACAACGACTGCATCGGCGACATGACGTGCGACAAAGCCGTCCCCGGCGGTTACTGCCTCTACGGCTCGTGCGATGGATGTCCCTCCGACGGCACCTGCGAAGCGTTCAACGGAACGGACCGCTGCATCGCCGCCTGCGACGCGACCCGCGATTGCCGCACCGGCTACGTCTGCGAGGGCGGCGCATGTCTGCCCGGCGAGCCGATCGTTCCGCCATTCGGCTTCGATGTGACCGAGGACGTGCTGGACATCACGTGCGGCGGTGAAAATCTGGGCCCCGAGGACTTCGGGACTCGTTGGCGCATGACCTATGAGATCCCGGCCGGCTCGACCGGGTACGCGCTGGTTCCGTTTGTGAAAACTGGAGCCCTGCGCCCCATCGAGATCGGGCTACCCTCCGGCGGCAAGATCGACCTGCTCAGCGACTACAAGCACCACAACATCCGCATCACCGAGTTCCAGTTCTTCGATCAGGAGAGCGATGGGACGTACGGCGAGGTCGCGCTGGACTGGCCGATCGTGGTCCCGTTTGCCCCGCAGCGCGCCGCGCTCATGGAAACCGGCGCACACACCGTCGACGTGATTACATCGATCGATGAGCCGTGCGTGTACGCGCTGGCCACCGACGGCACCGGCACCGTCGTCGACCTCAACATCATCTTCATGGGGCTGGAAGGATACTCCGCCGCCATGGCGCCCAACGATGCCGACCTCCGGGCCGTGTTCGCGAGGGTCAACACGATTCTCGAGCCGTCCGGAATCGGTCTCGGCGACGTGAAATACTTCGACGCGCCGCGCGAGTTGGCCGAACGGTACGCGCATGTGCGCGATGACGTCGAGATGCGACGCGCGACGAGCTTCGGCGCGCCGCGCGGCCCCTCTCGCGCCGGCCATCTAAACGTCGACATGTTCCTCGTCGAAGACCTCCGCCTCGGCGGGGGCAGCCTGGTGCTGGGACTGTCCGCCGGATTGCCCGGCCCGCCAGGCCTGCACGGCAACCCCGCCAACGGGCTCGTCTTCACGGGCACCGACATCGGTTCGGACAACGACTTCGTCGCCCACATCATGGCTCACGAACTCGGCCACTACCTCGGGTTGCGGCACACCACCGAGCAGTCGCACAACCGGGAGTCCGGCGTGGTACTGAACTTCTATCTCGGCACCACGGACCCGATCGAGGACACGCCGGAGTGCATGTTCGTCGACGCAAACGCCGCAACCTGCCCTGATGCCACCAACTTGATGTTCCCGTTCGCGCCGAGCGAGATCTTTACGCCGATCATCACGCCGGGACAGACCGCAGCGCTCAAAGCGAATCCACTACTCAGGCCCGCCCCATGACCGCATACCGAATCATCGCGATCGCGATGGCGATGATGGTCTCGAACTGCACCTGTTCGGACCCCAATCCGGGGTGGGAATTCGAAGAGGATTTCGAGCTGACCTCGCCGCCGCCGCCGATTGAAGACATGCCGGTGAGCGAAGACTTCACGATGCCGCCGGACATGTGGGAACCGATCGAGGTCGTCACCAACGTGCCGCTGAGCCACGCGCTCAACGAGCGAACATCGCTGGCTGTCGACTCCAACGGCACGTTGTTCCTCGGCTACCACGCCTGCACGAGCCGCGACTGCTCTGCCGTCGACCTCGTCATCGCCCGGCGCGCCCGCGGGCAGGACTGGACCTTCGAGACCGTGAAACGGCAGCGCGGCACGTTCGGGATCGAAGTCGCGAACCCGGAGGAAGTCGTCGCGGCGTTCCTCGACCCGACCGACAACACCTTCAAGGTCGCCCGACGTCTCGCGGCGAACGATTACGAGCTCCGCACCCTCGGCGTCCGCCGCACCGGCGTCTCTGACGGCCTCGACATCACGCCCGACGGCGAGCGGATGTTCGTGACCTTCGCCAACGAGCGAGGAGACCCGGTGTCGGCGTTCGTGCTCGCACAGGGGGAGTGGCGCGCCCTGCAGAACCTCGACATTGGCGACGCCTCGGCGGCCTATGAGCGTGGTCTGGGATCGGACGGGCAGGGAAACCTGTACCTCATCCACCGCAACGGCACATTCGGCGCGCCCTGGGGGCTCGCCCGCTATTCGTTGCGCGATGCCGAGTGGAAGGAACGCACGTACTTCGAGCAGACGCCGCGACCGCGCCCCAGCTCCTTTGTCGTCAAGAGAAATGGCGAGCTGTGTATCGCGGGTGACAACAACTCCAGCCTCGTCGTGACGTGCGGCGACATGTTCGATCTGGAGCGCGATCGCTGGAACCTCGCCGAGAACGTCGCGCTGGGCGCCGGCGGCTACTCGTCGATGCTGGAAGGCAGCGACGGCTCGCTATACGTGGCGTTCCCGAGCGACGGGAACACCCGGTTGCGCCTCGCCCGGAAGTCCCCCGAAGACGACTGGGACTTCCAGACCGTATTCGACAAGAACGCCTACGGCGTCTCGACGGTGATCGACAGTCGGGACCTGCTCGTCATGTCGTACTACACCTGCGACGCCGCGAACTGTTCACTCGAAGTGATCAGCCGACCGCAGTAGCTACTTCCAGCCGGAAATGATTCGCGCGCCCGCGGGCGGATCGAACAGCCCTTCGGGCCGATCGCGCACGAAAGCGACGTCGCTGACCGTCACGTCGGTCACTTTGGCGCCGAGCGCTCCGGTCGTCTCGTCGAGGGCGAACGTCCGGTGCCCACTGGCGAACGTCAGGCCCGCCGCGGAAACATCGCCGTCATAGCTCATGAGTTTCTCAGGACCGTGGCCGCCGTCGGGGCGAAACCCCTTGTAGCTGACGACGTAACGCAGCGCGCGGACGCGGTGCGATTCTTTGTCGAGGTAAACAACGTAGTAGTCGTCCGGGGCGTCGCCGGTTCCGGCGGCAAACGTCGCCTTGACGACGTCGTACTTCTTCCCCTCGAACTCCGCATCGGCCAGCGTTTCGAGGTTCACACCTGGATCGGCGAGCACGAACGGCGTCCCCACGAAGTAGTACGGGGTCAGCGACCAGAACCGCGCATTCGTCTTGGGGTCCGCATCGGCTGGATTCACCCACGCCACGGTGCCATCCCAGCCGAACTCGATGTCCGGCGCGGCCACCAACCGATGGCGCGCGCGCGACCCCCATGTATCGATCGTCTGGATCGTGTCCGTCGCATCACGACCGACCGGCGCGTACTTGAAACGAAACGTGAAATCGCCGGAGGAAAACCATGGCGTCAGGCCGCCCGCCGCCTCGATCGACGCCCAGATCTTCTTGCCCGCGTCCGACGCTGAGAGCCGTTGCCGTGCCGCCTCGACGCGTGCGCTGATCGCC
Source organism: Bradymonadaceae bacterium (assembly GCA_041601915.1). Taxonomy (GTDB): domain Bacteria; phylum Myxococcota_A; class Bradymonadia; order Bradymonadales; family Bradymonadaceae; genus JBFIHF01. The sequence continues at coordinate 3,370 of JBFIHF010000149.1, forward strand.
TCGCCGCTGGGGGTCGAGCTCTGACCGCTTTCGGGGGCTGAGGACGGCATCTCGGCGGGCGGGGACTCCGTCGAAGCACCCGTCGTCTGTGGTGAGCTTTCGGTGACCGCGGTCACCGAGTCGTCCTTGACCTGAGTACTGCACGCGGAGACCAGCGAGATGACGGCAAGAACAGACAGATGATGCTTCATCGACAACCTGAGTTGAGAGAGAGAATTACGTGGGGATGACTTCACGAACGAAGTCGTCGAACTCCGGCCACTGCAAGGTCGACCACCGGAAGTCGTTCCGATCGGCCGGTTGCGCGCCCGCGACCAAGGTGCGGAATTTGTCTGAAGACCCCTGGCCGAGTTGGCGCAGGGCGAACGCGTGGACGAGTCGCAGCGTGCGAATCGTGGGACCGCGCAACGATCCTTCGGCGCGACGCCACTGCTCGTCGATCCGGGCCGCGGCGCTGGCGAAGTCGCCACTTCGCACCGCCACCACGGCCTCCAGAAACAGCAGGCGGCCGTCTTCCGGCGGTTGCAGCAGGTGCGAAGCGCGGTGCAGATAGCGACGCGCCTCCTCCAGCTTGCCGGTGAGCGCCAGACAACACCCCATCTCGATGTACAGATTGGGCTCGAGGTTTCGCATGAAGGCTTTACGAACCTGGCCGCTGGCTTCCACGGCGTTGAAGATCGACAGCGCGCGTTGGTGGCGGCCCTGCAGCAATGCCGCCACGGCGCAGTTGTACACGAAGACGACGTGGCCGTGGGTGAACCGCCGTTTGCGCGCGAGGTCCTCGAACACGTCGGCGGCGCTGTCGACCTCCCCGGCGTTGAGCAAGTTGATCGCGCGCTGGTTCGAGGCGTGGGCGCGCGTCGCCGCGCGGCGGCCCGCGACGGCGGCCGACATCACGACAATGCAGATCAGAAATGACACCACGGCGAGGCTCGGCGCGGCGATCAGCAGCAATACGGCGCTCGACAGCGAGCCGACCAACCCGAGGTACACGACCCAAAACCGGCTAAACCGTCCGGGCCGCAGGTAGTTCTCCGGCGGCATCAGATCGGTCGTGCTCATTCGCGCTGGAACCAAAGCTGTCATGATGGTCTCGGGCGAACACCGGTCACCTAGAGACCGACGTCTGCGAGGAAGGCACGAAACTCCGGCCATTCGGCGCCGATCCAGGCGAACTCGCCTCGCCGCGCTGGCCGCACGCCCTGAATCAGTGTGTTGAAACGACTCGACGATCGCGATCCCGAGCGCGCCAGCGCGAACGCGTGGACGAGCCGCAACGCCTTCAACGTCGGGACGCGCAGCAATGATTCCGCTTCACGGTACCGGGTGGTGGCGAGTTCGCAGACCGCGGCATCATGTCCTTCCCGGGCCAAGAGCACCGCATCGAGGAACACGAGGCGCCCGAACTCGTGGTCCTGTAGCGCCCGAGCCGCGTCATCCCGCGTACGGCGCGCGTCGGCCATCTCGCCCATCAAGGCGAGGCACGTCGCGACTTCGACGTACAGCAACGGCAGGTAGTTGTGCGAAAAGCCGAAGTGGAATGCGTGACTACGCAGCACGGCGTTGAACAACGAGTACGCCCGGCGTGGTCGGCCCTGCAGCATGTACGCCACGGCGCGATTGAAGACGTACACCGCGTGACCCGGCGTGTTGCGTTCGGAACGCGCCAGGCGATCGAAGATCTCGGCCGCCTCGTCGATGCGCCCCGCGTTCAACAGGCTCACCGCGGTCTGGTTCTGTTGGACCGCCGCGGAATACGACGCGCGCTGAACGAAGGTGCGCGCCAGATAAGCCGTCACGAGGATGAACACCGGCACGATGGATGCGCTGAGCCATAACAGCGCGAAAACGGTCGCAAACACGAAGAGAAACGTCCCCGCGATGCTGCCGTCGACGGTGCGGGTCGGACGGTAGAAGCGCTCGGGAGGCATCAGCTCCTGAACTGCGATCCCGCGGGGGTTGCGACGATCGGGCCGTCTCACCAATGCGTGTCGAGAACTCATCGCCCTGATTATGGCCAGTTCGATGGGCTCGCCGCAAGGGTCCCTACGGTTTGACACACTTGGCCGAGTGAATAACTTGCGCGACGGATGTAGACTTGGCGCAGCGCCGACGCCGGCGCGGAGCGCCGCAACACACTCAGAAATCCCCATCGAGTAGGTGACGCGACCGTGCGATACGACAAGTTCACGATCAAATCCCGAGAAGCGCTCGCCGATGCGCAGGAGCTCGCCGAAGCCTCCTCGCATCCTGAAGTCGTGCCATTGCACCTGCTGCATGCCCTGCTGGCGCAGGAGGACGGGATCGTGGTGCCGATCCTGCGCAAGCTCGGCGCCAACATGGACCCGATCCGCCGCGGCATCGCCCAACGACTGGAGAAGTTGCCCCACGTGCAGGGGGCCAGCGTCTACATGGCGACCTCGTTCAGTGCGGTGCTCAAGGCGGCGCAGGCGCAAGCCGACAAACTCAGCGACGACTACGTCTCCACCGAGCACCTGCTGTTGGGGCTCACCGAGAAAGGTGCCGACGCCCGCGATCTGCTGGCGGCTCACGGCGTCGACTATGACAGCGTGCTCTCCGCGATGAAGGAGGTGCGCGGCAACCAGCGCGTCACCGACGCGGACCCCGAAGGCAAGTTCCAGGCGCTGGAGAAGTACACCCGCGACCTCACCGACAGTGCGCGTCAGGGGAAGCTCGACCCCGTGATCGGGCGGAACGAGGAGATCCGCCGCGCCCTTCAGGTTCTGAGCCGGCGGACCAAAAACAACCCCGTGATGATCGGGGAGCCCGGAGTCGGCAAGACGGCGATCGTCGAGGGCATCGCCCAGCGCATCGCGTCGGGCGACGTCCCGGACAGCTTGCGGAACAAGCGCGTCGTGTCGCTGGACCTCGGTTCGATGGTCGCCGGCGCCAAGTTCCGGGGCGACTTCGAGGAACGACTCAAGGCCGTTCTCCAGGAGGTCACCGCGGCCGACGGCGAGATCATCATGTTCATCGACGAGCTGCACACCCTGGTCGGGGCGGGCGCCGCCGAGGGATCGATGGACGCGTCGAACATGCTCAAGCCGGCGCTCGCCCGGGGCGAGCTGCGAGCGATCGGCGCAACGACGCTGGACGAGTATCGCAAGCACATCGAGAAGGACAAAGCGCTGGAGCGCCGCTTCCAGCCGGTGCTCGTCGGCGAGCCCACCGTCGAAGACACGATCACGATCCTGCGCGGCCTCAAGGAGCGCTACGAGGTCCACCACGGGATCCGCATCGCGGATTCGGCGCTGGTCGCCGCGGCGACGATGTCCGACCGCTACATCGCGGACCGCTTCCTGCCGGACAAGGCGATCGACCTGATGGACGAGGCTGCGGCCGGCATCAAGATGGAGCTCGAGAGCCTGCCGCAGGACATCGACCGCCTGGAGCGCCGCATCACGTCGCTCGAGATCGAGCGGCAGGCGTTGAAGAAGGAGAAGGACAAGGCATCGAAAGCGCGGCTCGGGGACGTGGAAGCCGAGATCGCCGAGCAACGCGAGATCGCCAGCGGCATGAAGGCGCAATGGATGCGCGAGAAGGAAGTGATCGGCCAGCTGCGCAGCATCAAGGCCGAGATCGAAGACTTGCGCCTCGAGTACGACCAGGCTGAGCGCGCCGGCGAACTCAATCGCGCCGCCGAGATCCGCTTCGGGAAGCTGCCGGAACTCGAAAAGCAACACACCGAAGTCGAAGCGACCCTGCGCGAGGTCCAGGGGGATGGCAGCTTCCTCAACGAGGAGGTCACCGACGAGGACATCGCCCGCATCGTGGCGCGCTGGACCGGGATCCCGGTCTCGAAGATGCTGGAGTCCGAGCAGCAGAAGCTACTCCAGCTGGAAGTGCGGCTGCACGAGCGCGTCATCGGACAGCACGAGGCCGTCGAAGCGGTCTCGGACGCCATCCGCCGCGCGCGCAGCGGCCTGCAGGACCCGGGCCGGCCGATCGGCTCGTTCGTGTTCCTCGGACCGACCGGTGTCGGCAAGACCGAGCTCGCGCGCACGCTGGCCCACGAGCTGTTTGATGACGAGCACAACATGGCGCGCATCGACATGTCGGAGTTCATGGAGAAGCACTCCGTGGCGCGGCTGATCGGCGCTCCTCCCGGCTACGTTGGCTACGATCAGGGCGGCTATCTCACCGAGCACGTCCGACGGCGTCCGTACACCGTCGTGCTGTTCGACGAGGTCGAGAAGGCGCACCCCGATGTCTTCAACGTGCTGCTGCAGATCCTCGACGACGGGCGGCTGACGGACGGGCAGGGCCGAACCGTGGACTTCAAACACACGGTCATCATCATGACGTCGAACATCGGCTCGCATCACATCCAAGAGTACGGCCAAACCGAACCTGATCGCGCTGAGCAGCTCGTGAACGCCGAACTTCGCGCCGCCTTCCGGCCGGAGTTCCTGAATCGGATCGACGACATCATCATGTTCAAGGCGCTCACGCGCGAGGACATGACCCATATCGTCGACATCCAGTTGGGGCGACTGCACCAGCTGCTCGCCGGCCGCGAGCTGCGCGTCGAGCTGAGCGTCGCGGCGAAGACGCTACTCGCGGACATGGGCTACGACCCGGTGTTCGGCGCGCGGCCCCTCAAACGAGTGATCCAGAAGCAGCTCCAGAACGAGCTCGCGAAGTACCTGCTCTCGGGGGACTTCGCGCCTGGCGACCTCATCGAAGTCGATGTCGCCGATGGCCAGCTGGTATTCGGAAAGGCTGTTCGCGCGACGTCCGCGACCGGCTAGAGCGCTAGCGGGGCATCGTCGACGAGCGACGACGCAGCCTAGTTCGCCATCTTGCGCAACACGGTGTGGAGGATCCCGCCGTTGCGGTAGTACTCGACCTCGACCGGGGTATCGAGTCGCACCAGCGCATCGAACTCGACCTTCGTCCCATCGGTCTTCGTCGCGGTGACCTTGACGGTCGACAGCGGCTCGACGTCGTCATCGACCGCGATATCGAACGTCTCGGTGCCGTCGAGCCCCAGCGCGTCCGCGTTGCGGCCGGCCGGGAACTCCAGCGGCAACACACCCATCCCGATCAGATTCGACCGGTGGATACGCTCGAAGCTCTCCACGATGACCGCTTTGACGCCAAGAAGGATCGTCCCTTTGGCGGCCCAGTCTCGCGACGAACCCATCCCGTAGTCCTTGCCACCCAGCACGACGAGGTCGATCCCATGCTTCTGATACTTCACAGACGCATCGTACAGCCAGCACACCTCGCCGGTCTGCGGGTCGGCGTCCGAGGTGTAGTGCAGATTCGGGAAGTCGCCGGTGGGCGCCTCGTTCGGTCCCAGGTACTTCGTCAGACCACCCGGCTTGCCGCCGGTCAGCCGATTCTGGATCCGAATGTTCGCGAAACTGCCCCGCGTCATCACCTGATCGTTGCCACGACGCGAGCCGAAGCTGTTGAAGTCGCGACGGTCGACGCCCTTGGAGCGCAGGTAGTCTGCCGCCGGCCCCTCCGGAATCGCGCCGGCCGGGCTGATGTGATCGGTCGTCGTCGAGTCGCCGTACCACCCCAACAGCCGCGCGCCTTTGATCGGCCGAATCGGTGAAGCTTCACGCGACATGCCCACGAAGAACGGCGGCTCCTGGATGTACGTCGACGTCGGCGGCCAGTTGTAGACCACGGAGTTCGACGTCTCGACGGCTTTCCACTCCTCGGGACCCTCGAACACATTCGCGTAGCGGGTCTTGAACTGATCCTGGGTGACCGCCTGGGCAATCGTGGCGTGGATCTCCGCGTTCGTCGGCCAGAGGTCGCGCAAGAAGACGTCCTTGCCGTGCTGATCCTGACCCAGCGCGTCCTTCTGCAGGTCGATATCGACGGTTCCCGCAATCGCATACGCCACGACGAGCATCGGCGAGGCGAGGTAGTTCGCTTTGGTGTGCGGGCTGATGCGGCCTTCGAAGTTCCGGTTACCGGACAGTACCGAGGTCACGACGAGGTCACCGTCCTGGATCGCCTTGACGATCGGCTCGTCGAGCGGACCCGAGTTGCCGATGCACGTCGTGCAGCCGTAACCCACGGTGTAGAAGCCGACCGCGTCGAGGGCACCCTGTACGCCGGCCCGCTCGAGGTAGTCGGTCACGACGCGAGAGCCGGGCGCGAGCGAGGTTTTGACCCACGGCTTGGCCTTGAGCCCCAGCGCGTGCGCCTTCTTGGCGATCAGGCCCGCGCCGATCATCACGGCTGGATTCGAGGTGTTCGTGCAGGACGTGATCGCGGCGATCACCACCGCGCCGTCCGTCAGCTCGAAATCCTGACCCTTGTGCGTGACGGGCTCACCGGAGACCTCGGGCTTGCCGAAGGTCTTTGCTCGGGCGAGCGCAAACTCGCCGCGCATGTCCGTCAGCACCACGCGGTCTTGGGGCCGTTTGGGCCCGGCCAGCGACGGGAGCACCGTCCCGAGGTCCAGGGACACGACGCTCGCGTACGCGATGTCGGCGGTGTCGTCGCGCCACAACATGTTCGCCTTGCAGTACTTCTCGACGAGCTCGATCTGCGCCGGGTCCCGAGCCGTGAACTCGAGGTAGTCCAGCGTCTTGCGGTCGACGGGGAAGAACCCCATCGTCGCCCCATACTCCGGCGCCATGTTCGCGATCGTGGCGCGGTCCGCGAGCGACAGCTCGTCGAGACCGGGCCCGAAGAACTCCACGAACTTGCCGACGACGCCGTGCTTTCGCAGCATCTGCGTCACGAGCAGCACGAGATCCGTCGCGGTCGTGCCTTCGACCATCTTGCCCGTGAGCTTGAAGCCCACGACCTCGGGGATCAGCATGTAGACAGGCTGGCCGAGCATCCCTGCCTCAGCCTCGATGCCGCCCACGCCCCAGCCGACGACGCCGAGACCGTTGATCATCGTCGTGTGCGAGTCCGTGCCGACCAGCGAGTCCGGGTACACGACGTCGTCGCCGTGCGAGTCCCCCGTCAGCGCGACGCCGGCGAGGTACTCGAGGTTCACCTGGTGCACGATCCCCGTCTCGGGCGGCACGACGGCGAAGTTCGCGAAACTCGACTGGCCCCACTTCAGGAACTCGTAGCGCTCGAGGTTACGTTCGAACTCGCGCTTGCTGTTGATCGCCATCGCTCCGGCGGTGCCGTACGCGTCGACTTGCACGGAGTGGTCGATCACGAGGTCGACGCGCGTCAGCGGGTTCACTTTCTGGACGTCACCGCCCCAGCGCTGCATCGCGCTGCGCAAGGCCGCGAGGTCCACGACCGCCGGGACGCCGGTGAAGTCCTGAAGCACGACTCGCCCCGGTTTGAACGCGATCTCTTTCTCCGGGACGTTCTTTGCGTCGTACGCCGCGAGCAGGCGCACGTGCTCGTCGGTGACACCGGGGTCGTCCTGGTTCCGCAGGCAGGACTCCAGCAGCACGCGGATCGAGTACGGAATCTTCGCGACGTGGCCGATGCCCTGCTCCTTCAGCGCACCGAGCCGCCAGTAGCGGTAGGTGCCAGACGAGGTCTCGAGGGTAGCTTCAGCGTTGAACGACATATGGTTCTCCAGGTTCGGGGACGTTTCACACCCAGAGATATACGGCGCGCGAGGCAATAACGAAAATTGATTTATATGATGAAAGCCATAATGATGAGTTATCTTCAGCGGAGGAATGAACGTATGGAAATCGGCCATCTGCGCGCCTTCGTCACGATCGCGAATCTGGGCGTCATGACGCGCGCCGCCCAGGAACTGCACGTCACGCAGCCCGCACTGTCGGTCCAGATCGCGAAGCTCGAGGACGAGGTCGGCTCGCCGCTGTTCGACCGCTCGCCGAAGGGCATGACGCTGACCGACGCGGGACGCACGCTGATGCCGTACGCGCGCGAAACGCTCGCGCGGCTCGACGACGCGCAGCTCGCGCTCGACGAGCTGCGGGGCCTCAAACGCGGCAGCCTCTCCATCGGCGGCGGCGCCACCGCGACCACGTATCTGCTGCCGCCGTTGCTCGCCCGATTCCATGAGAGCCATCCCGCGATCCGATTCTACGTGCGCGAACAGGCGAGCCGCGGGGTCGTCGACGCCGTGGTCGGCGGCGAGCTCGACGTCGGCATCGTGACGCTGCCGCTGGCGGCGCCCGATCCGCACCTGCATGTCGAGCGCTGGGTCGTCGACGAGCTGCGCCTCATCGTCCCGCCCGGCCACCGGCTGCAGGGGCGCAAGACGTTCGACTGGCACGACCTCGGCGGCACGCCGTTGGTGCTGTTTGAGGCCGGTTCCGCGGTGCGCGCCCACATCGACGCCTCGATCGAAGACGCCGGCGTCGACTCCGACATCGTGATGGAGCTGCGCTCGATCGAGTCGATCAAGCAGATGGTCGCCCAGGGCATCGGCGCCGCCTTCGTCAGTGAACATGCGCTCGACGAGGCTCAACCGGGATTACGCTGTCGCGACAACCCGATCCGACGAACGCTGGCGGCGATTTACCGGCGCGATCGCCAACAGAGCGACGCCGCTCGTGCATTTTTACGCCTGATGCGGTGAGCCCAACCCGCGCAAACCGTGGCTCTGGCAGCACGAAACCTACATGTATTGAGGTGTAGGTGTCGCACGTGGTACGTATGGCGCTGTACGAAGATCTCGCCAACCCCTTGCAAACGTGTAGCTTGGCAACAGCCACACGGACGTTGGCACGCGCCTTGGAAGACAAGGCGTGCTTTGGAAACGAACTGCGGAGTGCACGATGCGTCTAGCGCTAGTTTTGACAACTTGTCTGTTCATCACCTCGATCGGCTGCACGAAGGCGCCCGGCGCCCTGCAATGGAAGCCCGATCCAGACCTTGGGCTGCTGGCGGTGGACGCCGCCGCCCATGAACGTGCTCAGCTCGAGGACGCGCTCATCTCGCTGCGCCGCGTGCATTTCGCCTACGATTCCGCGGAGCTCACCCTGGCGTCGCGCGACGCGCTCGTCGATGCGCGCCACAAGCTCGGCGACAACCCCCGCGTTCAGTTGTTCGTGGAAGGTCACGCCGACGAGCGCGGCGCGACGGAGTACAACATCGGCCTCGGCGAAGAGCGCGCGACCGTCGTCGCCAACTACCTCGGCGCCCTCGGCGTCGCCGCCGACCGCCTCCACATCGTCTCCTACGGCGAGGAGCGACCGCTGGTCGAGGGGCAGACCGATGAGGCGTTCGCGAAGAACCGCCGCGTCGATTTCCGGATCATGCAGGGCGGTCTCGAAGTCGTGACCGAAGAGACCCAGACCGTCGCGCAACGCTGACGAGCGGTCCGATCATCAAAAAAAGCGGCTCGAAAGAGCCGCTTTTTTCTCGAAGCCAATGATCGGAGTCGAACCGACGACCTACGCATTACGAATGCGTTGCTCTACCAACTGAGCTACATTGGCGCGGCCGGTTGTATAATCAAACCTGCGCAGCGCGTCAACCTGCTGGGACGCCAATGCGGAAGACTCAACTCGTCACCCTCGTGCTCATGATCGGGGGCGCGATCGCCCTGGCCGTGGTGCTGGGCGGCCCGCTGAACTCCGAGCAGCGCCTCGTCAATCAGCTCAGTATCGACTTCATGGAAGACCTGCAGTTCAAGGACTTCCGGCGGTCGGCGAGCTACCATCACAAGCTGGAACGCGATCGCGTCGACGTCGGGCAGACGCTGGAAAAGCTGTTCCTCGTCAAGCCCGAGGGGCTCGATATCCAGAACTATCGGATCGTCAAAGCGGAGACCGATTCCACCGGCGATCGCGCGCGGGTGCACCTGCGGACGCGATTTCAGCGACTCAACATCACCGAGAAGCCCGAAGACGGCGAGGTGATCCTGTACTGGATGAAACGCAACCCCGATTGCCCGATCGGTGCGACGTGCGCCGATGGCGCCTGCCTGAACCCCGCCGGCGAGGTCCTCTACTTCGCGCACGACTCGAACAAGCCGATTCGGGAGGAAGAGGCCGAGAAGCAGAAGAAGACGGCCGAAGAGCGCAAGGATCCGGTGCCGACAAAGCTGAGCTGTGAGGTCGGCGCCGAGCCACGCTGGTTCATGAACCTCGACTCGACGCTCAAAGAGAAGCGCTACAACTACTAACGGTTCTCGGCGAGGCGGGCGAACGCGCGGCCCAGGGCCTCGAAGACGTTGGTCGGGTACCCCAACACGCGTGCCATCGTGGCGTCCTGGGCGGCAGCCAGCGCCTCGTGCTCCGGCAGGTAGTAGATCGGGAACAGGAACTCGTCGCCCTCCTCCACCTCGATCCCGGTGGCGCGCAGCTTCACGATGTCGACGTCATTGGGCGGCAGGGGAAACTTCTTCGCCGTCACGACGACGTAGAGCTCGACGAGCCCCGTCTCTTCATTCGTGAGGATCTCCAGCTCCCGTGCGCCGAGCACCGCTTCGGCCGCCGCGCGCACCTCGTCCTCCGTCGGCGGTCGAGACTCGGGGCCGAAGTCCTGCGCCTCGACGAACTCCGCGTACGACCAGACGCGCAGGGGCACGGCGGCGCGGTCCGCCTCGGCGCCGGGCTCGCAGAGTGCGACCGTTCGATCCAGATCATTCACGCGCACGATCGCGTGGTCGTTGTCCCCGATCTGGGTGCTGAGCCCCGCCCCGGTCGTCCCATCGATGTCGTCGCGCACGAGCTCGCTGAAGACGATTCGCGCCAGATACTGCGAATCACCCCAGCGGCTCTTGCCGCGTGCGAGGCCGCGTTGGGCGATGCGCGCGATCTCGCCGCCCGCCCAATGGCTGTACATGTACAGGCCGCCCCAGCTGTGCTCGGAGATTTCGCGATCGACGAAGAAGATGTTGCCGCGATCACCCATTGTTACCGCCTTGGTGTCGAGTCGATGCGTCGGAGCATACGCGCCGCCGACCCTACTGACGTAGCAGGTTTTGACGGGCCCGGCAGCCCCCACGCCCCCCGTTTTGTTGATTCGCGCCTCATCCCTGCCTACGTTGGGAGGCGACTACTTTCTGGATAGTTCATGATCGCTCGAAACTTACTGCTACTCGCCGTTGGCCTGACGTTCGGCTGCTCGAGCCCCGTCGAAAAGGTTCCGAACAACACCGACGATCAGTGCGGCATCGCCCGGTGCCCAGATGGCTATACCCAAGCCGTGTGCGAGCCAGCGGCTGACGATTGTATCGACGTTGGTGACGCTCGGTGCCCTGCGACCTGTGAGCTCGATTTCGAGGACGGCAGCTGCACAAACATGGCATGGTCCGGTACCTGCAGCGCCGGCTTCACGGAGGTCGACAGCTGCGACGGCGATCCGACCTGCGTCACCGCCCCAGGGTGTGACACCAGCTACGA
>JBFIHF010000150.1:0-14661 GCA_041601915.1 Bradymonadaceae bacterium
CCGTCGACATCAAGCTCGTGAAGAAGGGCGAAGACTGGTCGATCTACGACGTCGTCATCGATGACATCAGCCTCGAAGAGACCTACCGAGACTCGTACGTCGAGATCATCGAGAAAGAGGGCTGGGCGTCCCTGATTCAGCGCATGAAGGACAAGGCGGCCGAGATCCGGACCGCCGACAAGGACAAGAAGCCCGCTCCCGCGCCGAAGACGAAGTGAGTCTGACGGCTTAGTCGGGCAGCGAAATCTTTCGCTTCTTGGCCGTTGCTCGCAGGTCCGTGAGCAACTTCTGCGACTCCGCGTCGCTCGGATTCAGCTCCAGCGCTTCCCGAAGCTTATCGTACGCAGCGAGGACGTTCTTCTTGTCCGGTTTGCTGCCTTTGAGCAGATTCATCGCCTCGTTGCGCAGGTCGTAAGCGACCGCCTTGCGGACATGCTGAAGCTGCTCTTTTGCCCGCGTGTGAGCCACGGTGTTTGCCGGGACCTCGGCGAAGATGCTCATCGCCTCGCGGTGCTGCCCCTCTTCGACGCGTGTTTCGCCGCGCTCAAACGTGTCCTGCGCTCGTTTTTCGAGCTCGGTCTGCTTCTTGAGCTTCAGCGCATCGGTGTGCTTGGGACTCAATGCGATGACATCGTCGAACGCAGCGCTCGCGCCGCTCCAGTCGCGGCGTTCCATCTTGGCCTTGCCGTCGGCGAGGGCGCCCAGGATTCGGCCCTCGACGGTCTCATGGGCTGCTGGCGGCTCGCGCGCAATCTCGGGCTCCTGCAGTGAGATGAAGCCGAGCGCGATGAGGCCGCCGATGACGACGCCGAGCAAGATCAGGACGACGAGGCCGACAACAAGGACGATGCCGCCGCCGCCCGGCGCTCCCGCATACTCGGCGGGGTTGATCTCGATGTGACCCGGCGCGAACACGAACTCCACGTTGCCGAAGTGCACCCGGTCACCCGGAGACAGGACCTGAGGAATCGTGACGGGCACCGTGTTGAGTCGCGAGCCGTTCGACGAGCCGAGGTCCATCATCGTGTAGCGCTCGCCCTCACGGAAGATGCGCGCGTGGTGGCGACTGATCGAGGCGTCGGACAGCAGGATGAAGTTGTCGTCGGTGCGGCCGATCGTGTTCTCGACCTCGCTGAGGCTGAACTCCTCGCCCGCGAAGCTGTCGTTGATGCGCACGAGCTTGCAGTGGTCGGAGTCGTCCGAGATGAACAGCGTCTGAAGGACGTTGGCCTGCGCCGCGCGGTCGGGGCGCTTGTACTCGAGGTACAGGTAGAAGTCGCCGACCTTGATCTGCGACGCCGTGCCGAGGTCGCGCTGCTTGATGACGCGCTGCCCGTCCACGACCACGCCGTTGGAGCTGCCGAGGTCTTCGACGTAGCAGCGGCCGTTATCGATGAAGATTCGCGCGTGCTGCCGGCTCACCGACGTCGAGGGCAGCACGATGTCGCACTCCTCGTGGCGTCCAATGACGTAGGCCCCGTGGTCGAACGAGAACCTGTCCGCCGTCTGGCCGTTCCCGTCCTCAATGGTCAGCGTGAACATGACGAATCTACCGTGGCGCGATTACTCGCGGAAGATACCGAAATCGACGTCGACGCCTGCATGCCGCATGTCTTCGAAGAAGAGCGGGACATAGCCGGTCGGATGGAACCCGCCGTCTGCCCCCTCGACTCGGAAGTAGAAGATATCATTGAGCCGAAACGCATCAAGGTCCACGCCTTGGACTTCGGTAATCTGGTGCACCCGGAAGCCACCGTCGTGCAGTCGATTGACGACGACCACGATGTTCACCGCGCGCGCGATCTGCTCGCGCAGGCCACGGGGCGCGATGTTCGCGCTACCCATCAAGCACAGCGACTCCATTCGACCCAGGGCCTCGGTGGCGCTGGTGCCGTGAAGGGTCGCCATGCTTCCCTCCGTTCCGCAGGCCGCGGCCGTGACCCAGTCGTAGGCTTCGGCACCGCGACATTCGTCGAGCACGATCCGCTGCGGATGCATCGCGAGCGCGGAGTGCACGAGGTATCGGGCCTCAAACCCGGCGGTGGGATTGGGCTCCAGACGCACGGAGTTGTCCGGGAGCTTGAGGTGCGCGCCGGTCTCGATCGCGACCACCCGGACACCCGAGGCCATTTGCTGGGTCAGCGCCGACAGGAGGGTGCTCTTGCCCGAGCCCGTGGGACCGGCGATGACAATCGACCGGCCAGCTTCGGTGGCGCGGCTGAGGAAGTCGGCCATGCCCGACGACAACGAACCGGCGCCGACCAGGTCTTCCAGCGACGGGTGCTCCACCGGCGGCTTACGGACCGAGATGATCGCACCAGCCGGCGAGATCGGCGGAAGCACGACGTGGACGCGCGTCCCGTCGTTGAATCGCATCTCGTCAGTGAAGACTTCCATCTCACGCGGTCCCAGCAGCCGGTAGGCCGCCGCGAGCAGCAGTTGCGGGTGACTGAACGCATACTTCGCGCGGACCACCGCGCCACTGCGTCGAATCAGCACGAAGTCGAAGCGGTTGACGTAGATGTCGCGGACTTCAGGGTCGTCGAGGTACGCATCGACGGGGCCGAGTCCCACACATTCCTGGGTGATCTGCTCGGTGAGCGCCGCGCGGTCCACGTTCGGATTGACGGTCTTCACCGCGGCCTCCACCGCCTGGCGGAATCGGTCATGATCCTCGGGCGACGGGGGATAGTGGAACGGCAGGTCCTGCGGCGTGATGCTTTCGAAAAGGACCGTGGCGACGTCGTGTTTGGCGGCGTGCATCTCGGCGTCGAACTCGGATTCGAGTTCGTTGGATGCCACGATCGCGCTGACCTGCGAATGCTGCGGACGGCCGCCGCCCATCCGGTCGGGCGCCGGGCGATCGACGGTTGCGTCATCCTGGCGCTGCGGACTCGAGGAGGGCAGCCGGGGTGCCGAGATCGGCGCCGGCGCTGGCGCTGGTTTGGGCGCGAGGCTCGCGCCGAAGCCGGGTCCCGGAGGGCTCGGAGCTGGCGCGGGCGTCGGCAGCTTCGCCGGCGGGGTCGGCACCGGATCGGGCGTGTCGTTGTTCTCTTCCTGCGGCGGCGGTGTGGGACGCGCCGGCTCGGCCCCGAACCCCGGGCTCGGCAGGCCGCCGTTGGACGGCGTCGGAAACGCCGGGCCGGGCGCGGGAGTCGGGCCGGGGCTCGGTCCAGGAGGCGGAGCAGGCGGCATCGGCGCGGGTGCTCCGGCGCCGGCGGCCTCCTCGGACTCGACCTGCAGGATGAAGTCCCCGATGTAGATCTTGTCGTTGTCGCTGATCGGCTGCTCGCCGGTAATCTTGCGACCGTTGACGTACGTGCCGTTCGTCGAATCGAGGTCGATGATCTTGAACGACCCCTCCTGAGCGAAGATGCGCGTATGCCGCTTGGACACGTTGCCCTTGGGCAACACGATGTCGTTCCCCTTCATTCGCCCAATCGTGATCTCGGGCTTGTTGAATTCGAAGGTGGACTGCTGGCCTCCCTTTTCACTTACCGTAATGGTGTACATAGGGAAGGACTCCGTGAATCAATTGGAACAACGTAAGGCGCAAATTGGCTCAATGTGGACGGGATCGTGACAGAGGGGTCCGATCCTGTCAAGAAAGCCTGAACGTCAAATCACCCGCCTGCCGCGCATGAAATAAGGGTTTCCGCGGCGCGAGCCGCTACTCTTCTTCCTCGCCGCCGGACGGCCGACTCTTCGGAGTCACGGCAACGGCTTCGTCGCTTTCATCGGCTGCTTTCGCGGGCTCTGCGGCGGGCGTGACGACCGTACCATCCGCACCGGTCGGGCCTTCCGCCGACGCGTTTCCACTAAAGTCGGGCAGATTTTCGAAGTGTTTGGGGTCTGCGTGCTGCGGATCGTAAAGGTGACACTTTACGAAATGGCCCGTATCGACCTCAATCGTCTTGGGAATGATCGTCTTGCACGCCGAAAAACATGCCGGACAGCGGGTGTGGAACCGGCATCCCGAGGGCGGGTTGATCGGAGAGGGGACATCGCCCTCCAGGATGATCCGCGCCTTCTTGCGCCGCGGATTCGCCTGGGGGATCGCCGAGAGCAGCGCCTGGGTGTACGGGTGCTTCGCACTCTCGAAGAGCTGTCCCGACGTCGTCATCTCCATGAGTTGCCCGAGGTACATCACCGCGATGCGGTCCGCGATGTGGCGGACGACGGACAGATCGTGGGCGATGAACAGGTAGCTGAGGCTGTACTCTTCCTGCAGATCCTGCAGCAGGTTGATGACCTGCGCCTGCACCGACACGTCCAGCGCGCTCACCGCCTCGTCGCACACGATGAAGCTGGGGTTCAGCGCCAGGGCGCGCGCGATGCCCAGACGCTGGCGCTGGCCGCCTGAAAACTCGTGCGGGTACCGGGTGATGTATGAGGGCTGCAGACCGACGCGTTCGAGCAGATTCTCGACCATCTGACGGCGGGCGTCGCCCTTGGCGATACCATGAAACTCGATCGCCTCGCCGATGAGCCCCTCGACCGTCATGCGTGGATTCAGACTCGAGTACGGGTCTTGAAAGATGATCTGCATGTCGCGTCGGATCGTGCGCATCCCCTCGGTGTCCAGATCCACGACGTTGCGGCCCTCGAAGATCACCTCGCCGTCGGTCGGCTCGATGAGCCGCAGGATTGCGCGGCCCGTCGTGGTCTTGCCACACCCGGACTCGCCGACGAGGCCCACGGTCTCGTTGGGGTAGACGTCGAAGCTCACGTCGTCGACCGCTTTGACCTGTCCTGCGACGCGGCTGAAGATCCCTTTGTATATCGGGAAGTACTTCTTGAGGTTCCGCACGCTGAGCAGCGGCTCGGGATCGGACATCGGTGCTTTCTTCGCGGTCGCCATAGTGCTCAGCCCTGCAGGGTCACGGGATCGATGGTGGTCGTCTCAACGGTGCGCGGGTCGTGCGGCTGGCCCTTCTCTCGCGTTCCAGCCTGGACCTCTTTGGCGTACCAGCAGGCGACGGTGTGTCCCGCCGCGACCTCTTCCAGCGGTGGAATCTCTTTGCACTTGTCCGTCGCGAAGCGACAGCGCGTGCGAAAGCGGCAACCGGTCGGGAAGTCCTGGGGGCGCGGCACGATCCCGGGGATCACGAACAGTCGGTCTTCGCGTTCGTGGTGCGAGGCCTCGACACTGGGGATGCTGCTGAAAAGCCCGATCGTGTACGGGTGACTCGGTTTTTCGAAGAGGTCGAACACGGTGGCGTATTCGACGATCCGCCCGGCGTACATCACCGCGACGTGGTCGCAGGTCTCGGCGACCACGGCGAGGTCGTGCGTGATGAAGACGATCGCCATCCCGATCTCTTCCTGCAGTTCGCGCAACAGCTCCAGGATCTGTGCCTGAATCGTCACATCGAGCGCGGTCGTCGGTTCGTCGGCGATGAGCAGCTTCGGGCGGCAGGCGAGGGCCATCGCGATCATGACCCGCTGCTTCATGCCCCCGGACATCTGGTGGGGGTACTCGTCGATGCGCTGTTCTGGTGCGGGGATCCCGACCCGTCGCAGCATGTCGATCGCCAGCGCCCGTGCCTCGGGATACTCGAGGTCTTGGTGCAACGTGATCGCTTCGACGATCTGGTCGCCGACCGTATAGACCGGATTCAGACTCGTCATCGGCTCCTGGAAGATCATCGAGATGTCGTTCCCGCGAATCTTGCGGAGCTCCGGCTCGCCGAGCTTGGTGAGGTCCTGGCCGTCGAACAGAATCTTGCCCGACACGATGCGGCCGGGCGGTTGCGGAATCAGCTGCAGGATCGACAACGCCGTGACGGATTTGCCCGAACCGGACTCGCCGACCACACCCAGCGTTTCGCCGGGGCGGATCTTGTACGAGACCCCATCGACCGACGGCAGAATCCCGTCGTCGGTGAAGAAGTACGTCTTGAGCTCATCGAGCTCGAGCAAGAATTCAGGCTTCGATTTGGCCATGAGGCTACTTCCGCAACTTGGGATCGAGGGCGTCGCGTGCGCCATCGCCGACGAGGTTCAGCAAGCTAACCGTGATGAAGATCGCGAACCCGGGGGCCAGAATGAGCGCCATCTGTCCCGTCTCGCGCCCGGTGGTCAGGATCTGACCCCAGCTCGGCGCGCTGGGCGGTCCCAGGCCGAGGAAACTGAGCGTCGCTTCCAGCAGAATCGCACCCGCGACGCCGAACGCGGCGGAGACGAACACCGGCCCCAGGGCGTTGGGCAGCACGTGCCGAAAGATGATCGTGCGCTGCGTCAGCCCCAGCGCGATCGCGGCCTGCACAAACTCCTGATTCTTGAGGCGCAAGAACTCCGCGCGAACGAGCCGCGCGATGCCCGTCCAGCCCGTCACACCGATGATGATCATGATGTGGAAGATGCTGGGGTCATCGATGAAGCCGCGCAGCGTGAGGATGAGGAAAAAGGTCGGGAAGCAGATCATCACTTCGATGAGCCGCAACACGACCATGTCGACCCAGCCGCCGTAGTATCCGCCCAGAGCACCGATCACCACCCCGATCGTGACGTAGATCGCGACCGCGACCACGCCGATCGTCAGCGAGATCCGGGTGCCGTACAGCAGTCGCGTAAAGACGTCGCGCCCCTGCTTGTCGGTTCCCACCAGATGGTCCCACGAAATCGGGGCCGTGACCTGGGTCAGGTCGACGTCGCGATACGAGAACGGAAACCGCGGAAAGAACGACGAGGCACCATCGAGCTGCGAGTAGCTAATCCAGTCCACGTACGGTTGGCGGAAGTCGAACGAGTAGATCGCGATGAACGCCGCGATCGCGCCGAGTACCACCATGCCCACAAAATGCAGGCGCTTTTCGCGGTACTCCTTCGGCGTCAGCTCCGCGAGCGTCTTGCGGTATCCGACCCAGATCAACGCGGCGGCGGGCAGGGCGAACACCAGCATGTTGAAAAAGATGTCCAGACCGCTTTCGAAGAAGTTCGCGTCGAAGAGCGCCCGAAACCAGGGAAAGTGCGTCTGCCCGGCGAGGTCGGCCGGTCCAACTCCCGCGGGCAGCGAGATATAGAAGGGCACGTTGAGTGCGAACACCGGGCACAGGATGGCGATGATGAACAGCGCCGCCACGCCCAACAGGCTGTAGTAGGAGACCGGATACTTCTGGAACTGACCCCAGATGATCTCGCCGTACGATCGGTAGTCGGGCCGATCGGCCCCACCGGCAGTCGTCGTGCTCACCTTCTCCGCTGTCTTTTTCTGAGCCATCGGCGTCTCCTCAGTCGAAGCTGATGCGAGGGTCGACGATGGCGTAGCTGATGTCGGTAATCAGCAGGCCCACGAGCGTCAACACGGCGGAGATGAGGAGCACGGCCATCATGGCGTTGTAATCTCGCGCGAAGATGGACTCGAACATGTACAGCCCCATCCCGGGGATGTTGAACACGAACTCGATGACGACCGATCCACCGATCAACGCCGGCAGGAGGGTCCCCAGCAGGGTCAGCACCGGGATCATGCCGTTGCGCACCGCGTGCTTGATGATCACCATCGGCTCACCGAGCCCTTTGGCCCGAGCGGTGCGGATGTAGTCGGCACGGATGACATCGAGCAAGCCCGTGCGCGCGTAGCGGCTGAGGCTCGCCAGCGCCCCGTACGTCAGGCAGAACACCGGCAAGATCATGTGGTAGCAAACGCTGAACACGTACTCCAACACGGTGAGGTCGCTCGATGACTGCACCAGGCGCCCCCCCGACGGCGAGTACCACCCGGGGAACTTTCCGACGAAATCGCCGGTGGGGAAGAGGTCGAGCGGCGTCCCTTTCGTCAGCGTCTCCAGCAGCAGCACCGCGATGAAGAACGAGGGCAGGCTGTAGAGCAGGAACAGCATCACCGTCACGAAACTATCCGCGAACGTGTTCTGCCGGTACGCGCTCCAGACCCCGAGGGGCACCGAGATGATGTACGCCAGCAAGATCGCGAAGAAGTTGATCGTCAGGGTGTACGGTACCTTCTCGACGATCTTCTCCATCACCGGCCGCTTGTCGACGTGGCTGACGCCGAAGTCTAGCCGGATGAGATTCGACCAGTACTTCGCGAAGCGGGTGTCCGTGAAGAAGATGTCGACCTTCTCGCCGAACGTGTACTCGTAGCGATCGCGGTGCAGCTCGAACCATGGCGTCCAATTCTCGGCGATCATCGCATCGATCGTCGCACCGTCGGCCGTCCCATCCACGCGCCACTTCGACAGTTGCTCGTTCTCGGCGTGAATCTCGCGGTTCATCGCCCGATCTTGGGCCGATTGCGACTTGCCATACTCGTTGAAGAGGCGCCGCTTCGCGTTCGTGGTCAGCTGGGACAATGCCAGGCGTCGGATGTCAATGCGGTCCGATTCGCGCGCGATCTTCAGCAGGTGCGGCACGATGTAGTTGCCCCAATCCTCGAGCAGGTCTTCGGCGGCGATGATCTGCGCGGGGACCGGCTTTTCGCTCAGCGCGATGCAGACGTCTGGGCGGTCACCTTCCGCGGGGCACACCGGCGCCTGGTAGTTCGCGAGGATCCGCACCTCGTGCTCGACCTCGTTGTCCGTGAGCGTGAACCGCGTGTTCACCATCACCGGCTTGTCGAAGTTGAACTGTTCCTTGAAGATTCGATAGCCCTCGCGGGCCTCTTGAGAGCGCGCCGACTCGGTGCCTTCCTTGCCGCCAGCGCCGCCCGACGGGCGACCCGGGGCGAAGTTCAGCACGAGGAAGATCATCAGTGAGATCACGAACAACGTCGGGATCATCAGCACGATGCGCTTAAGGATGTACGTGTTCATGGTGTTTCCGACGGTAGCCCGATCGAGCTCACTTCTTGCCCTGAGCGTTCGATTTCGTCTGCGTGTCGTCGATGTACCAGGGGAACGACAGCGCCTGCGGTCGAATCTGGTTGATGACGACATTGCGCAGCCGTGGCTGCCACGCCGTCACGTACTGCGGCGAGTAGAAGAACGTGTACGGCTGCTCGTCGTGCAACAGCTTGTGGAACTCGTGGGCGAGCTCGAGGCGCTTCGCTTCGTCGAATTCGCCGCGAAGCTGGTCGATGATCTCGTCGCCACGCTTGTTGCGGAAGCCGACGCGGTTGGAGCCCTTCGGGACGTCCGCTTGCGTCGAGTGCCAGATCTGATGGGGATCGATGTCCCAGCCGAGGCCCCAGCCACCCGTGAAGGCGTCAAACAGCTTCTCGTCCATCTTCTTTTGCATCGTCGGCCAGTCGACGTGCTGGGCGTTCATCATGACGCCGATCTTGCGGAGGTCTTCCTTCCAGATCGACAGGATCGTCTTCGTCTCGGGCTTGTCATAGGCGACCATGTTGAACTTGAAGTCGACCTTGTTGCCCTCGATGATCTTGTCGCGGATGCCGTCACTGTCCGTGTCCTTCCAACCCGCGGCTTCCAACAGTGCCGCCGCGTCCTGAAGGTCATACGGCCAGGGCTTGATCGATTGGTCGCTCGCCGAGTGCTTGTAGTAGAACGGTCCGGTTTGAATGGTGCCGAGGCCGTTGAGCACGTTCTGCAAGATCAGGGCGCGATTCAGCGACTTCGTCATCGCGATACGCACGTTGCGGTCGCTGAAGAAGTGCCCGTCGAGGTTCCAGCCGAAGTAGTAGTACGCGAAGACGTCGACGTACTTGTAGCCCAAGGTCCCATCCGCGAACTTCTTCTCTTTGCCCTCGATGACATCGGCCTTGAGCCGCTCGTTCGGGACCTTCGGGATGATATCGATCTCGCCGGCGAGGAACTTCACATACGCCGTCTGCGGGTCCTTGATGACCTGCAGCTCGATGCGGTCGATGGGGTAGATCGGGCCCCACCACTTGTCGAAGCGCTCCAGGATCGTCCGCTCGCCCGTCTTGGACTCCGTGACCTGGTAAGGTCCCGTGCCGAGGGCGAAACGCGAAGCCCAGTGGCTGTTGAACTTGAGGCCGAGCGTCTCCTGGGGGAGGTCCGCTCCGGTTTCATCCTTGCTGAATAGCCACTTCGGCATCGGCGCGATACTGACCGTCGAGCTCAGCGAGCCGTACAGCTTCTTCTTCCACGTGACGCGCAGGGTGTGGTCGTCGACGATCTCCACCTTGTCGAGGTCCTCGTAGTACGACTTGAGCGCACCGGCCTCGACCTGCGGATTCTGGGCGAGTTCGAAGTAGAATGCGACGTCCTCGGCCTTGAGCTTCCGCGGCTCCTTGAGCCACGCGTTCTTTGGATCGCTGAAGTCGACCTTCGGGGTCTGCCAGTAGACGTCGTCGCGCAGATACAGCGTGTAGACCGTCTTGTCCTCGTTGACGGTGACCTTGTACGCGAGCTCCGGAACCCACTTGTCGGGGTTGTTGAAGTCGCGACGCGCCGGTGCGTTGTGGACCATCGACATGATGTTGGCGACGTCGACCGAGTTCTCCGTGATCCAGTTGAATCCCTTGAGGTCCGAACCGAGGTAGTCGCGCAGCGTCCCGCCCTTCTTGGCGTCCGCCGGGACCTTCAGATCCGTCGGCGCCGACAGGATGTTGTCGGGGTCATTGAGCGCGTCGAGGTACTTGTCGCCGGTGGAACTCGGCGTGTTGCCGCCCGCAGCGGTGCCAGACACCGCGACGCCCGACTTGAGCTGCTGCAGAATCTGCTCGTTGGATTGCACGAGCCCGTCGACCTGTTGCGCGAGCTTTTTGACATTGCTCTCCGTCGAGTTCGACTGGAACACCAGCAGGACGACGGCGACGAAAAGGCAACAGAGCGCCGTGATGAGGATGACGGTCGCTTTGAACGTTCTCGGCATGGAACATTCTCTCGAAGAAGGTCGAACGAAGCCGCACGAAACCTAAGAAAACTGGGTACGGCAGAGTCGCGGAAAGGTACAGATCGTATGTAGGTGTGTCAACCACACCCCCGGGCGCGGTACCGGCGGTGACCGACCCCGTCGTTAGACGGAGCCGTCCGTTCCGCCGGGCGTTTTGCGTGGTGCCGTCACCTTGATGTGCAGCTCCCGCAGTTGCTCGTCGTCGACGACGTTGGGGCATTCCGACATCAGATCGGCGGCCTTCTGTGTCTTGGGGAATGCGATCACGTCGCGGATCGAGTCGCGCCCCGTGAGCAGCATCACGAGGCGATCCATGCCGAACGCGATGCCGCCGTGCGGCGGGGCGCCGTACTTGAGCGCCGACAGCAGGAAGCCGAATTTCGCGTTGGCCTCCGACTCGCTGAGGTCGAGCAGTTCGAAGACCTTCTGCTGGATATCCTGGCGATGGATACGAACCGAACCGCCCGCGATTTCGCTGCCGTTGAGCACGAGGTCGTACGCCTGCGCTTTGATGTGCTTGGGGTCGTCGCCAGCCAGCAGCGCGTCGAACGCATCGGCGGCGGGCGACGTGAACGGGTGATGCATCGCGTAGTAGCGGCGATCGTCGGCGTCGTATTCGAACATCGGGAAGTCCGTGACCCAGCAAAACTCGAACGCGCCTTTGTCGTAGAGCTCGAGATCCGCGCCGAGTTTCTTGCGCAGGTTCCCAAGGCTCGCGCACACGATGCTCGGCTTGGCCGCCACCATCACGAGGAGATCGTCGACTTCAGCGCCAAAGCGCTCGGCGAGCTTGGCTTTCTCGTCCTCGGAGAAGAACTTCGAGACGCCGCCGGTCCAGCCGTCGGGCCCCAGTTTCGACCACGCGATACCCTTCGCGCCGTACACCGCGGCGAGGGCCTCGAGTTCGTCGATCCCTTTGCGGCTGATGCTCGATGCGCCGCCGGGGATGCGGATCCCGCGCACGATGCCGCCGCCGGCGACCACGGTTGTGAAGACGTTGAAGCCGCAGTCGGCGGCGATGTCCGTGACGTCGGTCAGCTCCAGTCCAAACCGCAGATCTGGCGCATCGAGGCCGTAGCGGGCCATCGCATCGTCGTACGTCAGGCGGCGCAGCGGCGTCTGGATCGCGGTCCCGAGGATCTGGTTGAACACCGTGGTCACGAGCCCTTCGCAAATGCGCATCACGTCTTCGGGCGTCACAAACGACATCTCGATGTCGACTTGCGTGAACTCCGGCTGGCGATCCGCGCGAAGGTCCTCGTCGCGGAAACAGCGGCAGATCTGGAAGTAGCGGTCGAAGCCCGACACCATCAAGAGCTGCTTGAAGATCTGCGGCGATTGCGGCAGCGCGTAGAACATGCCGGGGTTGACGCGGCTCGGCACCAGATAGTCGCGTGCCCCTTCCGGGGTCGACTTCGTCAGGCACGGCGTCTCGAACTCCGTGAACTCGTTGTCGGTGAGGTAGTTCCGGACGATCTGGTTGACGCGGCTCCGCGTGATGAGCGCATGCTGCAACGGCGCACGGCGCAGATCGAGGTAGCGGTATTCAAGGCGCAGGTTCTCGTTGGCGTCGGACCACTCTGAGATCGGGAACGGCGGCGTCTCGCTCTTGGAGAAGATCTCGAGCTGCGTCGCGCGCACCTCGATCGCCCCGGTCTCGAGGTTCTCGTTCACGTTCTCGCCGCGTCCAACGACCTCACCGACGATCCCGACGCACCACTCCGAGCGCAGCGCGTCGGCGGCGGCGTACACATCGCCGAGCTCGGGCTCGAAACGCACCTGGACCAGTCCCGTCTTGTCGCGGAGGTCGACGAAAATGACGCCGCCGTGGTCCCGGTGATTGGCGACCCAGCCCTGCACGACGACCGTCTCGCCGACGTCGGAATCACGAAGGGTGCCACAGAGGTGAGTGCGCTTGTGCTCGCTGAGAAACGTCATCGGTACAACCTCCAGCTCGCCGCGACAAATCGCGGAGAAGCGATGTACCTCGACGCGTGGAGCGGTGCAAGGCGTGCTCAGAAGGCGAGGGCGGCCGCCGAGGTACCGATGACGGCGCCGAGGCCGCCAAGGATCGGGACCCAAACGGTGTTGGGCTTGACCAGTCCGCCCACGATCAGACCGAGCGTCATGCCGCCGGCGCCGATTCCGAACTCCGGCCACGCGTGCCCGCGACGGAGCGCGATGGCGCGGAACGCGTAGGCCGCGCCGATCGCGCCGCCGACCCCGACCGTCGCGCCAAACAGGTCTCGGGACCAGTCCGGGTTCCAGGTCGGCACAATGTTCTGCAGTAGCAACGTCGCGGGCAGGCCGAGATACGCGCCCGCGAGGGCCCACCCGCGCACTGGGTTCCACTCCCACTTTTCGGTGAGCTGCTGCGCGGCGTAACCGGCGCCGATCGTGCCGGCCACGACGACGACGCCCAGTGTGCCCACGAGCACGTGTTCCATGGCGGTGCGGCGACAACGTTCGGGCTGCAGTTGGCAGTCCACGCCGACGGGGTCTCGATAGATCGCGCGCGCCGTGAATCCCGCGGCACCGCCCAGCACCGCGAGCGCGACCGCGCCGCCGAAGATCCCGTAGCCGCCGTGTGTGACCTCGACGGGGGCATCGGGATTCTGGCCGAACGCGTCGATCGGCGCACAGAACGTGAGCATCAGGGCGATAGACAAAATGCGCATTTGCTTCTGCGTCGCGTCCCTCAACATACGTGAGCGGCCTCCGTACTGGTGTCGCATGAAGCATTAACTAGGTGGAGTTGCTGTCCTACGCAAGGGCGGCGGCTAGTCGAGGCCGTCATGAGGAAGCCGTTCGCATTCGTCGCCGCACTGGCCGCAGTGCTCGCGGGGTATTCGCCCGCCGCGAAGTCGCAGCCGTTGCCGGACCAGCCGGCCCCGTTCGGGTTCAAGCGCGATGCCCGAGGGCGCCTGCTGCAGACGCACTTCGACCTGAGGCGCCGATACATGACGGGTGTTCACTGGGCCGGCACGTACGAAGCGGAGCCCGACGACGGGTTCGCGTCGTCGACCGCGATCGAGTTTGGCGGCCAGTACGAGCTGTATCGGGAGCGAAAGAGCCGTCGCAGTCGCTTCCGATACCTCGAGGGGCGACTCGAGCTCCAGGATCTCGAGATCGACGCGTTGCTGTTCGAGTACGCCCGCGGCCGCCGCGCGCGAGATCCCGTGCTGTGGATCACGACCTTCATCGGCGAACCGCGGCGCTACGATCTGACCCTCGATCTGTCGCCGGGCGTGATGTTGGGCCGCCTGTGGACGGGGCCGATCAACGACGAGCAGTTGTTCGCGCTCGACATCGGCCACGTACATCTGGACTGGGAGATCGTGCACGGGCCCAATCTCGAAGACTACTTCGCGCTGCGCGTCGCGACAGGGGTCGGCTTACGGTTCTTCGCCGGCGAAACCGCCGAGGCCTACCTGTACCCCGAGGTCGGCGCGCGCTCGTCGTGGCTGATCGGCGAGCGCGGGCTCATGCAGTGGAGCGTCGACGCGCGTCTGCGACTGGCCCACGAGCCGCGAACGTCGGTGACCTGGTACGAGGCGCGCGTCGCGTCGCCGTTCGAACGTGTGGTCCTCGCGATTTCGGACCAGCCGGTCTCGATCTACGCGCAACCGTCGCTGCACTATCTCGACCTGCCCGGCGGCGGTCGAGTCGACCTGCGGGTCGACGCCGGCGTGAGGCTGAGTCTCTTCGTGCCCCCGCGCGACCCGGAGGACCAGTGCCCGGACGAAGCGGAGGATATCGACTACGATCGCGATGAGGACGGATGTCCCGATTACTAGTCATGATCGGGGCCCTGTTGCTCGGACCCGTGAGCGCCGCCGCACAGGCGCCGCCGGCCCGAGACCGCGTGTACACGACCGA
>JBFIHF010000151.1:0-14647 GCA_041601915.1 Bradymonadaceae bacterium
CCCTGATCGGCGTGCTGGCGATCGTCGCGCTGTCGAGCAATCCCGACACGATCGTCCACGCCGAAGACGTCGTCTGGTCGCCCTATCAGATGCTCACGGCGTTTGATCGCCCGATGATCCCGACGCGATTCACGTGTTCGCGAATCGAATCCCCCACCAGACGATTCGTGGCCTCGAGGAACAGGAGTCGTTCCGCTCGATGCCCTACGACATGGCGGCGGCGCGCGGCGTGACCGACATGAAGAGTGCGCTGATCGTCGGCGCGGGCTCGGGAGAGCCTTTAGACTGTTGGCCGCCGCCCCGCAGAGCTACACCTTGGGTGTCGGACATCGAGGAGTCGACGATGCGCGTTGCACTTGCCCAAATGACCAGCGGACGAGACATCGGGGCGAATCTCGTTCGGTGCCGAGAACTTGCAGCGCTCGCTCACGAGGGCGGTGCGCGCTGGATTCTGTACCCCGAGAACGCGCCCTACCTGGGTGACGACATCGAGAAGCCATCGGTCGCCGAGGGCGACACGGGGCCGATGGTCGGCGCGTTCCGCGCGCTGGCCGCCGACTTCGACCTCTGGGTCACGCTCGGCTCGTATCCCGAGGCGATCCCGGGTTCGACGAAGACATACAACACGCAGCTGTTGATCGACCCCACGGGCGCGATCACATCCAAGTATCGCAAGATCCACATGTTCGACGTGGAACTCGAAGGGGGCGTCGTCTTGCGCGAATCGGACGGCTGCGTGCCCGGTAGCGAGATCGTCACGGCGACGATCCCGTTCGACGGAGAACCCACACTGGTCGGCCTGAGCACCTGCTACGACCTGCGGTTTCCCGAGCTGTATCGCGAGCAGGTCCGCTGCGGCGCCAAGGTGCTCATCGTGCCCTCGGCGTTCACATTGCAAACAGGGCGCGACCATTGGGACGCGTTGCTGCGAGCGCGGGCGATCGAGAATCAATGTTGGGTATTGGCGCCGGCGCAGTACGGCCATCACCACGGCAAACGTTGGTCGTACGGCCATTCCGTGGTCTACGATCCATGGGGCCATTTGGTCGCATGCGCGTCGGATCGCGAGCAGCTCTTATTCGCCGAGGTCGATTTGGAGTTGGTGCACGCGATTCGGAGGCGTATGCCGTGTCTGGAGCACCGACGACTGTAGGGAGAACGCTTTGGAGGATGTAGTGGAGGAAGTTGTGGAGGAAGTTGTGAAGGATGTCGTGGTTGAGGCCGTGGTGGCTGCGGACGTAGACGCTGATGCGGATGCGGGCGCCGTCAGCGGCGGGATTGGCAAGGGCACCCGCGTTCGCATCGTCGAAGGCGAGCACGCCGACGTCGAAGGTGAGATCTTCTGGTGGGGCCGCTCCCGCTGGGGACACGGGATGCGGGCGGGCGTCACGCCCACGACCGACGAGAAAGAGAAGTTGTGGGTCGATGCCACGGAATTGCGCGCGATCGACGACGAGGGCAACGAGCTCGATCCGCAGCCCATGTATGACATTCCGCCCGCGGCCCCCGAAATCGAGATCCGCGGGATCGAGGTCGCGTACGGCCTCGCCCGAGCGATCACGGCGGTGCGCTTGGCGCGTGGCTATCCAGCGGGAAAGGCGATCAGCGCCGGCGTGCGGCTGCACCGGTTGAACGCCGTCGAGGCGAACCTCGGGTGCCGGATCCCGGACGCCGTCATCGCCTATGTCGTGTCCGGCCTCGGCTCGATCCGCGACGTGGGCGACCTCGAGCGTTTGACCAAGAACTTGATGGGCCAGTTCAAGGAGCGACCCGACGACGCGCCGGCCGAGGCCGTCGTGTTCGAGGCGGACCGCGGCTGCTTCTATGCGTTCATCAAAGGGGCCGAAGCCGACGACACCTCGTACGTCGTCTACGACAGCAAGAGGGCCTACGCGCCCGGCCTGCCCTGCGCGCTGGAGGAGCGCTTGCTCGACGAGCTCGGCGGCGAGGAGATCGACCGCAATGTGCAAGCGTTCGAGGTCGTCGTGGACTACATCACCGAGGACGAGCCCGAGGAGGCACCGCCGGCCGTGCAGTGGATCACGCACAAGAAGTTCGGGCGCGGCGTCATCCAGCTCGTCGAACCCACCAGCAAGGGCGACAAGCTTACCGTTCGGTTCGAGGACGGCGAGCTGCGCAAGCTGATGGACAGCTTCGTCGAGTACGAGTGACGCGGTGATGGACATTTGTGGCTCGCTCCGGTTGAATGAGCCCGATGTTGCCCATTCTCCACACCCTCGAGTTTGTCCTGCCCCTCGCGTACGCCGCGGTGTTCGCGGTGTACCTGCGTCAATTCCTCCGCAGTGACGACGCGGAAGACTCCGCGTTGGGTCGCCGGGCGCTGTACCTACTGCTGGGTACGCACGCGGTGTTCTTCGTCTTGCGCGGTGCGGAGCTGGGGTTCATGCCCGTGGCCTCCAAGGCGGAGTTCCTCTCGCTGGCCGCGCTGAGCATCGGGGTCGTGTACGCCGCGATCGAGCGCTCGCAGAATCAGACGACGACAGGCGTGTTCTTCATCGCGCCGGCGCTGATTGGCCAGTCGATCGCATCGGTCCTGATCAACGATGACACGACGCACGAGGTGCTGCTCGAGAACCCGATCTTCGGGGTGCACGTCGTCTTCCTCGTCCTCGGACTGACGGCGCTAGCGGTCGGTGCCCTGTACGCGCTGATGTACCTGCTGATGACGCGCCAGTTGAAAGCGCGTGATCTCGGCGTCTTCTTCAAGCGCCTTCCACCGCTGATGAAGCTCGATCGGATGAGCAAGGTCGCGACGGTGGCCGGAATCGCGCTGCTGGGCATGGGGCTCGGCATGGGCGCCGTGTTGGGGCTCACGATCGAGGGCTTCGACATGTTCGATCCGAAGATCATCGTCTCGTTCGTGATCTGGTTCGGCTACATCGTGGGGGTCGTCATCACGCGACTTCGCGGACTCTCGGGCAGCCAAACCGCGTGGGCCACGATGATCTGGTTCGCGATCTTCCTCGGTTCGGTTGGAGTCGCCAGCCACTCGTTCGCATGACCGCCGCCGCCCACGACATCTGGCTGATCTCGTTCAGCCACCAGAACACCTCCATCGAGGAGCGCGATCGGCTCGCGTTCTCCGAGGACGAGGTCGCCGAGTTCGTCCCACGCGCCGGCAGCGTGCTGGGAAACTCGGAGGTCGCGGTGCTTTCGACCTGCAACCGCACGGAATTCTATGTCTATGGGGCCGCGACCCCGCCGACCTGGGAGGCGATCGGACCGCTCGTCTCGCAGACCAAACGCATGGACGGACTCGCCGCGCACCCCACACAGTTGCGCGGCGCCGAGGCCGCCCGACATCTGTTCCGCGTCGCCGCGTCGATGGAGTCCCTGGCGTTGGGCGAGGATCAAATCTTGGCGCAGGTCAAAGAGGTCCATCGCCAGATTCTGGGGATCGGGAGCAAGTCCCCGGTGCTCGACCGGCTCTACCAGTTCGCGATTCGCTGCGGAAAGCGAGTGCGGACCGAGACGACACTGTGTGACGGCGCGGTCTCGATCGCGAGCGCGTCGGTCGAACTGTCCAAACGGATCTTCGGCGACCTGTCGGGATTGGAGATCGTCCTCGTCGGTGCCGGCGAGACCTCCGAAAACGCCGCCGAGCACTTCAAGGCCAGCGGGGCCACACAGTTCGTCGTCGTCAATCGCGGCGAGGACCGCGGACGAGCCCTCGCGGACCAGTTCCATGGCACCTACCGGCCGATGGATGAGCTGGAGCACGCGCTGCGCTCCGCCGACATCGCGGTGTTTGCGACCGGTGCGCAGGACTACCTGGTGCCCGCGACGGTGATGAAGCCGATCATGAAGTCGCGCGGGTATCGCTCGCTGTTCATGATCGACATTTCGAGCCCCCGGAACGTCGATCCCAAGTGCGCGAAGGCGTCCGGCGTTTTCCTGTACAACATCGACGACCTCGAAGCGGTCATTCACGACAACCTGAAAACCCGCCAGAAAGAGATTCCACGCGCCGAGCTCATCGTCGACGCGATGGTCGAGGAGTGGGAGGCGTGGATGCAAACGATCCGCGTGCGTCCCACGATCGGCGAACTCGCTCGCCACTTTGAGGGGCTCCGCGAGTCGGAGTTGCAAAAGTGGACCGGCAAATACACCCCCGATCAGGTCGATGCGATCGACGCGTTCTCGCGCGCGCTGACGAAAAAGCTGCTCCACGACCCGATCATGTTTCTGCGCGCAGGTATTGACGACGGGTCGCTAAAGCCCGAGGAAGTCGACATCCTGCGCCGTATTTTTGGACTCGGATCATCGGATGATTGAGACGCTTCGCATCGTGTCGCGCAAGTCCCCCCTGGCGATGTGGCAGACGAACCTCGTCGCGGACCTCCTTCGAACCGCCCACGGGATCGAGACCCAGATCGTGGCGATGGACACCACGGGCGACAAGATTCGCGATAAGCCGCTGCCGGAGATCGGGGCGAAGGGGCTCTTCACGCTGGAGCTGGAACAGGCGCTGTTGGCCGGAGACGCGGAGCTGGCGGTCCACTCGCTCAAGGATCTGCCGTCGACGCTGCCCGACGGCCTCGCCTACGGCGGCTCACCGGAGCGCGCGGCCCCCACGGACTGCTTGGTCTCGCCGCGTTGGACGAGCTTCGAGGAGCTGCCCGACGACGCCGTGATCGCCACCGGGTCGGTGCGCCGGCGCGCCCAGCTGCTCTCCTACAAGCCCGCCCTGCGTTTCGAGGAGTTGCGCGGCAACATCGACACGCGTCTTCGCAAGTTGGAAGAACGCGGCTGGGACGCGATCGTGATGGCGACGGCGGCGCTCCATCGCCTCGACCGTGGAGACCTCGTCGCCGCGGAGCTGCCCGCGGACCGATTTGTCCCCGCCGTCTCCCAAGGCGCGATCGGTCTCGAGATTCGCGCCGACCGCGAGGACGTCGCGGCGCTGGTCCGCGCGATCAGCCACGGCGCCACCGTCGACGCCGTACATGGAGAGCGACGTTTCATGGCACGGCTCGAGGGCGGCTGCTCCGTGCCGGTCGCCGCGCACTGCGTGGCCGTGGCGGACGGCTGGCGCCTCAGCGGCTGGGTTGGATCTCTCGATGGGCGCCGTGTGATTCACGACAGCGCGACCGGCTCGGACCCGGTGGAGCTCGCCGAACAACTCGCCGACGACTTCTTGGCTCGGGGTGCCGCGGAGATCCTGGGGCGATGATCAAGGTGGTCTACACCGGAACCCGGGAGCCGGGCGAAGTCAGCGGCGTCGAGCTGGTGCATCTGCCGATGCTGGCCCGACTCGCCCTGCCCTTGCGGGCCGACCTCGACCAGGAGTTACATCGCGAGGGTCATCCGACGCGCCATGCGGTCTTCTTCAGTCGCAATGCCGCGGAGTACGCACTGGATGCGTTGGGCCGGACCGCGTTTTCGGCGACGACGGTCTGGGCGGTGGGCGAACAAACCGCGAGTTGGCTGGGATCGGTTCTCGACCAGGATGTGCGACATCCCGCGCGCGAGGATTTCGTCGGGCTCGTCGAGGAGCTGCGAGCCACCATCGCCGCCGACGATCTCGTGGTGTCGTTCGAACTGGAGGGCACCGACCGTCCGCTCGAAGAGGTCGGCCTGCCCTGCCGCGTCGTCAGTGTGCCGACCTACAAGACGGTCGGAACAAACTGGGATGACCTCGATGGCGTGCTGCGGCGCATCGCCCCCCAGTGGGTGGTGTTCGCCTCCCCACGCGCGTTCGACGTCTTTCGCGAGAACCTGCATCACCGCGTCGTCGGCGATTGCTACCGCGTCGCCGCGATTGGACCGTCGACACGCGATGCGATCGAACAGGCCGGCGATCGCGTGGACTTCGTGCCCGAGCGGCCGGACCTCGAGGCGCTGCTGGGAGAACTCGCGGCCGGCTGATTCGCGGCGCTCACCATCGCATCCACACGCCGAGCGTCGGTTGGCCATCCGCCGAGACGCCCATCGTCGGGGTCAGTTGCGACACCGGTACCCGAGAACGATCGCTGCTCAACTCGAAGCCGAGGATCGGCATCGCGATCGCGACGATCCCGAACGGCACGTACCAGGCGCCCGCGCGTCTGCCGCTAGCGAGGTTGACGGTCGCCAACAGCAGCGCGCCGCCAAAACCGCCGACCGCCGTCCAGACGAACGAGCCGTTTCCGTCCATCGCGCGACCGATGCCATACACGGTCCCCGCGGCGCCCATCGCCCCGCCGACCGAGGCGAGGAACAGGGTCGCGGCGCGGCGTTCGCCGCTGCCGTGCACGCCAATCGCGCTCCCGAGCAGATACCCGAGCCCCCCGCCGACGAGGCCGCCGGGGATCCCGAGCAGCGCCTCGACCGCGATACGCCCGCCGCGGTCGCGTTGGACGGGTGGGACCGGTGCTGGAGCCACTGTCTCGGTCGTGGCGGCTGGAACCGGAGGTTCGGGGGCCGCCTCGATCTCCGGCGCCGCGACCTCGGGTTCGACGACGGGCTCCTCGGCGGCGACGACAGGCGGCTCCGCCGCTTGTTCGGGCAACGGCTGATCGAGCCACGTCACGCGCACGACGGCGCTGGAGGTCCGCTGCCCCTGGGCGTCGAGTTCATGCACGAAGATCCGCGACTTCGCGGTGGCGTTTGGCGGCCGACGAAGCTTGGCGACATACCAGCCGTCGGGCTCGGCGACGGTGTCGACGACGAAGACGCGATCGATCCAGACTTCGACCGTCGCGCCAGCCTGGGCGACGCCGGCGACGTCGAGATCCGACGCCACGGTGTCCCCTTCGCGAGGCCGGTCGATCCGAATCGGCTCGACCTGGGTGTATGCCTCAGCGCACCATGTGACGCTGAGTAGGAAGACCAGCAGGTTCTGCAGAGCCCTAGCCATCGCACGTCCTCGGAATCGCAACGCGATGCATCGACGCACCCCGAATGCATATGCTATCAAATCACCGGCATTCTCGGCGGCGAGGCGGCATGAAATCAAGGGAACGTTTCCTTCGAGCGATTCGGTGTGAAGCAGTCGAGTATCCCCCCGTGTGGGTGATGCGTCAGGCGGGCCGACATCTGCCCGAATACATGAAGTTGCGCGAAGACCACAGCTTTCACGAGCTCGTCAAGACGCCGGAGCTCGCCTGTGAGGTCACCATGCAGCCGGTGCGCCGCTACGGGATGGATGCTGCGATCATCTTCTCGGACATCCTCGTGATCCCCGAAGCGATGGGTCAGGAGTACAGCTTTCGCGACGCCGGCGGGATTCAGATGGCGTTTCGCGTGCAGAGCGCCGCGGACGTCGACCGTCTCGAGGTCTCCGCGATCACCGATCGCCTGTCGTATGTCTCGGACTCGCTGAAACTCGTGCGCGCGGAGCTCGGCGACGAGCGAGCACTCATCGGCTTTGGCGGTTCGCCGTGGACGTTGGCGACCTACATGGTCGAGGGCGGCTCGTCGCGCGATTATCGCTTCGCGAAGCGCATGTTCTACGAGGACCGCGCGCTCTTTGAGCGACTGATGGAGAAGATCACCGCGGCGTCGATCGAGTACTTCCGGATGCAGGTCGCGGCCGGCGTCGATGTGATTCAGATCTTCGATTCGTGGGGGGGCGTGCTGTCTCCGACCACGTTCGGACCGGCGTCCGCGGAGTGGATGGCTCGCATCATCGAGGCGATCCCCGAGGTTCCGTTCATCGTGTACCCCAAGGATGGGCATGAAAACGTCGCCTCCCTGCGCTCGATGGGCGCGGCCTGCGTGGGCGTGAGCTGGACGACCGATCTGCGCGCCGTGAAGGAGGCGCTGGGTCCTGACATCAGCGTGCAGGGCAACCTCGATCCGATCATCGTCGAGACGACGCCCGAGCTGACCCGCCTCGAGACTCGCCGCCTGCTCGATTCGATGGCCGGCGTCCACGGACACGTGTTCAATCTCGGCCATGGCGTCTCGCCGCACGGCAGGATCGACTGCATGCAAGCGATGGTCGACGAGATTCGTCGGACATGACGAGCCGCGTGGCCATCATCGGTGCGGGCATCACCGGGCTCGTGTGTGCTCGCGAGCTCGAGCGATCCGGCGCGCAGGTCACCGTGTTTGAAGCCGCTGACCACGTCGGGGGCCCCATCACGTCGATCCGGCGTGACGGTTTTT
This sequence comes from Bradymonadaceae bacterium, assembly GCA_041601915.1. Lineage (GTDB taxonomy): Bacteria > Myxococcota_A > Bradymonadia > Bradymonadales > Bradymonadaceae > JBFIHF01. The sequence continues at coordinate 8,113 of JBFIHF010000151.1, forward strand.
TGGCCGAACGCGGCCCTCACACGCTGATGGAGTCGAACCCGGTCGTCACGCGACTGATCGACGAACTCGGCCTGTCTGAACAACGAACCTACGCGAGCGAGGCCGCGCACACCCGCTACATGGTGCGCGACGGCCGGCCGTGTGCGCTGCCGCACTCGCCACCCGCCCTACTTGGAACGAGCGTGTTTTCGCGTCGCGCAAAGCTCGCGATTGCGCGCGAGCCGTTCGTGCCGCGCCGCGACGACGGCGTCGACGAGAGCGTCACGATGTTTGTGCGACGGCGGCTCAACCAGGAGCTGCTCGATTACGGGGTCGAGCTGCTCGTGAACGGCGTCTGGGCCGGAGATCCGAGCAAGTTGTCGGCGCGCTACGCGTTTCCGAAGATGACTTCGCTGGAACGCGATCACGGCTCACTCGTACGCGGCGCGATCGCGCGCGCGCGCGAGGCCAGCGGCCCACGCCCACGCATGTTCGCGTTCCGGCACGGCAACGAGACGCTGTGCCGATCGCTGCGGACCGAGATCTCCGATCTCCGACTGAACGCGCCTGTTCAGCGAATCGAACGTGTCGACGGCGCTTGGCGAGTCGCCGATCAGGACTACGACCACGTCGTGCTGACCGTTGGCGCTCGCGCCTACGAATCCCTTCAAGTTGTGGACGAGGGTCCGATCGATTTCGGCTTCATGGGCGGCGTAAACTACCCGTGGCTGTCGATCGTCACCCTCGGATTTCGGGCCCAGGATGTCGCCCATCCGTTGGACGGGTTCGGGATGATCGTGCCGATTCGCGAGAACTTCGACGTGCTCGGCGCGCTGTTCACCTCCACGTTGTTCCCGGGGCGGGCCCCCGATGGGCACGTCACGATCGCGTGTTTCGTGGGCGGAACGCGACGTCCCGATCTGGCCACCGGCACCGATGAGGACCGCCTCGCCACCACGATGACCGCGCTGCGCACCTTGCTCGGCGTGCGGGGCGAGCCGGTGTTTGTCGAGCACGTGGTGTGGGAGCAGGCGATTCCACAGTACGAAGTGGGCTACGGACGCACCTTGGCGCTCATCGAGGCGCTCGAGCACCGCCACCGCGGACTCCGGGTGGCGGGTAACCTGCGCGGGCGCGTCGCCGTCCCCGACCTGATCGAGGCCGGCGCGGATCTGGCGCACACCCTGACGAGGGCCGCATGAACGAACCCACTCTGAAACGATCTCCCGCCCAGGTCCTCTCGATCGTCATCGGCTTTCTGATGTTCGCCGCCTCGTCTCCCTGCGTCATCGGGATGCTGCACGACATCATCACCCGAGCGGACAACCTGCAGGGCGCGTTGATCGTCGGTGTCTTCTCCAGCGTGGTCGCCATCGCCGGCATGCTGCTGGTGTGGACAGGGGTCCGCCAGCCGAAGGCGGCGCCGCTGATCATCAGTCAGGACCTCGAGCGCACCGTTCTCGGCGTGGCGCGGGCACACCACGGACGCCTCACGGTGGCGGAACTTGCGGTGGATACGTCGTTGACGCTCGACCAGTCCCTGCGGGTGCTGGAGCACTTCGAGGCTAAGACGGCAGCGCGGCTTCACGTCACCGACGACGGCGACACGGTCTACGTCTTCCCCGGTTTCACGCTCGACAAGGAATCCGCGGTCGACCCGTTGGACGACCTCGCGATGTTCGAGGCGCAGCTCTCCGGGTTCGATGGAGTCGATGGCGACGTCGACGAGCGCGACGAACCCGACGAAGTCACACTAGCCGTACCGCAAGAAGCTAAACACGAGGATTGGTAATATGTTCGACCTGCCCCGACGACCGCGCCGACTGCGCCGCAATGAGGCGATTCGGTCGCTCGTTCGCGAGACGCACCTCCGCGTCGACGATCTGGTGATGCCGATCTTTGTCACCGCGGAGAGCGGCGTAAATCGGGAGATCCGCTCGATGCCTGGGATCCACCAGCTCTCCGTCTCGGAGCTCGGCGCCGAGGTCGATGTCCTGCTGGAACGCGGCGTCAGTCGCGTGATTCTGTTCGGCATCCCCGAAGGCAAGGACGAGGTCGGCTCCGACACCTGGCACGACCACGGCATCATCCAGACCGCGACGCGCAACCTTCGGGCCGCCTACGGCGACGCGCTCTACATCATGACGGACGTCTGCTTCTGCGAGTACACGAGCCACGGCCATTGCGGGGTTGTCAGCGAAGGCGGCGAATTGCTCAACGATGAGACGCTGAGCAATCTCCAGAAGCAAGTCGTCTCCCACGCCGCGGCCGGCGCGGACATGGTCGCACCGAGCGGAATGATCGACGGGATGGTGCACGCGATCCGCTTCGGCCTGGACGACGCCGGTTACGACGACGTCGCGGTGATGAGTTACGCGGTCAAGTACGCCTCGGCGTTCTATGGACCGTTCCGCGACGCGGTAGATTCCGCGCCGGGATTCGGCGACCGGCGCAGCTACCAGATGGATCCGGCCAATGCCCGCGAGGCGATGGTCGAGGCGGAGCTCGACGCCGCCGAAGGTGCCGACGTGCTGATGGTCAAGCCGGCACTGGCCTACCTCGACATCATCACGCGCGTACGAGACGCCGTGGACCTTCCGATCGCCTGCTACAACGTCTCCGGTGAGTACTCGATGGTGAAGGCGGCCGCGGCGAAGGGCTGGATCGACGAAGCCGCGGTCCGCCGGGAGATGCTGCTCTCGATGAAGCGCGCCGGGGCCGACATCATCATCACCTACTTCGCGCGCGACATCGCGCCCGAGCTTGGAGGACGAGCGTGAAACGCGGTGTGCTGTTGCTCAATCTCGGGTCACCCGACTCCACCGATCCGGCGGACGTGAAACGCTACTTGCGCGAGTTTCTGTCCGACGACCGCGTGCTCGACTCGCCGAAACTCATTCAGCAACTCGTTTTGAACTTGTTCATCTTGCCGTCTCGGCCCGCCGAATCCGCGCATGCCTACCAGCAAATCTGGACCGACGAGGGCTCGCCGCTCATCGTCTCGACGATGCAACAACGCGACTTGTTGCGCGAACGACTCGGCGAGCTGCCGATCGAAGTCGGCATGCGGTACGGCAATCCGTCGACCGCCGACGGAATCCGGCGGCTCGTCGCGCAAGGCGTCGACGACCTGTTCGTGATCCCCCTCTACCCGCACTACGCGATGTCGTCCTATGAGACCGCCGCCGCAAAGGCGCTCGACGAGGTGAAGAAGATCAGCCCCAACTGCCGGGTGACGATCCAGCCGCCCTTCTACGCCGACCCCGACTACATCGCGGCGCTGCGCGACGTCGTCGCGCCCTACCTCGAGACCGAATGGGACGCCGTGCTGTTCAGCTACCACGGCATCCCCGAGCGCCACGTCCGCAACTCGGACCCCAGCAAGAGTTGGTGCCTGCAGCGGCCGGACTGCTGCGATAGCAAACACGCGGTGCAAGGCACGTGCTATCGCGCGCAGGTGTTCGCGACGACCCGTGCGCTGTGCGCCCTGGCGGGCATCGCGCCGGACAAGTGGCACCTGTCGTTTCAATCGCGGCTCGGTCGGGACCCGTGGTTGCGTCCATTCACCGACGACGTGCTCAAAGAGCTGCCGTCACGGGGCGTGAAGCGCCTCTTGGTGATCTGCCCGGCGTTCGTCTCCGACTGCCTCGAAACGCTCGAGGAGATCGAGATGCGCGGCCGCGAGGACTTCATGGAGGCCGGTGGCCACGAGTTCACCTACATCCCGTGCCTGAATGACAGCCCTGCCTGGATCGACGTGCTGCAACGCATGGTCGACGAATGGCGCGATGGATCAATCGCCGCCTGATGGATCCCGGAAGCCGGAAGCCGGAAGCCGATTCCTGTCAGGTAACTCGGACGATCCACATTTCGCGCCCGATATGATCCAATAGGGCATGTTCAAAGACACTTCACGGCAATCGCCGTTGTTTGGAGCCGATACGACGCTGTCGGAGTCGGCACGTCGCCGACTTCAGTCGTCGTGGGCGCACGGTTTTCTACGCGACGTCTACCCGAGCCTGCTGGAGGTCGAGTCGGATTTCGCCGAGTTCTATGGGCCGACGGGGAGACCGAATTGGAGCGTCGCGCGCTTGCTCGGCGTGTGCATCCTTCAGGAGATGCAGATCCTGACCGATCAGCAGGCGGTGGATGCGTTGTGTTTCGACAACCGCTGGCGCTATGCGCTGGGGTTCGAGGCTGACGAGGACAGCTATCTATCCAGACAGGGGCTCTGCGAGTTTCGAAGCCGGATTGCCACGCACGATCCCGAGGTGGCGTGCCTGCAGCGGGTCTTTGAGCACGTCACGCGAGACGCGATTCGCGCGTTGGGCGTGAGCACGAGTAAGCAGCGGATCGACTCGACGTTGATTCAGTCCAATATCCGCAAGCGCGCCCGTCTGGATCTGCTGGGGACGACGTTGCTGCACGGGATCCAGGCGATCCGGAAGCATGACGCGGCGGCTTTGCAGAAGCTCAGTCCGGGATTGAATGAGTGGTTGTCGGGTCGAGATGAAGGGCGCGGATGGTTTGGTGACGCCGGTGAACGTACCTCGCTCAAGCAGGTCGGCGAATGGCTTCTCGAGGTGCATGAGTGCTTCGGCAGTACGGCGCCGACCGATGAGATCGAAGCGATTCAGCTCGTCGGACGGGTGCTGCATGAGCACTTTGAGTTTGACCCGGAGCCACCGCCGCGAGGCGGCAAGAAGAGTAGCAAAACGAAGCATCGTGTGACGCCACGCGCCCATGCGGTCAAAGCGGGCGCGCCCAGTACCTTGCAATCGCCGCACGACCCCGATGCAGGAATGGGTCACAAGGGAACAGGCTACATGCTGCACATCGTCGAAACATGCGCCAATGTGGGTGCTCCTGAGCTGATCACGGCGTTCAAGCTCAACCCGGCCAACCAGGCAGATCAGAATCAGGCCGCCCCGCTTTGCGAGACATTGCAGGCCCGCGATTTGCTGCCCGAGACGCTCTATGCCGATGCGGGGTACGTCACGCCCCGGGCGATCGAAGACACGGATGCCCGTGCGGTGCGCCTTTTTGGCCCGGTCACGGGAAGAGGTGTCGCGTCCGAAAACCTGGACCGCCTGGACTTCTCCTATGACGCGAGCGGGCAGGTCCTGACGTGCCCCCAGGGACAGACGCCGCAGCGTCACAGCCTCCGAAAGTATGAGAATGACCTCGACCGCGTCTCCCATGCGCACTTCGACGCGCATCAATGTCGAACATGTCCGCGCCTCAAGGCGTGTCCGGTCCGGCTGAAACAGAACAATGCCTGGCTCCCGTTAGCTCCACGGCTCAAGGCGCGCGACGCGGCTTACCGCGCTCAGCAGGACCCGGAATGGTGGTCCGAATACTCCATTCGGAGCGGCATCGAAGGCACGATGAGCGAGCTCAAGCGCGCCCACGGTTGCAGGACACTACGCGTGCGCCGACGGCCACGAGTCAAGACCGCCCTGGTCTTCAAGCTGCTGGCTTGCAACGTGAAACGATGGACACGCACCACTCGAACAGCCGTCATCTGAGCGGATGTCCGCCGCCTGAGCGGCGATTACTCCTGCGTGGCGGCATCTACGCAGTCGCTGAATCGACCGAAGCCCATCGATGCGCACCTGACGATCACAGACCGAAGTTCGAACAGAACCGGGCTTGGACACCTCTCGACCGTGAAGTCGTCGCGGAAAAATGCCCCTTGCCTGATAGGAATCGGGATCCGGCCACCGGAAACCGGGATCCGGCCACCGGAATCCGGCCACCGGCATACTCACGGACTCGGCCCGTCGCTCGTCGCTCAGTCTGCCGGAAGCCGGAAGAGGAAGACGTTCTCGGCGGCATCGTTGACCAGCACGTAGACCCCGAGGTTTGGCGCGTACCGAAAACGGCCGTAGGTGCCGTTGCTATTGGGTTCGCTGGGGCTGACGGTGTTTTCCGGAGCCGCGGCGTGCTCTTCCCAGACGTTGCCGGCGAGGTCGAGGGACCAGAGCGACGTGCCGCCGCCCCAGTGCACGATGCGCCCGAGATCGGTGTCGAACGTCAGGCCCGGATTCGACCGATCGTAGTTGGCGGGCGCGTTCGTCGTGGCGAGCGGGACCTCGGCGAAGTTGCCGGGCTCATCGATTGTCCACGTGTAGGCCGCGCCTTGGCCGACGGCCACGAAGCGCCGCGCCACGGGGTCGACCCGGCCGGTGAGCCGAATCCCGAGTCCGCCGTTCGTGAAGTTGTCGCCGTGGGTCGTCCACGTGTCCGGGACCGCCGACCACTGCGCCAGATAGCGCAGCTGCGGGCCGACGACGTAGGCCACGCGCTGCGCCACCGGGTCGTAGTCAGCGATTCCCGCGATCGTCCCTGCGGGCGCGTCCGCGAAGCGTGACCACGCCAGGGTCTCGAACGAGAAGCAGTCCACGCTGGACACGTTGATCTGTCCGCTGGGGTACAACGCCGAGCCGCCCATCGAGCACATCGAGCCCAGCGGCGGCACGTACGCGATGTAGTCGTACGTGTGCCGACTGCGCGGTAAGCCGTCGGGGTAGTAGCCCGACGCTTCGTCGCCGCC
>JBFIHF010000152.1:0-14638 GCA_041601915.1 Bradymonadaceae bacterium
AGCGCCTTGTCGCGCGGCCCAAACGTCATCGCGAACACGTTGTCGAACGTGCGCCGAAAGCGGCCCGCGACGTCGGACATCACGGCGGAGGACTGGCTCGTGACCGCCCACGCGATGTGGGGATGCGCGGCCTGCAGCAACGCCGCACGCCCGCCCCCGAACATGATCACCGACTCCCGTGCCAGTCGCCACATCGTGGATCCGGGGCCGAAGAGCCCGATCGCCTCGTGGCGCCGGTCGTCGGCGAGCTGCGCCAGACACGTTTCGAAGTCTTCGTGCGCGATGAGCATGAACCGATCGTCCTCCACTCCCCGAGCCAATACAAGCTGTGCTAGGTTGAGCTATGTTTCATCCCAACGGACCCAGCCTCCTCGAACTCGCCCGCCAGGCCTTCTCCGGCACCACGCGCGGCTACGATCTGCTCGCGGAGAAGTTCGAGTACACGCCGTTTCGGTTGCCCGACGAGCTCGTGGAACCGCTGGCGAGTGTCGCCGGTCGCGAGCCCGTCGAGCGCGCGATGGACTGCTGCTGCGGCAACGGCGCCATCGCGCGATCGCTGCGTGCGGTGACATCACGGGAGGTGATCGGAATCGACCTGTCCGAGGGGATGCTCGACGTCGGTCGACGCCTCGCCGAAGACGTACCCGGCGACGCCGCGATGTCGTTCGTGCAGATGGACGCCTTCGACATGCGGTTCGACGAGCCGTTCGACGTCATTGCGACCGCTGGCGCGTTTGGCCACATCCTCGAGCACCAGCAGGACCGCTTCCTGCAGCAGGTCCACGACAATCTGCGGCCCGGCGGCCGCTTCATCTTCGTGACCGCGGCGATGCCGCGGCCCACCGATCGCCGCTGGTGGCTCGCGCGCGGGTTCAACGCCGTGATGCACGTGCGCAACGCGGTCGTCGATCCGCCGTTCATCATGTTCTACCTCACGTTCACGCTGGAGCGCGCGATGGACAAGCTGCTGGAGCACGGATTCGCGGTGTCCGTCGAGGCGCCCTACGCGAAGACCCCGTATCCAGACATGCGGCTGGTGATCGCACGTAAGTAATGATCAAACCTCGCGTGTGACGTTGAAACGCGGGCCTCGCATCACTATCCTTCGCCGCACATGGATGAATCCGGTTGAAACTGATCCTCGTTGAGGGGCATCGACCGGCTAAATACGCGGTGGTGACGGCATGACACGCAACGGTTTCGCAGGTTGGATTGGGTTCGTTCTGCTCACGCTGTTCCTCAACGCGTGCGGGGGCTGCGGCGATCCGGATCCCAACAACCTCGCCGATGCGGGGGGCGACGCCGATGTGATCGACATGGCTGGGCCGGACGGCTCGGACCCCGACGCGCGACCCAACCCCGATGTTCGACCGCCCGACGACCTCTTCGTCTTCGATTTTGGCGACCGCGATCAAGCGACCCCGGACATGGGTCCGGTCGTGCTGCGGCTCGATGCGATCATCCCTCCGCGCGGACCGGTGCTCGGCGGCACGCAGTTCGTCGCGCGTGGTTCGGGGTTCTCGCGCGACACGGTGCTCTTCTTCGGCAGTGCTCGCGCGGACGTCGAGCTGATCGACGGGGACCTCGTGGGACGTGTTCCACGCGGCCAGGGCCCCGGCCCCGTCAACGTCAAGCTCCTCGACCCGACGCTGGGTGAGGACATTCTGGTCGGCGGCTTCGAGTACACCCTCGACCTCATCATCGACACGATTGAGCCGAACCGCGTGCCGAGCGAGGGCGGTGTCGAAGTCACGATCCGCGGTCGCGGGTTCGACAACGACACCCGCGTCAGCTTCGGCGGCAGCACCGGTGTGCGCCACGACATCGTGGACGAGCGCCTCATGCGCGTCATCGTGCCGCCTCACGCTGCCGGCGTGTTTGACGTTCGAGCCACGAATCGCAACGCGACCACCGTCGCACCCGGCGCGATCGAATTCTTCGACGCCATCCGCATCGACCGCGTGCGGCCCGCCGCCGGGCCGACCGCGGGCGGGCAGACCGTGACGGTGGAAGGCGCCGGCATGGTCGCGGGCACCACGATTCAGTTTGGCGGAACCAACGCCACCGTTCAGGGCGTTGCACCGACAGGAATCTCCGCCACGGTCGTGACCCCGGTCCACGCCGCGGGGCTCGTCAACGTGCGGGCGCAGAACCCCGACGGCGACGCCCACATCGCGAGTGGCGCGTACTACTACGCGACGCCCGGCGAGCTGGCCGTCGCGGCGATCACACCGAACCAGGGCGCCGCGATCGGCGGCACCGAAGTGACGCTCATCGGCGCCGGGCTCGACGCGGCGGGGCTGACCGTCACGTTTGATGGCATCAGCGCGACGATTCTGGATCGCGGACCGGGTCACGCGCTGGTGCAGACGCCGGCTCACGCGATCGGCGTCGTCGACGTCAGCGTCAGCGCTGGCGCCAGCAACGACACGTTGGTCGGCGGCTTCACCTACGTCGCGAACCTCTGGATCGATCGCGTCACGCCCAACAGTGGCAACGCCAGTGGCGGGTACGACGTCGTGATCGACGGGGAAGGGTTCACGGGGGCCACCCAGGTGCGCTTCGGCGCCATCGCGGCCGGCTTCACCGTGAACAGCTCCACGCAGATCACCGCTCAAGCGCCCGCGCACGCTGCCGGTGTCGTCGACGTCGTCGTCGAACGCGACCAGGTCACGGCGACGTTCCGCGACGCGTTCACGTTCACCGAACCCCTCGACGTCTACGGCATCACGCCGGTCCGCGGCTCCATCGCGGGCGGCACCTACGTCGTCCTTCGGGGGCGCGGCTTTGTGGGCTCGCCGACGGTCAGTTTCGACGGGATCGCGGCCACCGGCATCCAGATCCTCGACGCCCAGACCCTCGCCGTGCGCTCGCCGGTGCATCCGACGGGCAGCGTCGTCGTGGAAGTGAAGGTCGGCGCTCAGACCAAGACGGCGCCGCTGCCCTACACCTACTACAACCCCGGCAGCCGCTTCGGTGGCGCGTGGGGCGGCCCGGTCGCCGGCGCCGTCAACGTGACCGTCTACTCGCTCGAGGGACAGCCGCTGGAGAACGCGTTCGTGATGCTGTCGACGAACCCCAGCACGCCCTATCAGGGCACGACCGACGTCAATGGGATGGTCACACTGTCCGGCCCCGATGTGTTCGGCGAGCAGACCGTCACCGCAACCTACAAGCTGTTCATCGAGGCGCGCCCGTGTAATCCGGAGATCGCCTGGACCTCGAGCGCCACGGTTCAAGACGTCGACGCCGAGAACATCACAATCTTCCTCGACCTCGATCCGCCGCCACCGCTGGGCGGCCCATCCGAGCCGGAGCCCGATTGTACGGACGGTGAGTTCGAGTGCTGGTGCCGAGTTCAGAACCCGTTGTGCGACGAAGATCTGGAGTGCAACCCGTTCACCGGCGTCTGCTGCCCGCCACCGCCGCAGCCGCCGACGCAGCCCGGGGCGACGTTCACCGGGTACCTGTCCGGTCTCGACAAGCTCGCCGAACCCGGCCCGACCGAGTTCCAGATGGCGATCGTGTACACGACCCAGAAGGATCCGTTCTCGCAAAACCCGCCGACCGGCGACGGAAACGTCGTGCTCACGAACGGCAACTACACCCTGCGCAGCCGCATTGGTGACCTCGCGCTGATCGCGGTCGGTGGCCTGTACGACAACGCGACGCAGACCTTCCGGCCGCTGATGATGGGCGCGGAGCGATTCCTGTTCGCCTCCGACGGCATGACGTACACGATCGATCTCGATCTCAACATCCCGCTCGATACCCGGATCTCGTTCAAGTTGAATCACGTCCCGCAGTTCGCGGGGGGCCCCAACGTCAACGAGGTCGTGCCGTACCTCGACCTCGGCTTCGAGGGCGTATTCGGCGGCGTGGACATCGCCAGCGGAACCGGTGACGTGGTCACCGCGAACCACCAGGCCGCGTTGTCGGGCATGTTCGCCGATGCCACCTATCAGGCGATTGGCGGCAGCTACACCAACCGCACGGTGCCAATGACGATCGGGATCAAGCGCAACATCCGCAGCACCGCCTCGATCGTCCAGATCCCCGGACTCGCCGGCATCGCGCGCGTCACGTCGCCGCAAGCGGGCGCGCGGCCGATCAGTGGCCTCATCGAGTGGGACCTCCAGGCGCCGAACGAGCCCGATTTCTACTACATGAACATCTCGGTCCCGACCCTGACGGGCCTCAAGACGCTGTGGTTGGGCTTCATGCCTGCGAACTCGCGCAGCATGCGCCTGCCGGACTTCCCCGACCTGTCGAGCCTTCCTCAGGTCCCCTCGCCGTACCCGCCGGGGACCTACATCCTCGACATCATCGGCGTGATGAAGCCCGGATTTCAGTGGGAGACGTTCAACTACAACGATCTCGGGCTCGGCGAGTGGGAGTCGTACTCCTACTCGCGGACCAGCATCGCCTTCTAAACGCAGGACCGCGACGCGTCGTCCGACTGCGCCGCACCGTGATTGGCTCGCCGACGGCACCCCCAGATTCGGGGTTGTTCCGGCCCCCCTGCGACCTATTTTCATCGGTCCAACCACGACGCAGGAGGACTGAAATGCCACAGCTAAAGGACGATATCGAAGCCTTCCGTTCGACATTTACCGGTGAGGCATTGACCCCTGGGGACCCCGACTACGACCGATCGCGTGCGATCTGGAACGGCGCGATCGACCGAAAGCCTGCCGTCATCGCGCGATGCTCGAGCGCCGGGCACGTCGCCGAAGCGGTCCGCTTTGCGGCCCGCAGCGGCATGGAGATCGCGGTACGCGGTGGGGGACACAACTACGCCGGCCACGCGGTCTGTGACGGCGGCATGATGATTCACCTTGGGGCGATGAACGACGTCACCGTGGACCCCAAGACACAGCGCGTGATCTGCGGAGGCGGATGCACGTGGGCCGACGTCGACGGCGCGACCCAGCGCCACGGGTTGGCGACGCCGGGCGGCATCATCAGCCACACCGGCGTTGCCGGACTGACCCTCGGCGGCGGGATTGGCTGGCTCACCCGGACGGCGGGATTGGCGTGCGACAACCTCGTCGCCGCCCAGGTCGTGACCGCTGACGGCCGCATCGTGCGCGCGTCGAGGGCCAGCAACGCCGAGCTGTTCTGGGCCATCCGCGGCGGCGGCGGCAACTTTGGGGTCGTCACGTCGTTCGAGTTCTCCGCCCACGAGGTCCCCCCGGTGGTGAACCTCGGGCTGTTCTTTTTCGACGTCGAAACGGGCCCCACGGCGCTCAAGTTCGCGCGCGACTACCTGCCCACGCTCCCGATGAACGCCACGGGCTTCATGGCCCTGGCGCTCAACGCGCCACCAGAGGAGTTCGTGCCGGAGCGCTATCGGGGGATGCTCGGACACGCGATCATGATCGTCGGATTCGGGTCCATCGAGGAGCACGCGGAGCTCGTCGCACCGCTACGCGACGCCGCGCCCGCACGTTTCGAACTCGTCACCCCGATCCCGTTCGTTTCGCTGCAGCAGATGTTCAACGAATCGGCGCACTGGGGCACCATGGGCTACGAGAAGGCACTGTACCTCGACGATTTCGACGACGAGCTGATCGACGTGATTGGGGAGCACGCGCCGCGAAAGCGTTCCCCGATGTCCTTCGCTCCGGTGTTCATGCTGGGCGGCGCCTACGCAGCCGTCGACGATGCCGAAACGTCGTTCGGCGGCACCCGCTCCTCGGCCTTTGTCCTCAACATCGTCGGCCACACGACCACGCGGGCGGACTACGAGGCGGACCGCAACTGGGTGCGTGACTTCTGGAACGACGCGCGGCCCTACGCCAACGGCTCCGGCAGCTACATCAACTTCATCTCCGAGCCGGACGACCAGCGCGTGCGCGCGTCGTACGGTCGGGAGAAGTACGCCCGACTCGCGCGCATCAAGGCGGCGTGGGACCCGCACAACCGGTTCCACCTCAACGCCAACATCAAGCCGAGCTCCCAGCCGCAACACATGCACTTTTAGAGCTCGACCAGCAGACCCGCGGATTCTTCGACGTCGGCCGACGCGAGAAACGCGCTTGCGCTCCGGCGCCGGTCGAGTAGGTTTAAAATATAAACCTACCGGGAGCGAGCCATGAGTACGTTCAACCCACCCACCGAACTCACGATCGCATTCGTCATCCTCAGCATCGCGGTCGCGGCGGCCGACGTGATGCTGGTGCGGCTCGCGGCACCGCCCGAGCGGCGAGCGCGATGGACGACGATGGCGGCGGTCGCAGCGGTCGTGTGGCTCGGGCTTCACGCCGCGGTCGCGAACAGTGGGATCCTCGAGGGCTCGGGATTCCCGCCACCGGTGATGCCGTTCCTCGCCCTGACGATGGGAGTCGGCGTGGGTGTGGCGTTATCGCCGGTCGGCCGGCGTCTGGCGCAACTTCCCCTGGCGTGGCTCGTGGGCCTTCAGGCGTTCCGGCTGCCGCTGGAGTGGCTGCTTCACGGCTTGTTCGAAGCTGGTGCCCTGCCGGTGCAGATGACGTGGTCGGGCTACAACTTCGATGTACTGACAGCAATCGGCGCGGTGGCTGTGGCCGGCGCCCTGTTGGCGAAACGCGACGTCCCGATTGCGGTCGTCTGGGTGTGGAACGTGCTCGGGTCGTTCCTGCTGCTCACCGTGGTCGTGATCGCGGTGCTCAGCACCCCGTTGCCGTTCCGACAGTTCCTGAACGAACCGCCGGTGATGCTGGCGTTCCACACGCCCTACACGTGGATCGTGAGCCTGATGGTATGGACGGCTTTGGTCGGCCACATCGTGATCTTCCGTGCGCTGTGGGGTCAACGTGGCCGCGCGTAGTTACCGGCAGTACTGCGCGTTCGCGCGGGCCCTCGATGTGCTGGGCGACCGCTGGACGCTGCTCATCGTGCGGAATCTGTTGCTGGGTGCGCAGACGTGGTCCGAGCTACGCGCGGGCCTGCCCGGCGTGGCGAAGAACCTGCTCGCCCAGCGGCTGAAGCAGCTCGTCGAGGACGGCATCGTGGAGCACGTCGACGGGCCGTACGCGCTGACCGCGCGCGGGCGAGAGCTGGAGCCGGTGCTCTTCGGCCTCGCCACGTGGGGGGAGCGCCACTTCATGGGCCCACCCCATGAGGAAGACGCGTTCCGACTGCGCTATCTCATGACCTCGGTGCGCCGCAAGCTGCGGCCCCGTGGCGACGTTCGCACGCTTCAGATCTTTGTGAACGACGACCCGTTCGTCGTGCAACTCGGGCCGGCGGCGACGGTCGAGCAAGGCGAGCGCGAAGCGCAGACGACGCTGCGGTGCTCGCTCCCAGGGATTCGGGCGCTGCTGTTCAGCCAGACGACGATCGAACAACTCGTCGACGACCGCCTGCTCACCATCGAGGGCGATACGGCGGTCGTCGATGAGTTTCGAAACGCGTTACGGGACTCGACGCACTAGACCTCGATATCGAGGCTGCCGAGCAAGAACGCGAGCTTCTCGCGCTGGGTGGGATTGAGGACGGCGTGCACGCGGTCCAGCGAGCCCACGAAGGCCTCGTGCAACCGCTGGTGTGCTTCCACCTGCTGCTTCACGCCTTCAGCAGCCTTGTCGTGATCGAACTCGTCGCCACGCAGCGCCGACACGAGCACTTTCTTGGCGCGCCGGCGTTCGACGTCCGCCTGATCCTTCTCGATCTTGAAGTCGCTCAGCGCATCGGCCACTGCGATGACCTGCGTCTCGTCGAGCTCCAGCTTGTGAATGAGAAAGCGTAACGGACGCTTCACGCTGAACATACCGCCTCCGTGACCTGCATGTTGTCGATGTTTCCGCCAGTTCCTCAAGTGCTGACGCCACGGCGGACCATGGTGGTGATCGTGACCGCCGTCGTGTTCGTGATGTTGATCGTCGGATGAATGGGGTGGACCAGAGTGCGGCCCTGCATGCTTGTGATGCATACGGCTCCTTTGCCCGCGAATGTCGCGGCAATCGACCGAGGCGTTACGCGCTCGGCGGGTTATGTGCGCCCGACGGCGAAACGCCTGCCGGACGGACATGGAACCGCGGCCGCGCGCCGCCTATTTCCGCGAAGTCGCGGCCGCCTCGAGCGCCTCGAAGACGCTCTCCCAAGCCGTCTCGAAGTAGGCGAACGTTTCGGCCCACTGCGCGTGGGCGTCCTGCTCGCGGCTCGGGAAGCCGAGATGCGACAGGGTGACCAGGGTGTCGGCGTCCACGCCCGCGAATTCCACCACGACGTGGGTGTGCCGTTCCCGGGTGTAGTCGAGCTCCGGGGGTGCGTTCCAGGTGAACGACAGCATGCGCTCGGGCAGGAAGCTCAGGATCTTGTTGCCCTCCCCGCCCCGGCTCCCGGGTTCCTCGTCTGGATCGAAGTAGAACTCGTAGGGACCGCCGAGCCGCAGATCGATGCGGCTGTGCCCGACGAGCCACTCCGCGAGGCCGTCCCCGGTCGTCCAGAGGCGCCAGACCTCGGCCACGGGCAGCGGGATGCGGCGCCGCTTCACGATGATCTGCGGTTCCATGCCCTCGGCATCCGTCGCGATCGACTTGCCAGGATCGCACAACCACACTGAGGTCTCGTGATCGAGGGACTGCGGCACCGTCACGGGGAACGGCGCGTCGACGGGCGGCTCCCATAGCTCGAACTTGTTCCCCTCACAGTCGAGCCCCCACGCGAACCGTCCGTACTCGAAGTCCTGCGGCGAGCCGACGAGCAGCACGCCCTCGGCGGCCAATCGCGCGAGTTCGGCGTCGAGGTCGTGCACGCGATAGTTCACCATCCACGTCGCCTCGCTGGGCGCGAAGTACTCGGTGTCGTGCGGGAACGGCGCCCAGACGGTCTGTCCCACCTCGGACGGCCGATCGATCTCGCGCCAACCGAGGACCGTGTAGCCTTCGGCGTCGCGATGCACGCCGAGGTGCTGCTCGTACCATGCTGCGAGAACTTCAGGGTTATGAGCCTTGAAGAAGATGCCACCGATGCCGCGAATCGCCATACCGCAAGGTACGGCGGACCACCCGTTGCGCACAACTCTGCGCGACGCTCACAAACATCGCTGCTAGGCTCCGGGCCATGGTGCCCAGTCCAAAGCGGCGCGAGCCTCGTCGAGTCCCAAAAACCGTCGCGGCCACGCCCGCCGAACGCGCGAGCGCGGGCTGCCTGGGTCTGTTGGTGCTGCCCTGGTTCTTGACCACGGGCGTGGCGGCGTTCATTAGCGCCGGGCTGCCGTTGCTGGGGCTGGAGGGCGTGATCGCGGGCGCGATCAATCTGATCGTGGCGCTGCCCATGGCGATCGTCCTCGGCTCGATGTCGCTGTCCGCAATCGCGCGCGCGATGGGCTCGACGGAGCCGATCGGGATCACGCATCGCGCCGCGGCCGGCGTGGGCGTCAGCGCGATCGGGTTGTTCTTGCTGGCCGCCGGCGCGTCGCTACTGGCGGCGACGGGCGTTCCCCTCGCACTGGGCATCATCGGGCTGCTCGCCCTGTTCGCCGTGTTGCTCGCGGCGATGCGCCGCTCCGTGAAGGCCGGCATGCGTGCGCAGAAACGACGCAAGCACAGCGGTCCCCCCAAGCCGCCGTGGACGCACCCGCTGGCGCGGACCGAGCGCGTCAACATGTACAGCGAGGCGCTCGCCGACGAGGTTAACGTCATCGCGGTCCTCGCCGCCGCCGCACTGAGTCTGGTGCTTCAGAATCCGATGCCACTGCTCGCGGTCGGCGGGTTCGAGCTGTTGTGGCTCGCCACAGCCCCCGACGCGAAGTGGTTCCGAGCGCGAGTGGAGCGCAAACACCTCGCGATGGCCAACGATCAGGCGCTGAAGTATCGCGACGAGCAGCGCGAGTACCTGGCGAGCGACCAGCTGGAGAGCCACCAGCGGATGATCGAGCAGGTCGAGCGCGCCCAAGCGGCGATCGACGCCGCCGGATTCCCGTTCGACGCGAAGCGCCTTCAGCGCATCGTCGACCACCACCTGTGGCTGATGCAGGTCGAGAACTACTACAGCGACCTCGACATCCCGACGCGCATCCGCGAGATCACCAGCCGGGTCGAGGCCGCCCGAGCCGATGTCCAGGGGATGAGCGGGCGCGCGCTCGAGGTGCTGGAGCAGCGCCTCGACGTGCTCGAACGCCGACTCGCCCAAGCCCACGAGCTCGAGGCTCGCCTCCACGAGGTCGCCGACAAGCGCCGCAACCTCGAACAAACCTTGCTGCTCGTCACGGAGTCGGCCCTCGCCGGGTCCCGCACCTTCGATGAGATCGACGAGGTCCTGCTCGACATCGAGATTGCCGAGGAGGTGGTGCTCGACCTCAGGGACGACGAAGAGGCGCTCGAGGCCGAGATCGAAGCGGTCTACGCCGAGTCCCAGGCTTCGCGCGGTGGTCGATGAGTAAGCGGGACAGCTGGAGCGGCGTCGCGTTCCCCGCGATGGTCGGCATTCGGGTGTTGGGCGCCGCGTTCTCGCCGTTCCTGTTTGCCCATGCGCCGGCGCTGCTCATCGCGATGAGCCCGTTCCTGGTCCATCTCGTGTTCGTGGCGCCGTTGCTGAGTCCGGAGGTCTACTTCCCGCTCGCGCTCGCGATCACGACCCTGCAGTGCGTCGTCGGGTTCTGGTTCGGCAGCACATTTGGTCCCCGCGCGTTGACGTTCCTCGTCTCCCGCACGCCGATCTCCGAGACCCGCGCCCAGCTGTTTCTCACCTTCGTGCGGCGGGCTTCGGTGTTCGCCATCTTCGCGATCCCGGGGCCGATCCTCGGCACGATCGCCGGGGTGGCGGGGATTCGGCGCCGCACGTTCCTCATCGTTGTGGCGCCGGCCCAGGCCCTCTGGGTCACCGCCGCCTACTTCGTGGGCGAGGCGCTGCTGCACTGGATCGAGATCGCCCGCCACGTGATTACGAAGAACGCCTTCGGACTCACCGCGGCGACCCTGAGCCTCGTCGGAGCGCGCTGGGCCTACACGCAGTACGCCGCACGCCGGGACCAATGAGCATCGCGATGCTATCATGGACCCCTCCAAATTTGAGACGCTCATGAGACACACCATCGTTTCGCTCGCCATGCTCGCCGCTTTCGGATGCTCCAGCACCCCGGAGAAGGGTGGGGATCCCAACAACGAGCCGGCCGCCGACATGTCGAGCACGCCCGACGAAGGGCAGACGACCGACGACATGGCCTCCTCCACCGACACCGGTGGCGGCGCAGAACCGACCTGCGAAGGGCTCGCACTCAAAGCCTCGGGTACAGAGTGCGGAACCTGCGGATTCAGCTGCGACTGCGAGGAAGGCTTCCCGATCTCGCTGGCCGTCTGCTCACCCGACGGATGCCTCGTCGCGGCGGACTGCCCGGCCCTGTGCGAGGCCGGCCTCGAGTTCGGCTTCGACTGCACTGACGTCTACACCGTCTGCGGCGAAGGCGAGTGCCCCTGATTCGTGTTTACGCGCCTGGATTCGAGTGCAAAGGCCAGCGCTGATGGACAACAGAGGCCGACTTGCTTACGCTTATCAACGTACTTGCAGTCGCGAGTGCATAAGTACTTGTCTTCAGGGGGGCTCCAGTGAGTGTTTTTGAGGTCCTATCCATCTTCGGGTCGCTTGCGTCGATCACAGCGCTCGTCATCGCCGTGTTGGCGAAGAGGGATGCGGCGAGCGCACGACAGCGACTGGAGGCGATGGGAGAAGCCCAAGTCGGTTTCGGGAATCAGCGTGTCAGCGGTTCCAATAACCGGCAAGCCGGCGGGGATCTGACGATAAATGGCGACTAGAGAAGTCAAAAACGCAATCCACGGCGACGCAAACATTCAGGCCGGCGGCGACATCAACATCGCACTGCCTCCACAGGCGCGGCTTGCCAGCATCATTGCCTACGTGGTGCCAATTCTCGCCCAGCAGATGGTTGGTGCAGTCCAATCTCCAACCGACGTCGCGATCATTGCAAAGCTTGATCACAACAGCGTGCGGAGGTACCGGCAAATGGTCGAGGAGTACGCCGTGTACGGCGGTACGGTGGAGCGCATTCTTGAGGAGGTCGACGACTCGATCCCCAGAGCAAAAACACGCACCCTCGGCTACTTTCGGGAGGTGTATTTGCGGACCGTTGCCAAGAGCCTTCCTGCGGGTGAAGCTTTCAGCTTAGCGCACGTGCGCACTTGCGCCGACGAACTGATCGATCAAGTCGTCAGTGAAGCAGTGTCCGTAGTCGCAGATTCGAACAACACAGCGGAGATCTCAGTCGAAGACCTGCGAGTTACCGTGACAACCTTGACGTGTTACGCCTTCATTGCCTGCAAAGTCTTGGAGAAGCCGACGTGATCGTGGACGAGCATGCTCGCCCGGAGAAGTCTCCGTACTTCATCGGCGCACAGATTCTGAACGTACTCGGCCGGCACGATCGTGAGTGGTTGAGTCCGTCGATCGTTTTTGAGCACGTGCGCTATATCGTTCCGGTTGTTGGCAGTGGATCATACGCGCACTTCCTCATCGGACTCGATTGGCTCTTTCTGGTGGGAGCTATTGAAGCCAATCCCAAAGGAGAGATTCGGCGATGTTCCTGAAAACGCTTACGCTGACTCGTGGAGAGCGACAGGTGCGCCGGGTGGAATTTCGGCGTGGGCTTAACCTCGTTCTCGATGAGACAGGCGATGAGAGCACCGATTCCGGAAACAGCGTCGGTAAGACGTCGCTATTGCGAGCGGTTAACTATTGCTTGGGTGGGAAAATCGCCCCCCTGTTTCAGGACCCCGAGTTTCCGGAACGCGTAAACGAAACCGTCAAGGAGTATGTAACTCGTGGCATGACTTTCCGACTCGATCTCGAAACAGCCGACGGGACAGCACATGTTGTTGAGAGGGAACACAACAAGTCGATCCGGCTAGACGATGTACCGTACAATAACACCGACTTCCGCCGAAAGCTCGCGTCTCTCCTCTTCGCGGTATCATCCGCGAGACCAACTGCACGGCAGCTTCTCGCGAAGTACATTCGAATCTCGCCGCATGAGGTCAGCAACACGGTTCGCTTCCTCGATCCTTCGACGAAGCATCAGGAGTACGATGCCGTGTTCTTGTACTTGTTTGGGTTCCCGGAACAGGAACTCCTGGAAGCGCGGCATAAGAGCGCGTCAATTGTTCACACGCTGACGAAACGGCTGGATCACATGAAGAAGGCGCTATCTCCGGAGTCGCGCGCCCAAATCCTAAGCGTGCTTGAGGAACAGATTCGACAGCTCGAAGCTGCCGCGGAGAGCTTCGACGTGGGAGAGGGCGTCGAGCGCGAGTTGGACGCGCTGGAGCATCTCCGAACTGAAGTCTCCCGGGTGAGCATGCGAATCGGTGAGGTCTCCGCACGTCGCGTACTTGCGCTACAGACGCTCAATAGCCTGGAGGCGACTGTAACAACATTGGACACCGTTGCCTTGCGAGAGATCTACGACGCGGCGAACATCGCGATCCCGGAGTTGCACCGCTCGTTTGAAGAGTTGGTCGAGTTTCACAACCGCATGGTGGCAAGTAAGGTCGACTTTGTTCGATCGCAGCTGGGGGCCATGACCGAAGAACTGAGTATCAAGCGGGAGAAGCTCGATGCGCTTACTGCCACCGAGCAAGGGGTGCTCCAACAGGTCGCAAGGAAAGGTGCGCTCGTTGATCTCTCGAAGATCCAGCGTCAGCTTGAAAAACTCTACGAGGATCGAGGTCGGCAGAATGCACTTCGCGTCGCTCAGCTCGAACTCCGAGATGAGCTCGCGGAGGAGACCGCGAGGCTCGCCGATCTCTCGCAACAGATTTCGGTTCTCGCCTCAATCGTCGCCGCCAACGAACGCCGGTTTAACAGATATTTCGCCGACTTTTCGAAGCGGCTGTACGGCGACTCGTTTGTGTTCGCTCTTGAGTTCGACGCAACGTCGACCGGTTCGATGGTATCACCGAGCATCGCAAACCTATCGGGCAACGAGGGAGCGGGGAAGAAGCGTGCGCAAGTCTCCGCTTTCGACCTCGCCTATCTGGCATTCGTCGCCGAAGTTCGGCCGGAGACGCCACGCTTCACCCTTCACGATCGTGTTGAGGACGTTGACAGCCACCAGCTAGCCACTTTGTTCGAGATTGCCGACGCACTGGACGGGCAGTACATAGTCGCCCTGCTGAGGGAGAAAGCGGCAATGGCGGGAGATCGCTTCGTGAACGAATGTGTAATCCTGAGTCTGTCGCAGGATGACCGATTCTTCCGCATTGAGCAGCAGTTCACGTGAGGCAACTCAGGACCTCGGTCCATGCGCATCGTGTTACCCGGCGAGGCTGGAGAGGCCGACAGGAGTGCGGAAAGCCGTAGACTGTCGGCGCGTCAGCGTGGTCCGTGCGAGAAGAATCGCCAGATCGTGTCGGCGTACGCGAAGGTCGATAGCGGGCCGTCGCAGTTTCTGAAGTCGACCACGCGGCGTTTGGTGCCGGGCCAGCGGCGGCCGGCGTCGACGTGGCAGCTGCCGAAGGGGGTGTCGCCGCAGGACCAGGCGTAACAGGTGGCCTCGGTGGACTCGTGGAACGTGCGGCGCGGTCCCTGGCAGTGATTGCGCGTGCGCCACATCTTCTCTTTGTCGGCGAGTGAGATGGCGAGGTGGCCACCACCGCAGCCGGCGCCGCCGGCGACGGGGGAGTACTTGTCCTGGGTCGGG
>JBFIHF010000153.1:0-14440 GCA_041601915.1 Bradymonadaceae bacterium
CCGATCTGTCCGAAGAACGCCGTGTTCGCGTCGCAGCTGCACTGGTTGTTGGCATCGCAGGGGGTACTTCCGGCGCAGGTGCCGCAACTGGGGTTCCGCGACATGCCGCAGCGGTCCACGGTGCTGATCGTGCCGCAGACGGCGGCCTGGGCGCTGCAGAGCTGCGCATTGGTTTCCGCGCCGCAGCACTGGTTGTTGAGACACGCCTCGCCGCCACCACACGTGCCACAATCGATGGTCCTCGAGGTCCCGCAGCGGTCGGTCGTCGTGAACGTACCGCATGCGATGCTGGTGTCCGCCGCGCACAGATCTGCGTCGGACTGCGGCCGGCACGAAGCCATGTCGTCGTCGGGCGGCACGTCCATATCTGGCTGCCCGAAGTCCACGCCGGGGCCGGTGTCCGGCAGGGTCCCGCATTGACATGCATCGAAGACGGAGGCCTGCGTGCAGACCTGAACCCCTTCGACACTCGGCGCGCACACGCAGGCTTGCGAGGTTCCGGGTACGCAACCGGTCGGCTCCGTCTTCGTGGGCGAGGGTCCGCCGCAGGCGACGAGTGAGAAGGCGACGAAGGCGAGCCCGAAGAACCGCATGTGAATCCCTGTGACGACGGTCATGATTCGTGGTGTCTACCGCGGAAAGCCACGGTGATCAAATCGGAGGGGGCGCGGGTGCGCTCTGCGATTCAGGGCGCCGAGAGGTTGAAGGGATAATTGACGATCACGACGCCGTCGTTCTCGGGCTCCGGAAACTCCCAACGTCGGATTTCGTTAACCATACAGCGCTCCACCGCCACGCTACCGAGGGTGCTCTCGGTGACGGACGCCGAATCGACGGTGCCCTCTTTGGAGATCTTGAACGTCACGACGACCTTGCCCGCGAGGTCGCCGTCGGACTCGAGTTCCGCGTCGTAGCAGTTCTGGATCTTGCGCATGTTTTCGCGGACCACGGCGCGAATCGCCTCCTTGGGAAGCGAACCCAGCTTCTCCTCGGTGGCGGGCGTATCGGCGGGCCCGTCTGGGTTGGCCGTGACGGCGGATGGATCCGAAGGCTGCGGCTTGGCGGAGCTCGCGCATCCCACGGCGATCGAAACGAAGAACAGTACCCAATGACGCATGTTGTCTCCTTGTCGATGGAGCGTAGCACGGCGAGCCACACGACGCTTCACAGGCTGATCGGTTGGCCGTACGATGCGGGATGGGCACCGAGATTCGAACGATTCTACTCGTCGACGACGACGCCGACCTGCGGTTCGTGGGCGAACTCGCCCTGGGCGACGTCGGTGGGTGGGAGGTCCGCAGCGCCTGCGACGGGGCCGAGGCCCTGAGTCTGCTGCAGGAGCAGGTCCCGGACGTCGTGCTGCTCGACATGATGATGCCAGGGCTCGACGGGTTGCAGACGCTGGCGCGAATCCGCGCGATGGGGCTCGACGCGCTGCCGGTCATCATGTTGACCGCGAAGGTGCAGACCCACGAGGTCGCGATGTACCTCGAAGCAGGGGCGGTCGGCGTGATTGCCAAGCCGTTCGACCCGATGACGCTCGCCGCCGAAGTCCAGGTCATCTGCCACGGCACATAGCTACGCGGCGCCGCCCGGCAGTCGCACCCAGAACACGCTGCCCTGGGGCGCGTTCGGTCGGTGACCGATCGTTCCGCCCATCAGTTCGACGAGTCCTTTCGAGATGCTCAATCCGAGTCCGGTGCCCTTCAGCTTGTTTCCGTCGGCCGCAGCGCCCTGGGCGAACTTCTTGAACAGGTAGGGAGCGAGTTCGTCGCTCACGCCTTCTCCGACGTCCGTGACTTCGAAGACCACGTCGGTCCCCGCGGCGCGGGCGGTCAGCACGACCTCGGCCTCGGCGGGGGAGAACTTCATCGCGTTGGACAGGAGATTGCGGATGACCTGCTCGAGCCGCGCGCGGTCGGTCTGTAGCGCTGCCTCGGTCGTGCAACTCGACCGAACCGTCACAGAACAGGTCGCCGCGAAAGGGCCCATCGTGGCCACGAGGGAGTCGAGCATCGCTTCGACGTCGACGGGGCCGACATCGAGGACGATCTGCGAGGACTCCATCTTTTGCAGGTCGAGCAGGTCATCGACGAGGGCGATGAGGCGCACGGTGTTGCGATGGGCGACATCAACGGCCGTCGCCATCTTGCCGTCGAGTGCGCCGAACACGCCGGCGTCCAGCATCCCGAGGGAGCCTTTGATCGCGGTGAGCGGGGTGCGCAGCTCGTGACTGACGTTGGAGACGAACTCGTCCTTGAGCGCCGCGAGTCGTCGCTCGTCATCGACATCGCGAACACTGAAGATCAGGTCGCCACCGCTGTCGCCGTGGGGCTGGGCGGCGGTGCATAGCACGTAGCGATACTGGCCGTCCGGCTGTCGCATCCGCGCCTCCGGTCGTGCCGCGTGCAGGTCGCCCTCGAACAGCCGATGGTCGTCGGGATGCACGCACCGCTGCAGGAACACGGGAAAGGCCATGGAGGTCTCCCCAGCGCTGATGCCCAGGTAGTCGGCGAGGCGTTCGGACAGCGTGACCGTCGCGGCATCGACGTCGAGCTCGAAGATGCCTTCGTTGCCCGCGTAAAAGGCTCGGGTGTACCGCTCCTCGCTGGCGCGCAGTCGCGCCTCGTTGGCTTCTCGCTGCGCTTCGTACCCCGCGGATAGCGCGGTGAGGAACCAGATCGCGCCGAGTGCCGAGACGCCGTGCATGAAGCTTGCGGCGAACCCCGTCGGTGGCACGCCAAAGCTGACGCCCAGGACCGGGGCCGCGAACCACACCAGAACCAGGAGGGAGCAGGCCGTCGCGATGCCGATCGCCGACCCCCGTCCGAACAACAGCACGCCGGTCACGGGAAGGATCATCAACGAAGTGACGGCCGGGGCGCCCAAGCCGCCGAACAGGGCGGCGTCGACGCCGATCAGGCCGCCCAACAGCACCATCAGCGTCCGGGCCGCGACGACGTACGCTCCGGTAGCACGAAAGGCGACGAGCAGGAGCGCGCTGGCCGCACTGGCAAAGACGACCGTCCAGAGCCGAACGCCGGTCTCGCCGACGGCCAGCCGATGGATCACGAACCCCGCCGACACCGTGCTGCTGACGAGACAGGCGAGAATCAGGGTCTGGATGCGGAGCGGTGTCGGTGGGTCGCCGCGGTGGGACCGGGGCTCAAACCGCCGTAGAATCTCGAACATGCGGGGCTTCGTTGCGGGGCGGACCGTCAGGGTCGGGGTGAAGGGTAGTGCGCTCGCTGCAGAAACACCATCGGCGAGGCCGCGCCTCGGTCGTCCGTGGGGAATGGGACGGATCGCGGCGCACAGCTTTGCAAATTTGCCCCGTCTGGCCGGCCGCGGCGGTGCGCTGCGCGCCGCGGTCACTGGACTGTGAGCCGCGGGACCTTTGGCGCGGGACGGCACGTCGCGTGCCCGCTGCCTCGTTAGCATCCCCCGACAAATCGGATGAATGTCGAACATACTGGCGAATTGGGGAGGCGACGATGAATGACGTACTCAGCTATGAGGAGATCTGGTCGGCCGCGGTGCCGACGGACGTGCGTTTGAAATCTGCGTTAGTGGGACGGGGGTTCCTGGTCGTCGATGACGACGAGGTGCTCGCGCTGTCCCACCACGGCCACGGCGGCGACGCCCGCAGTCTGCCCGAGGTGCTGCGACGGGCGGGGTTCATCGCCACGGCCGCTCGATTCGAAGCCCATCATGTCGTGCGCACCGCGTTCGTGCGCGACGAACTCGACGCGATGACCGAAGATCAGCTCGCGTCGGGGTTCGGCGCCATCTTGTCATGGAAGGGGAAGCACAGCCGGGAGGGATTGGGCCCCGAGCTGTGTTGGGCAGAGTTCTGCCAACGGACGTATGGCTGGAAACTGCCCGTGCAGCTGCTCGACGCCGGGATCGCATTTTTCGTGAAGTCGCTGTCCGCCGCAGGGGTGTGTGCGCGCAGCGGCTGCAGCGGACTCGGCGTCGAGCCTGCATCTGTCCACTTGGCGTCCCCGTTTGATGCGGCCTGGGTGCGGTCGGTCATCGCGGCGTGGGGGCTGACGCGATGGCTGCGCGTGGTGGGGATGACGGTGCAGGTCGTCCCGGAGCGGTCCCGGATCGGCACGGTGTCCGCGAACCAGCCCGATCCGCTGCAGCGGCTGTACCCGATTGCGATGCGCCTGTATCGCAAGCGATTTCACCTGCGCGAACTTCGTCGGGCGGCGATCGACGAGACGCTGCGTCGGATGTCACGTCGCCCGGGACGAGGTCCGGAGGACGTCTTTGGCGAGGTTCTGCGGGCGATGCCCGTCGGTCCATCGACGCCGACCGGCGAGCACCTGATCGCGGAGCTGGAAATGACGACGCTGGAGCTCGTGGTCGACGAACGTGGGGAGCACGACGTGCGGGCGTTGATGGTGTCGCTGGTCGATGCCGCGATCGCGTTCAACGCGCGCGACGGCCGGCACGGTGCGATCAATCCGCGCAACGTGGACGTCCACGACGCGCGCTGTGTGCTGCGCTCGCCGATGGCAACGATCGACTGGGAGGACGACTACGCGCTGCGCTATCTGAGCCCTGAGCGCGTGCGAGGTCTGCAGTGGGACGAGAAGTCCGAAGTCTTCACCCTCGCCGCGATTGCGCATGAGCTCCTGAATGCGACGCCGTTGTTCGGTGGAGCGGACGCGTTGGAAACGCTGGAGGCGATCCGACGTTGCGCGCTGCCGTCGGGCATCGACGTGAAGCTCGCGCCGGCGCTGTCCCTGGACCCCGCGGCACGGCCGGCACTCGTCGAGTTCCGGGAGGTCGTCCGACAGATCGCTTGATGCCGCGCCGCCCGAACGCCTATGGTGTTCGGGTGCTCCGACGAATTCCGACATTGATGCTCCTCGCGCTCGCTGCATGTGGACCGGGCGAAGCTTTGGTTTTCGGTGAGCCGGACCGCGGCGTGTCCATGGCCGATACGGGGCGGACGCTCGACGACGGTGTTGTGCAGACCGACGCCGCGGACATGGCCATGGCGCCCGACGACGGTCCACCGCGACCGGCGCTGCGCGACGATGCTCGCCCTGCGCCGAACTGGAAGGCGCAGATTGAGCGCGTGATCGACGGCTCGTCGTTGCCGGCGTACTTCGCGAGCGTGGGCTACTCGATGCCCGCAGGGGCCGGCGTGTACGCGATGCGCGTGGTCGACGGCGCGGAGTACCCGGCGTACCAGGTGTTCGACGCCGGCATCGGCGCGTTCGACATGGGGTTCTGGCCCGCGTCGACGATCAAGCTGCTCGCCGCGGTCGGGGCCCTGGAGTGGGTGTTCGAACAAGGATTCACCGGCGCGGCGCGTGTGGATTGGGACTCCGGGTTTGGCGACGTGTTGCGCGACATCTACGGCCGTTCGATCCGGGTCTCGAGCAACATCGACTACGATCGCACGCTGCGCGCGGCGGGGTGGGACTACATGAACGCGACGTTCCTCACCGCAGAGCGCGGGTTCGGGCGGGCGGTGATCACGGGGAGTTACGCCAGAGTCGAAGTGCGGAACCCAGGTGGCTACACGCTGTCCGAGGCGGGGGTATCCCAGTACATCCCCGGTCGTGCGGGCCTCGGGGAGTACGGTCGAAACGACACGGACCTCTACGAGCTCACCGAGGGGGTGCGACGCGTGATGCTCGACGGCGAACTTCCGACCACGGAACGGTTTCGGATCGACGCCGCGGACGTCGCTGAGCTGCAAGACGCGCTGTGCGCGGCGACGCCCTCGTACTTTGCGTCCGGTGCGGCGACCGCGCTAGGCGGTACACCCCGCATCTGTCACAAGCCCGGTTGGGTGCCGGACAACGAGTGCCTCGATCATGGCCTCATAACCACAGAAGACGGCGCTCGATATCTCATCGCGGCGACCGTTCCCTACGTCGCGAACTGCCCGGGACTTTCGCCCCTGGCGCGGCACACGTTGGCGTTTTTGTCGACGGGGTCGACAGCGGTCCCCCTGCAGCCCGACGCCGGCGCGGAGCTGCCGATCCAAATCGACGCGACCACGATCACGGTCGGGGTCGCGGCCGCGGATGAAGTCGCGCTCTGGATCGACGGGGTCGCGGCGGGGCGTCAGGATTTGGGTGACCGCGGTCAATTTGTCATCGCGCACGATCTCCAGGGCACCGGCGAGCGCCTGGTGTCGGTCGCCGGGTACGCGGCGGGGCGCCCCATTGCGTTCCGCTCGGGACTCGTGAGCTTCTAACCCACGCTACTACGGCAGAGGCCAGGTCGACATGAGTTGACCGCCGTGACAGCCGGCGCAGATCTGGACGTCGGTGCCCAGCGTGTTGTGGCCAAGAGGGTCGTTCAACTCGAACGTCTCGTAGTAGTGCCAGCCGGTCTCGGTTTTCTGCGCGAAACCCCAGCCGGACAGCGTCGCGAGATCCCCATCGTAGAGTTCACGGACGGCGACCGCCCCGGGTTCGGGCGGCGCGCCGGTTCGGACGGCACGGGCCGCTGCATCGTTCAGATACACGCGTCGTCCGCCTTGAACGAAGCCGGGAAGCACCGCGGTCTCCGCGTGAAAGGACCGATATTCGCCCGCAGACAGCCAGGCGTGAATCTCGGATGGATCGTCGCCAACCGTCGAATCGTCGAGGGTCACTTGCCCACAGGCCGCGAGCAGCAGTGCCAGCGGGAGCAGCCTCTTCACCGAGGAGCCCCGGCGAGGATCCATTCGTAGACGATCGTCGCAGACTCTTCGGACAGACCCTCGGTCCCGCCGGGCATCTTGACCGCACACGGCTCGCCGTCATCCATGGAAGCGGGGCGCAGCCGCAACCAGAGCACGCTGGCGTCGGGGTCACCGGGCGTGACGAGAATGCTCGTCGCGCACGTCGTGGGGAAATCGCCGGGGCGGTCGACGAGGAACGCGTACATCTTGTCTGCCGTTCCGACCGCGGCGCCGTGGCAGTAGCCCGCGCTGCAGCCGCCCTCGGCGATCAGCAGGTCGTAGACGCCATCGAATTCGTCGCCCGTCGGCGGGTCGACGACCGTGTCACCGGTCGTCGGGTTCGTGGTGGCATTGTTGGAGCCGGTCGTGTTGTTCCCGCCGGTCGTCGCAGTCGTGGTCGACGTGGTGTCGTCCGGGACCGACGCGTTGTTCGTCGACCGGGATTCGTCCGGATCGGCGGCTCCGCATGCGCTCAGCGCGCATGCTGCGATCAATGTTGCGAGTGTTTTTGTGTGCATTGTGACCTCCGCTATTCAAAGTAGCGGGGTCCCGAATCAACACAATCGAGGTTATACGGACACTATTGTAGCGAGCATCGGGATAATGCGTGTGGGCTCATCGGTTGCGAAGTGCGGCGAGGTCTGCGCGACACGCGGCGTCAAAGTCGAGTTCGGGTGATGCTCCGGTGAGCCGTCCGGCGAGGACGTCGAGCACGCCGACGCCGTCGTAGGCCCAGTACATCACGCAGCTGTCGCTGGAGTCGTGGGCGCCGTGGTCGGGGTCCTTGTGGTTTGTGACCATCTCCACCCCGGCGTCGACGAGTCCGATGACGTGGCCGACCTCGTGCAAGAGCACGGACGATTCGGCGGCCGGGCACATCTGTGCGCTGAGCAAGACCTGTGAGCAGGCGCGTTCGAGGACCTTCGAGAAGATGACGAGATGTCGGTTCGACCACGCGACACCGAGGACGCTGTTGGTCTCGTAGGATCCGTCGAGGTAGAGGACGTGAATCTTCGCGGTCGTTGCAGGCACGGCGAGGTCGTAGGTCTCCCGCGCGAGGACTTTGAGTTCTTCGAACGTCCAGACGTGGTCGGCGCCTCGCGATGGGATGGTTCCGTCGGTCGTCCACGTGATTCCGCCGGGCTTGTCGGCGACGGCACCCAATCGATCGACGACGTAGGCTTTGGCGGCGGCACGCGGGGCGATTCCCGCTACGGCATCCAGTTCGAACACGAGGTGACTGGCTTGCTCGGACCGGATGTAGTCGTCGGGCAGGACGAGCGCGCGGGGCGTGGGGTCGCCGCTGTCGGGAGGCCGGGTGACGTCGGGGTCCGGCACTCGCGCGTCGGACGCAACCGTGGCGTCGGGGGTGTTGGGGGTGTCGCCATCGCGCGGTGGCGTGGTCGTATCCGCGCCGGCATCGGGGACGCGCGGTCCCTTGGACGGCGCAGCGTCGTCGCTGCACGCGGCGAGGCAAAACAAAGAGCTGAGCAGTACGAGTAGTGGCTTCATCGGCACCATCCTTGGGTCGGCCAAGGATGTCGTAAACGCGAGTGCGCATCAAGGCACGGGGGTGAACGGCCCATCGGCCTCGCGTGCAGCACGTGAGGAGAGCTGCTAACCTGACGGAATGACGACACAACACCGAATCATTCTCGCCGGGTGCACGGCTCTGCTGGCCCTGGGCATGAGCTGTTCCAGCACGCCGAAGTCCTCCACCGGCGAGGCGTGCGAGACGCCGGGCGAGTCGTTCACCGACGACGATGGCTGCAGCCGGTGCGTGTGCACGCAGGACAAGCGCGTGCAGTGCGACAGCGCGCCGTGTGGCGGATTGAACGCGCAGTCATGCCCACCGTGTGAGGGGCCTCCCAGCTCGAGCTGCGTGGGCAGCGGACCCTGTGGATGCGGGCCGTACGTGTGCCCCGACGACTCTGCGGACCTCGGCGGGGCGGACGTTGCTGCAGGTGGCGTGGCGTGCGGGGAAGCGACGTGTGGTCCCGACGAGCTCTGCATGCAGCTACCGGGGTGTCCAATCGGCATGGAGCTGGACCCGGTCTGCGTCCCGATTCCTGAGTCGTGCGACGCAGAGCTCACCTGCGGGTGCTTCGCCGAAGACCCGTGCGGAGGCGGCTGCACGACATGCGCGGGCATCGCGGATGGCCGGATCACGTGTGAGTGCGCCTGCAAATGCGCGGCGCCGGACACGTTGATCGCCACGCCGGCGGGCGAGCGTCGCATCGATGAGTTGAAAGTGGGCGACCTCGTGTACAGCGTCGAAGCGGACGCCGTGGTGGTGGTGCCGCTGCGTGAGGTCGGTCGGCTTCGCGTGGACGCTCACCAGGTGATGCGCGTCGAGCTGGTCGACGGGACGGTGTTGAACATGAGCCCCGGCCATCCGACGGCCGATGGCCGCCTGTTTGCCGACTTGCAAACGGGTGGCACGTTGGACGGTCATCTGGTCCGCAGCGCGGCGCTCGTCGCGTACACGCACGAGTTCACGCACGATGTGCTGCCAGCGTCAGCGAGCGGTGCGTACTTCGCGTCGGGGGTCCTCGTGGGCAGCACGCTTGCGTCGCCGCACCGCGCAGTGCCGAGGGCCAGCGCTACGCGCGCTCCAAGATCGCCTTGAGGTTCGCGAGGTCCTTCTGGTTCGCCTTTCGCATCGCGCTCTCCATGAACGGCGCCACGAGCTTCGAGAACCCCGCGGGTTCGCCGCGATTTCGAAGCGTCATGCGAGTCCGGCCTTCGTCGACGGGCTCCCAGGTGTAGGTCGTTTCCATCGGGAACGGGCCCTCGGCGGTGCGCATCACGAGTCGTTCGGTGGGCGCATACTCGACGATCTCGTAGGTGTAGGCCATGCGCTTGCCCAAGAACTGCGCGACAAACGCCATCCGCGACCCGACTTGCATCGGGGGCGTCGTCTCCCACTCGATCGACTTGATGTTCACGTACCATTCGGGCGCGTGATCGGGGTTGCCGGCGTAGGCGGCCACGACATCGATGGGGCGGTCGATGATGATCTCGGTCAGGACGTCGGTCGTCATTTGTGCGGTGTATCGCGGGCCACGGTCCGAAGCAACGCGACGTCGCATGGCGCTCAGGGGAGGTCGAACTCGAGGGTCGGCGGCTCGTTCGCGCCGGCTTGCTCCGCGAACTCGTCGTAGGTTTGCCGAAACATCGGCGTCACGTGACGGTGGCGGCTGGAGGCGCGCAGCGTCGTTCGCTGATGCACGTCGGGCGCATTCGCTTTGAGCTGCTCGATCTCGTCGTGGATCTCGTCCTCGGGCTCGTCGACGAGCCGAAAGTTCTCGGTGGGCGTGGCGATGTCCGACTCGAACGGTGCTTCGATAATCGCGAAATTCTCGGCCATGACGTGCTGCTCCTCAATGGTTCCTGCCACAACCTCAGGATAAGGACGAGCTGGGCCCGAATCGAACTCGTTTACTGCGCGAGTCGTGTGCCGCCGATTGCACAGTTCAGGCGCTCTTGCGTGCGCCGAGCACCGCAGCAACGGGCAGCAACGCGAGGAGCAGGGGAAAGTAGGAGAGGAAGGGAGCGACCGGGCTGAGTGTGATCGCGAGGTAGACCACGCCCACCCCTAACGCGGCGGGCAACAACGGATTGCCCTGGCCGCCGTGCGCTCGTGAGAACTTCCTGCCCAGTACCGCCGAGCAGATGAGCGCCGTGAGCGGCGCGCCGACCAATAAGAGTCGGACGGCGATCCCAAACACCTCCGGTGACGGCACGCGCAGGCCGTTACTGATGAGGAACGCGACCGGCATGATGAACGGCAGCACGGCGGCAGCCAGAAACGCGAGCGCCCACAGCGCGAGTCCCCCAAAGGAGGGTCCGGCGGCACTCGGCACCACCGCGACCGGCTCGCTCCATTCCGTACAGTCGGCGAGCAACGCCTCCATGGTCGCCACCATCTCGTCGCCGAACTCCGCGGCCTCGTTTGCGAGGTTCACGCGATCCACGTTGTAGACCGCGGGGGGCGCGTCGTCCTCGCCGCATCCGATCGCCCAGTCGCCGCCATCGTCGGTCACCGATTCACACAGGCTTTGCACCGTCGCGACGATCTGTTGGGCGCGTTCGGCGTCGATCGTCGTGTCGTAGGTCCAGAAGAACCCGTGGGCGCCGGTCACGACGAGGCTGACGGATCCGTCGGGACTGACGCGAATCGCCCGTCGTGACGTGTTCAGCGGGTATGTGAACGTAGCGAAGTGCGACACGATCGTT
Organism: Bradymonadaceae bacterium; assembly: GCA_041601915.1. Classification (GTDB taxonomy): domain Bacteria; phylum Myxococcota_A; class Bradymonadia; order Bradymonadales; family Bradymonadaceae; genus JBFIHF01. The sequence goes on from JBFIHF010000153.1 coordinate 10,937, forward strand.
CTCGTTCGGTTGCGAGGGGCTCAGATTAGCGCGGCCGGGGTCGCGCCAGCAACGGTCGAACGTGGGATGTCACTCGCGGACGGGGGCGTTCATGAGAAACTCCCACGTCGTGTCGCTGGACGGAAAGTCGGCGGGGGTTCCGTCGCAGCCGAAGGCGTCGGCCCACGCCGCTCGCGGCTGCGAGCCGGGCCAGCCGTCCCCGCCGTCGAGGTGACAGCTTTCGAACGGCGTGTCGCAGGTCCACGTGTAACATTCGCTGCCTTTGTGGCGAAGCGATCGGCGTCGGGTGTCGCCGCAGCCGTTGTGGTCGCGCCACCATTTTTCCATTTGAGCGACGGAAACTTTGCTGTTGTTGCTGCAGCTCAAGCCCCCCTCGAAGGGTTCGTGGCGACTCTTCTTGGGCGACAACGCCAACACCGGGATGGGGCGCGCGTTGCGGCACGGCGCCATCTTTCGGGCGCTCATCACGAGCGCCGTCATCCACGACTGGCAGAGGATCCTGCCGGCGCCGCGGCCCGCCTGGTTCACGACCCATACGCGTTTCGGGTCGACGCACACGGCGCCCGCGGTCTCCTCGAACGCGCGCCGCAGCGAGTGGGCGGCATTGTCCTGGCGCCAGGGCCGTATTCCGCCATCGGGCGCGATGATCACGACGCCATCGCGCTGCGCGAGGGCCTCGAAGCCGGTGTAGGTGAGCAGGTCGCCCGGTGACTCGCCATCCTGATGCAGCAGGATCAGCAACGGATGCGCATGGTTCGGATCATAGCCTTCCGGCACGAACGTGACCCACGGTCGGGTGTCGGCATGCGGATCGCGGAGCAGCCCGCGGCCCTCGAACGGTGGTGGGCGACCGCAGGGGCCCGTGGGCGGTGGCGCAAGTGTGGGCGCCGCGGTGTCCACCGACATGTCGGCTGCCTCGACCGACACCACCGGCTCCACAGTAGGGCGCACCTGCAACAGCGCCGCCGGCAACGTGCGGGCTTCCTCCGCTTGCGGTCGCTGGCGTGGGGGGAGCAGCAGACTGCCGATCACCGCGGCGCCGAGTCCCCCGGCGACGACCCCCGCGAACAACACCGCGGATTTTCGGCGAGATTTGGGCGCGGGCGCCGGCAGCTCCAGGCTGTCGAGCGCGTCGAGCGCCGCCCCAGCGTCGGACAGACGGTCTTGGGGGTTCGGTGCGGTCATGCGTCGGATCAGCATCGCGATGCCGGGCCCATGCGCATCGATGTCGTCGGGCGGATGCCGAGCCTGCAGGGCGTGCGTTCCGACGAGCAGTTCGGCCATGATGCGGCCCACGTTGTAGACGTCGGATGCCGCCGTTAGCGGGTGGTCGGCGAGCTGCTCCGGCGACATGTACGGGAGCGCGCCCTCGATTTCGCCGGTCACGGTCGCGTGGGGGTGGGAGTGGTCGGCGTGTCGTGCGACGCCGAAGTCGAGCAGCTTGACGTTGAACGTGCCGGGCGGCGCCTCGACGACATGCACGCTCTGTGGCGTGACGTCGCGGTGCAGCAGCCCTGCGTCATGCGCCTCGCGCAGCGCGATCAGGATCTGGCGCACGATCTGAAGGACGGTCTGCCGCGGGAAGCGGCCGGCGTGCTGCAGGGCCACGAACAAGTCCGGGGCGTCGAGGTGCTCGAACGTCGCATACATCAACCCGGCCGCAGAGCGGCTCGCATCGAGCAGCCGCACCGTGTGTGGGCTGGTGAGCGCCGACACAATTTGAACTTCGCGGGCAAACCGCGCGAATGTCGCCGGTTCGTACCCGTCGGGACCGGGGGTGAGGATCTGAAGGGTGACGGCGAGGTTCGCCTGCGCGTCGTCGGCCGTGTACACCATCGATGCGCTGCCGGCCGCGCGCGCCGCCCGGATCGTGTAGCGGTCCTCGAAAACCTCGCCGACAGCCGGAAGCCTCATCGCGGCAGTGTACGGCCAACGCGTTCGTCGATGCCAGTGGAACGGTCCCGCATTGACCCTGGTTTGCGGGCGCGCCTATGCTGCGCGCCCGCTCCGGAGTTCAAGCCATGTCGTCACCCGAAGCCCTCGCCCTCGTGCGACCCCCGATCGCGGAAGTGGTGTGCGGGGTCCGATTTCGACCGCTCCCGGCGTTCGATACGCTGCACCACGGCCTGTTCTGGGCGCGGATTCGCGATCGGTACCCGCGCTCCGAAGTGCACCCGCTGCTCGCGGACCCCGCCTCGCGGATTGTCTCCGACGTGCCCCTGCAGCGCACCTGGTTCATCGCGGGCGACGAGGAGTACGTGATCCAGGTCCAGATCGATCGGTTCTACGTCAACTGGCGCCGACGCGGCGGTCCCTATCCCGGCTTCTCCGGACCGCACGGCATCCACGACCGGTTCGACCGCGAGTTCGACGGGTTTCGGGTGTTTCTGCGCGATGCGCTGGATGTCGTCCCGACCGTCGAGGGGATCGAACTCTCGAAGGTCGACTTGCTTCACCGCGGCTCGGATTGGACCGACGATGCGGACCTCGGCGCGATGATTCCGAGCCTCCGATCGGTGGTTGGTGGGGCGCCCATCGAGCAGCTCAATGTGAATGTCGCACTGGCGCGCCCGGTGGACCACGGAGTGCTGCAATCCGTGTTTCGGACCGTACACGGGCCCGGCGGACCGCGTGTCCACGCGGAGTTTCGGCTGACGGCCCCAGCCCCCGAGCCCGAGGCGTGGGGGGCTCTGTTCAACCGTTCCAACGATGCGCTCAACGAAGCGTTCTTTGCCGAGTTTCCGGATGCCGGGCGGCGATTCGGTAGCGGAGTTCAGTAGCCGCGCTTGTTCGGTTGGTAGCGTAGCGCGCTCGGGTACTCGAAAGCCTCATCGAGCAGTTCGGCTGCCTCGACCGTCGCCGCGTCCACTTCGATGGCGGCGTCGCCGTCTCGAGCGGCGAGCACGAAGCCTTCCTGACGCAGGATCAGGCTGAGTGGCTCGATGACTCGTTCGTAGCCGCCGATTTGGACGCGCAGCCGCTGGCGGTTTGCGATCCCGCGAATCATCTCAGCGAGTGCGGGGGTCGGTCGGCACGGGCGGCGCTCGGCGAGGAACATCCGGGAGACCTCGCGCAGCGCGTATTGTCGCGTGAAGTCGGGGTCTTTGAGGCTCGCGTGATACTCGGACATGATGCAATGAGCGCCGCGCGTGAGCTCCGCATCGCCGGTCTGAAAGAGCATCGAGGTCGCGAGGTGCAGCGCGGCAGTCATCACGTCGAAGTCCGGGCTCGTCGCGCCCAGCTCTCGCAGGGGCCGCAGGCGGAGGAAGCGTTCGTCGTCTTCGACGACCTCGAAGATCGCCGTGCGTCCGTCGCGTCGAATGAAGGGCTGGAAGTCGTCTCGCAGGAGCTGTCGGTACTTTCGGTACGTGCGAGGAGCGATCCCGAGTTCGGACTGCAGGCTCGCCACGTGGCATCCGCGCGGCGAAGCGAGCAGTCGGTGCACGATCGTCGCGAGATTGAGATTGATCCGCCAGTTCTTCACGCCGACTCCACGTCCCCTGA
>JBFIHF010000154.1:0-14351 GCA_041601915.1 Bradymonadaceae bacterium
GACGTGGTGGCGATTGAAGCTCGAGACCTTGGCGCGGATGCCTTTGGTCAGGCCTTCATCGCCCAGGTAGCTGCCCCACTCCCAGCAGATCACGCCGACGCGCACCTGGTTGCCCAGCGCGCCGAGCCCCATCTGTCCGTCGCCGAGGAAGACGACGGGCCGGATGTAGCAGTCTTTGAAGTTGTTCGCCTTGACGGTGTCGATGCAGGCCTGCTCGATCTGCGCGCGCGTGAACGGGATCTTCATCGTCACGATGTGGCAGGTATCGAACAATCGCTTGATGTGCTCGCGGAGCCGGAAGATCGCGCTGCGTCCGTCTGCGCGCTGGTAGCAGCGGATCCCCTCAAACGCGCCGAGGCCATAATGCAGGGTGTGCGACAGGATATGGATCTTGGCGTCCGCAAAATCGATCATCTCACCATCGAGCCAGATTTTATCGGCTGTTATCGCCATCGGAGGTGCTCCTGTGGGGGTGCTGAAACGCTGCCGGCCATCGCTACCACAAAGGTTCTGCACTAGGCAAAGCAGAGGGCGATCGGTTCGGCTACCGTCCGCCCAGCACGCCGTCAAAGTACGAACGCGTGCGTGCTGTAACGGCGTCGAATTCGTCAAGAAACGCCTCCGCGGCGCCGTGTCCCTGATGAGCCATTCGCCGCGCGAGGGTGCGCAACGCCGTCGGATCGTCGGGGATGACACTGGACCCCGCACTGCCGGCCATCCGGAGTCGTGCCAACAGCCGGCACAACCACAGATAGTCGCGCCCCAGAGCCGGTGAGCCAGTCAACGCGTCGAGTGCGCGCCGCGTGCTCTGGCTGCCAATGCCCTGAAGCAGGGCCGAAGGCTCCCCGATCTCATACTGAACCGTGGCGCTGAGTTGGGCGGCCTGGACCGCGAACTCGACATCCACAATGCCACCGGGACCGTATTTGACGTCCCGGGTCCCCGGCACGTGCAGCGCCTCGGTCATGCGCACCCGCATCCGCGCGACCTCGGCGAGCCCGTCGGGGCCCAACGCCGAGCCAAACGCGACCTCGCGCCGCGTGGTCGCGACGCGCTCACGCAAGGCGATCGGGCCGCAGATCGGGCGCGCGCGGATCAACGCCTGGCGTTCCCACAGGCCCGCCCCGGCCTCGTAGTACTCGCGAAACGCGTCGGCGCTGACGACGAGGGCCCCACGGTTGCCGGACGGGCGCAACCGCGTGTCGACCTCGTACAGCTTGCCGTCCACCCCAGTCGTGGTGAGCGTGCGAATCAATCGCTGGGCGAGGCGCGCGTAGAACGTGTGCTCGAGCTTCCACTGCCGCACTTCCTCGTAGACGAACACCACGTCGAGGTCGCTGCCGAACCCCAGCTCCCGACCGCCGAGTTTGCCCATCGCGACGACGGAGAAGCCGACCTCGTCGAGCGGCGGCAGCACGGAGCCGGGCCGACGACGGCGGACGCGCAGCGGCTCGTACACCTCGTCGAGCACCTGCCCGATGACGACCTCGGCCAAGATCGACAGCTGCTCGAGGGTCTGATCGACGCGCGCGGCGCCACCGGTCTCGTGCAGACCGACGCGCAGGGTCTCCTCGCGATGAAAGCGGCGGATCACGCCGAGGCGGTGTTCGGGATCGCTCACACCGTCCAGCCGCGCGGCGAGCTCGTCGCGCATCCGCTGCTCGCTCTTCTCGACCGCGACCGCGCCCACGAACAGCAGGCGTTCGAACACGTTGGGGTCCGCGATGAGCGCGGACCCGAAGTAGCTCGACGACCCGAAGACCTGCAGCAGAAGTCGCGTCGCGTGGGGGTTGTCGGACAGCATCGTCCAGTAGCCGGGGCGGTCGCCAACCGCCTGCGCAAAGCGCGTCAGAAGACTGAACGCCTGATCGGGGTCCGGCGCCGCGGCCGCCGCGCCGACCAGCTGCCGCGCGAGCGCAAGATCCGCACCCCACGCGGCCTCGCGAAACGGCCCCCACGCCTTGCTCCGCAGGACCTCCAGTTGTCCGGCCACCTGGCGCGGACGCCCGAACCCGAGCTTTTCCAACGCCGCCCGCGTCCCCTCGCTGTGCAAGTGCGGTCCGCCGGCACGCACCACGAGGTCGAGCAGCTCGTGCTGGTCACCTTCCAGCGTCGGACCCGACGCACGACGCTCCTCGACCGCGAACAGCCGATCGAAGATGCCCCGCACCGTTTCTCGCCGAGCACCGATCGACACCTGGAACGCGGCCCGCGATTGGCCGAGCTGTGTCGCCAACGCGTCGAACCCTTCCCACGTCGTCGGAAGCCGGTGGGTCTGGCGGTCTTCGCCCATCTGCACGCGATGCTCCAAGCGGCGCAGGAAATCGTAGGCGTCGGTCAACGACGAGTGGTCGACGTCCGTGATGAGCCCCGCCCAGAGCAGCGCATCGAGCGCTTCGAGCGTGTTGCGGACCCGAAGCTGTGGCTGCGCTCCGCTGTGCACGAGCTGCAGCGCCTGCACGAAGAACTCGATCTCGCGGATCCCCCCGACGCCGATCTTGACGTCCCAGCCGAGCACTCCGGCGGCGTCCTGATCAGGCTGAGGAGCCACCGGCGCGACAGGGGCGACGCGCGGCCGCGCGCGGGAACCGCCGCGCAGTCGACTCTTGAGTCGATCGCCCAGCGGCGCTTGCGCGGGGTCGGGCGCGGCGTCGGATGGCTCGTCCGGACGACCATGGACCGCGTCGAGGCTCGCGTTGGCTTCGATCTTCGCCTTCATCGCGCGGATCTCCTCGATCGCACCGAAGTCCAGCGAGCGCCGATAGACGAACGGCTCGATCCCCTCGGAAACTGCGGCTCCCAGCTCATCGCTACCCGCGATCGGCCGCGCCTTCATCATCGCGCTGCGCTCCCACGTCCGCCCATATTGCAGGTAGTACTGAACGGTCGCTTCGCACGGCAGCACGATCGGTCCCTGAGACCCGTCCGGGCGCAGCCGCAGGTCGACGCGAAACACGTACCCGTCGCGAGTCTGCGCCGCCATCGCGTCCACCACCGCGCGGGCGAACTCGGCGAGCTCGCCGCGCAACTCGTCCTCCACCATCGCGCGGTCGTCGCAGACGAAGACGAGGTCGACGTCGGACCCCGGATTGAGCTCGCGACCGCCGAGCTTGCCCATCCCGAGCACCGCGAACAGCTCGTCAAACCCCGCGAAGCGCAGCGCCGCGACCTCACGGACCGACGCGCGCAGGCAGGCCTCGGCGAGATCGGCGAACTCGGCCGTCGTCTCGCGCATTGACACGCCGCGCACTTCGCGCAGGAAGATCCGCAGCGATTCGCGGCGCTTGGTGTACCGGAGCGCCCGGTACAGATGGGCCAGCGCATCGTCGCCCGCCCGGCGATCGGCCGCGAGCAGCGTGTTGATCCCGGACGTCATCGCGGCGACGTCCCGCGCGCGCTCGGCCCCCAACGCGATGTCGATCAGCCAGTCCGGGTGCCGTACGAGCTCCCGAGCGGGGTAGATCCCAAGCGGCGCGAGGTCGCGAAACGCGGCCAGCCCGAGCGCCCCCGAATCGTGGTCGCTCATCGCGGCCACCACGCCGTCCAGATCGGACTGCGCGAGACCTACGGCGCGAAACGCTGAGTCGAGCTCGAGGATCACGTCACTCGGCGATGACGATGAGGTCGACCGGGCCAAGCGCCGTTCCGGCTCCCAGCTCGACGTAGTACGTGCCCGCGGCGAGGCCGGTTCGATCGATCGCAGGCGCAACCACGGCGCCCGTCGCGACGATCTGGGCGCCGGTGCTGTCGAGCAAGCGCAGCTCGTGGCCCGGCGCCGCGTTCTCGAGCGACGCGCGGATGCGCGCGTTGCTCTTGGTGATCGTCAGCGAGAAGACGTCGGTCGGGTCGAGTACGTCGACCGTCGCGCTGATCCGCGTGACGCCATTCAGCGCTCCCAGCGCCTGCGCCGTGTTAACGTCGTTGTTCGGCTCCGCTTCCGCACTCTGCGTCGCGGCGCTCGTCGCCAGATACAGCGTGTAGTCGCCGTTGGCATTGCCACCGGCACGAGCGCCGTAGGCGACCTGATACTCCCCGGAGTTGGCGACTTCATAGCCGTACATCGCCGGCATGAAGCCCTCGCCGGAGAACGAGTTGCTGGTCACGAGCATGTCGAGGGCGTCGTACAGGAACAGCCGCGCATCGAATCGATTCACGCCGAAGCCGTTGCGGTCCGTCGTCAACGCCCAGAGGCGCTGGCCGCGGATCAACGGGATGCGGAATCGGTCGAGGTCAGCCGCCGCGATCGCCCCGTTCATCGCCACCGGCAGCGCGCCGGGGTCCTGCGCCTCGACGAGCGTGTTGTTCGGTTCGACCTCGAAGGACGCGCCGAGCGCTTCGGTGAGGCGCAGCGTCACCGTGTAGTTCAGCGGCCCAGCCAGCGCGGTGTTCGTGGAGCGCACGGCGACACCGAACGGGCCCGCCGTCGATACCGCATAGCGAAGCCGACCACCGACCGCCGTCGGTTCGGTCAGCGACGTCAACGTGTCGCCGGTCACGAGCCGAATCGACGGGCGCCAATCGCCGGTCGGCACGACCTCGATGTCCAGCATCGCCCCGGCGGCCAGGTTGAACGTGTGCAGCATCTCGTCGGACCCCGACCCGAGCTGACCGGCGGTGGGAAGCGCGACCGCGATCGACTGCGTCGTCAGCTCCGTGAACGCCATCGTGTAGTCGAACGTCGGGCCACCCTCGTTGTTGTCGTCCTCGACGGCGAGCCAGATCGAGCCGGTGTAGTCCGCAATCCAGCGCGCCGTGCCCGAAACGCTCGAACGCACGAACGCGAGGTCCTCGTCGAACAGCGTGATCCGCTCGGCAAACTGCGGCTCTGCGGCGTCGATAAACGAGGTGTAGGCCGTCCCGGTCACGACGGGAATCTGGAACCACCGCGCAAACGGGCGGTTGTTGTAGACCGCGGAGACATTGAGCGGGAGCGCAGACGGCGCGGGGGCGATCTTCGCGATCCCAAGCTCGTAGTTGTAGCTGTCGTTGATCGTCCCGCCCGATGACGAGACGCCAACGATGTACTCGCCGTCGGCGGGCAGTACGATCTGGCGGTCTTCGTAGGTGCGCCCACCGATGGGCTGGAACGATGCGTCGTACAAGTCGACCGCGGCGAAGAAACTCGGCGAGTAGACGCGGATGTCGATGCGGTCGCCGCTGGCTCCCGTGAACGAATGCAGCTGCCGCGCCTCGACGTTGAGAATCCCGGCTGCTGTGGCGGGAAGCGCGCCGATCGGCGTCGGTGTCACTTCAGCGACCGAGATCGTCGCGGGCACGCCGGCCGTGCCCCGCCCGATGACATCACGTATCTCGACCCAGTAGTCGGCGTCGGCCAGCGGGCTGAAGCTGAGCGCGGTGTTCCCGGATGCGAGCACCCGCCACGTCGACCGGTCGATGATGCGCATGTCGGTGAACAGTGCACTGTCTTCAGAGACGGTCAGAATCTGCCCCGCGGTCGCGGAGAAACTGGCGATACCGATGCGTCCCGGCTCGAACTCGACGGTCGTCGACCCCGGCACGGTCGCGATCGCAGAGACGGGAGGCTGCACCTCCGTCACGGTCACGGTGTAGCCGTAGGCCAGGCCGCCCACGGGGCTCGCCGAAAACCGGTTCGGCGCGTGCTGCACGTAGGCGGAGAGCTCGCCGTCAACGTAGGCGGTGATGACGTACTCGACGACCGCCGGTTGATTCGCGCCTTGCACATCAGCCTCATGGATCACGATCGGAAAGCCGACCTGATCCGGGAAGTACGCGAGCTCCACAAACGGCTCGATCAAGCTGCCCGAGCTGGGCGTCACGGTGATTCGAATCGTCTGGCCGCGTCTCGCCGAGAACAGGAAGAAGTCCTCATCCCCCACGTTGCCCGGGCGCACTGGACCGATCGCTGCCTCCATCCCCTCGCCGACTTCCAGCCATGGCACGTCCGCATCCCGCGTGTCCGCCGGCGCGTTCGGGCTTTCTGGCTCCTTTGTCAGGTCGGCCGACCGCACGTCGATGCGAGTGCTCGTCCCACCGAAGTGCTGGCTGAAGTCGTCGATCACCCAGATGCGCTGCCGCTCTTTGAGTTTGATCCCCACGCTCGCGACCTGGGTCTGCGCGCTCTGGTTGATGGACGTGATCGCCAGGCCCTGGTCGCCGTCGGGGTCGTAGAGGGTCAACGCCGGAATCACGAACGAGTTCTCGTCGGCCGCGATGCCGGTCGACGTCGCGCGCAGACCGCTCACGCCGTCCACGTCGATCTCGTACACGCGCATCACCCCGTCGTACTCGCTGGTGATCGGCCCCGCGGGCAGCGTCAGCAGTTCCGGCGCCGGCAGCGGCAACGCCGTCATGCTGAGGACGTACTGCAGGCCTCCGCCACCGACGTCGGCTTGCGACTCGATGAGGTTCCGCGCGTCCGTCATCACGACGGTGTAGCGACCGGGGAACGGCAAGAACAGCTCGCGATCGCTCGACACGCCGACGTCCGGGCCGATCTCGGCACGGAACACGTTGAGGTTCGCGAGGTCCATCCCGAGGACCACGGCTCCCGACCACAACGCCGGCGCGGCCGTCAGCCGCATCAGCACATGGGTCGGCGCGTCGACCTCGAAGCTGTAGTAGTCGAGGTCACCCACTGTTTCTGCGTCACCGACGACGCCGCGCGCGATGAACGGAAGCTCGAGGCCATAGGCCAGTCCGGACTCCGCCGTGTTGTTCGGCTGCATGGCCTCGTCCTCGCGGATCGTCTGAACCGTGGCCGGATTGCTGGGATCGTGGATGTAGGGCAGAAGGTCGCATTCGTCGCCCAGGCCGTCGCGGTCGCGATCGAGCTGTTCGGGATTGGGGACCTCCGGACAGTTGTCGTCGCCATCGAGGAGCCCGTCGCCGTCGGTGTCCATGGGGCCCAAGTCCGGGGACCCCATGTCCGCCGGATCGGCGTCGGGGTTGATGTTGTTGGGGTCGTTGTTCGGATCGCTGTTCGGCGCATCGTCATCGACGGCAACGTCGCCCCCCATGTCGACCACTCCGGTGTCCGACTCGTCCGGATCCCCACATCCCCCACACGCTGTCATCGTCGACAACGCCACAATCACCGACACCAACACCCGAAACGAAAGCTGAATCATCAGGTTCCTCGCACAGATCCGCTGAATGGGGCGACTATCGAGGAACGCGCGTTCGATTTCAACACTGCGACGGCCCGAACGTCATTCATTCGCGCAGAGGGCGCTGTCAGTGCGCCTCACCCCAGCTCGCGCCGGTTCCGATGTCGACGACCAACGGGACCTCGAGCGGGAAGCTGTGCTCCATGCGGTCTCGAATCAGCGCGACGGACCGCTCCAGATCATGCGGCGGGCACTCGAACAGCAGCTCGTCGTGGATCTGGACCGTCATGACCAGCTCGAGATCCTCGGCCGCGATGCGTTCCGCGATCTGGATCATCGTGAGCTTGCACAGGTCCGCCGCGGACCCCTGGATCGGGGTGTTCGCGGCCACGCGCTCGCCGTAGCCGCGGTCGGAGAAGTTGTTCGACTTGAGCTCGGGGATGTAACGACGGCGACCGAGCAACGTGTCGACGTAGCCCACCTCGTGGGCCCGCGCGATGGTCTCGTCCAGCCAGGTGCGCACGCCCGCGTAGGCCTCGAAGTAGCGCTCGATGAGCCGCTTCGCCTCGCTGCGCGTAATCTTGAGCTGCTGTCCCAGCGCCGTGGCGCCCTGCCCGTAGATCGTCGCGAAGTTGACCGTCTTGCCCATGTTGCGCTGCTCCGGCGTGACATCCTCGGGGGCCACGTCGAACAGGGTGCTCGCCGTGCGTCGATGCAGGTCGATGCCTTCTCGAAAGGACTCCAGCAGCGCCGGGTCCTTGCTCACATGCGCCAACATCCGCAGCTCGATCTGGCTCCAGTCCGCGGAGATGAACACCCAGCCGTCGCGCGGCACAAACGCGCTGCGAATGCGGCTGCCGTCCTCCCCGCGAATCGGTGTGCGCTGCAGGTCGGGGTTCGTCGTGATGAGCCGACCCGACGATCCCGTCGTCTGCTGAAACGTCGCGTGGATCCGCCCCGTGTCGGGGTTTCGCGACTCCACGAGCACCCGCGTGTACGTGTTGATGAGCTTCTCGAGGCTGCGCCACCTCAACACCAGCCGCGGAATCTCGTGCTCGTCGGCGAGCCGCTCGAGCACGTCTGCTGCGGTCGAATAGCCGGTCTTGGTGCGCTTGATGACCGGCAGTTCGAGCTTGTCGAACAACACCTCGCCGAGCTGCTTGGGGGAGTTGAGGTTGAACTCGCCGCCCGCGGCTTCGTAAATCTGCGCCGCGATCAGGTCTCGACGTTCGGTGAACTCCGCCTCCATCGCCGCCAGCTCCACTGGATCGACCCGTACCCCAGCCAGCTGCATCTGGCCCAGCACATACGCCAGCGGCATCTCGACCTCGTACAGCAAGTGGGTCCGCCCCTCGTCGTCGAGCTTCGCGAGCACCGGATCGCGCAGCTCGGCCACCGCCGCCGCAACGTGACACGCCCAGGCCGAGGTCTCCGCCACATCGCAATCTTCGAGCGTGAGTTGGGTCTGCCCGCCACCGGTCAGCTGCTTGAGCGGCTTCAGCGTGCGCTGCAGATACTCTTTGGTCATCTGACCGAGCTGATGCGGGATGATCTTCGTCGGATCGATGAGAAACGACGCCAGCTGCACGTCGGCCGTCACGCCGCGCAGGTCGACGTCGTGGCGCTTGAACAGGCACCACGTATCGCGGAGGTCGTGCACGGTCTTCGGCTGCGCCGGATCCTCGAGGAACGGCCGCAGCCCTCTCAGCGCCGCGCTGCCCAGCCCACCGGTGGGCGCGTAGAGCGGGACGTACCACGCCTTCCCACGCCCGGTGCCCAGCGCGACCCCCACGAGGCCCCCGCTCATGAAGTCCCACGGCTCGCACAGCGGATGAACCGCAACCTGCTTGCCGGCGAGGTCGACGAGGAGCGCGTCGAGTTCGGCGAGCGACGTGATCAGCTCGAATCGCTCGGTGTCGATGCTCTCGATGCCATCCTGGTCCTCGGCCGCGAGCAGCGAGTTGAACTCCAGCTCCCGGTACAGCGCATTGATCCGCGCCCGGTCCGGCGGCGTGATCCGCAAGTCCTCGATCGACAGCTCCAGCTCGAGGTGCTGATCGATCGTCACCAGCTCCTGGGACAGCAGCGCCAGATCCCGATGTTTGGCGATGTTCTTCGCCCGTCCCGTGAGCTGGTCCTCCCGCTCGAGCATCGTCGCGAGGTCGCCGAACTCGGCGAACAGCTCTTTGACCGTCTTCTCCCCTACCCCGGGCACACCCGGGACGTTGTCCGAAGAATCGCCGACAATCGCGAGGTAATCGCGCATCTGACTTGGCAGCACACCCCACTTCTTGCGCACCAGCTCGGGGTCGTACGTGATGTCGCGCATCGTATCGACCATCTTGACGTGGTCGGTGATCAGCTGCGCGAAGTCCTTGTCCGATGAGATGATGTGGACCTCGTGCCCCGCCGCGACGGCCTGGCGCGTCAGCGTGCCGATCACGTCATCGGCCTCGACGCCCGGCACGCGCAGCACGGGGAAGTCGTGCACGTCGACGACCCGATCGATCCACGGAAGCTGCTCGGCGAGATCGGGCGCCATTCGGGGACGGTTCGCCTTGTACTCGGGGTAGCGTTCGTCGCGGAACGTCTTGCCCGGCGCGTCGAACACCATCGCCGCGTACTCGGGCATCTTGCCGGACAGAATCTTCCGGAACATCAGGGCGAACCCATAGATGGCGTTGGTGTGCAGACCGTCGGACGTCGTGAAACTCGACGGGATCGCGAAGAACGCTCGAAAAATCAGCGAACTTCCGTCAATCAGGACGACGCGTGAACCCATCCAAAACCCGTGGCTTAGCAACTACTTCCAGCGTGTCACCACGTGGGGCTTGCCCTCGAGTGTGCGGTGAACGGGACACTTGTCCGCAATCTCCATCAGCTTTTCAAGCTGCGCATCATCGAGATCACCCTCGATCGTCAACCGGCGGTCGATGCGATCAATGCGCCCCGTCGCGCTCTCGTCACAGTCCGCGCAGTCCTTCGCGTGGATCTTCTCGTGCACGAGCTCCACGCCGAGTTTGCCGATCTTCCAGCCCTTGCGGTCGGCGTACATCTTCATCGTCATCGACGTGCAGGCGCCCAGCGCCGCGAGCAGCAGTTCGTAAGGCGATGGGCCGCGATCGTTGCCACCATAGTCCGTGGGCTCGTCGGCGAGGATCGCGTGTGGCCCCATCTTGACGCTCTGGGTGAACTTACCGGTGCCCGTCTCCTTAACGATCACACGACGGTCCTCCTCGGGCAGATCCGCAACGGGCTCTTCGGCCGGAAGATAGCGATCCGCCCACGCGGCGAGCACCGATGCGATGAACTCGGCGTCTTGGGGGCGCGACACGAGGTGATCCGCCTGATCCAGCGACACGAAGCTCTTCGGGTGCTTGGCGGCCCGGAAGATCTCACTCGCATTCTCGATCCCGACGATCTGATCCAGCGGGGCGTGGAAGACGAGCAACGGCTTGCGCAACTTCCCGATGTAGGTCGGCGCATCGGCACTGGCGATGTCGGCGAGAAACTGCGGCTGGATCGCGAACGTGCGGCCTGCGATCTCGACCTCACAGGTCGACCCGGCTTCGACATCGGCGAGCGCGTCGCCGAGCAGGTGGGAGACGTGTTGGGGGTCGAACGGGGCGCCGATCGTCGACACGGCTTTGACCTCCGGGATGTCGTGCGCCGCGCGCAGCACGGCCGCGCCACCGAAGCTGTGCCCGACCAGAATCGACGGAGCCTCGAAATGCTCGCGCAGATAGTCAGCCGCCGCGACGAGGTCCGCGACATTGGACGAGAAGTTCGTACCTGCAAACTCACCTTCGCTCTCCCCGAGTCCCGTGAAATCAAAGCGCAGCACCGCGATCCCGCGCTGCGCCAACGCCTTCGAGATCCGCGTCGTCGCAATCACGTTCTTGGAACACGTGAAGCAGTGCGCAAACAACGCACACGCCCTGACGGGCCCGGGTGGAAGCTCGAGCCGCGCCGACAGCGTCGAACCCTGCGAACCCTCAAACTCTACTCGCTCCATGACGACCTCCTTGCCGAGATGGATGCGTCATACCCAGCGTAGTTTCATGAGTCCAACCCGCCCGTTGAATCGCGTGAGGCATCGAACTACGTTCGTCGCATGAAACGGATACTCCCCAGCATCGTCCTCGTTCTCGCCGGTCTCAGCTGCGATGCTCAGTCGCCGAACGAGGACCTCGAGCCCGGCACCCTGGTGCCCGTGGCCGCGCAGACCTCTCCGGCCGCTCAGGCGCTGCTCGCCGAGATCGCGCTCAGCGAGGCGTGGACGGTGGACGACTTCACCGCCGCGTACCCCACTCAGTTCGAAGCGACGCTCAACTACGATCCGATCTCCGCGCTGAACCTCGACCTCATCGCGACGTCGTCGTTTGCGCTCAGCGAACCGGAGATCACGAAGCTCGGCGCCGACGGATTCGTCCTCACCGGTCATCATTTCCCGAGCTTCGTGTACGGCTACAGCACGATCTACATGGAAGACCTGCCGGTGTTCGTCAGCGCGGATTCGATCCTGTTCGCCATGCATCGGTCCTACGACGCGATGCTGCGCGACATCGAACTCCAGAAACTGACCGCTGCCCTGACGACGTTGATCGATGCGATGCGCGCGAGCCTCGTGCAGGGGAACGCCCAGGGTCTGACCGCCAACCAGGAGACCGATCTCGATATCTACCTCGCTGTGGCGGGCACGCTGGCGAACACCACGCCGCGGCCCGCGGTGGTGGGCGCGGATCAGCGCCTCATCGACGAACTCGTCGACAAGGCGAACGAAGCCAAGGGCAGCGAACTTCGGACGTTGTTCGGTGCGGAGCGGCGCGTCGACTGGTCGCAGTTCAAGCCGCGCGGCCACTACGCGGGCATCGAAGAACTGGAGCGCTACTTCCGCGCGATGATGTGGTTGGGGCGGATCGACTTCCGAATGCTGGAGCCCAACGAGGAGAACCAGCTAATCCTGCGCCGACGCCAGCTCTACAACACGCTCGCGCTCGCCAACTTGCTCGACGAAACCGCGACGACGCAGTTCGACCTCATCCACACCACGGTCGGCGCGTTTGTCGGCGAGCCGGACGGGCTGGTCGTGACGCAGGTGCCGCAGCTGATGGAAGCGCTCGGCGTCGACAACGTGACTGCCGTCAAAACACTCTCCGACGACGCGATCTCGACCGCGATCCAGAAGCACGGCTTCGGCGGCCAGCGGATCGCCAGCCACTACATGATCAACGGGCTCGACAGCACCAAGCCGCTGTCCCACAGCTTTGCGCTGATGAGCCAGCGCTACGTGCTCGACTCGCACGTGTTCTCGAACGTCGTGTGGGACCGCACCAAGCAGAAGCGCATGATGCCCAACCCGCTCGACGTCGCATTCGCCGCGCTCGCCAACGATCAGGCCGGCGCGCTGCTCGAGCCCGAACTGCGCGACTTCGACTACCAGCATCAGCTCAACACGATGCGGGTGCTGGCCGACGCCCACGAACCCGACTTCTGGGGCGCGAACCTGTACAACGGCTGGCTCGGCGCGCTGCGCACGCTGTCGCCGTCGCAGGCGCCGACGGCGTCGGTCGCCGGGACCGAGGCGTGGGGCCGCCGACTGCTGAACACGCAGCTCGCAAGCTGGGCGGAACTGCGCCACGACACGATCCTGTACGCCAAGCAGTCGTACACGACGGGCGCCGCCTGCGAGTACCCCGACGCTTACGTCGAGCCGAACCCCGCGTTCTTCGCCGCGATCGGGGACTACGCCCGCAGTGGGCAGCTCGCCGTGGCGCCGCATGGCTCGAACTACGTCGAGTACTTCGACCGGCTCGAGGCTGCAGCGACCAGGCTCGAAGCGATGGCGACCGCACAAGAGGCTGGAACGCCGCACGGCGCGGACGACCTCGCCTGGATCAACGAGGCCGTCGCCACGATCGACAACTGTGACGAGACGCTGCTGGGTGCCGAGGGCTGGTACGGTCAGCTGTTCTACGGTTCCGGCGAGATGGACTTCGACCCCACGATCGCGGACGTGCATACCCAGCCCACGGACGCGACCGGTGTCGAAGTCGGGCGCGTGTTGCACGTGGGCACCGGCAACGCGCAGGCGATGGTCGTGACCGTGGAGACGTGCGAAGGGCCGCGCGCTTACGTGGGGCTCGCCTCGACCTACTATGAGGCGGTGACGGAGAACTTCGAACGCCTCACCGACGAGGACTGGGCGGCAATCGTCAACACCAACACGTTGGTGCCCCCGCAGTGGGCACCGTAGCGCCGGTGGGTTCCCACATCGCGCCGTGAGTAGTATGTAGTGACGCTGCCACTCCCTGAGGTACCCGCATGACTTACAAACCGCCGCAGCGCGTCGTCGACTGCACGATTCTGACGACCGCGGGATTCATCACCGCCAGCACCCACGTCCTCGAGCGCGGGCTCGTCCTCGAGCAGCTCGATTCCGTCGATGAGTTCTACAAGCTCACCAACGCGTCGATCGTGGGAGTCGACACGACCGTCGAGTTCCTCGCGCTGCAGCGCGACTCCGTCGTGTTCTGGGTCCCCAAGGCCGAGGCCGACGAGATGCTGCAGGCCCCCATCAGCCCGTCGCAGCAAGACCGCGTGCACGTCCTCTTTCGCGGCGGCGTCATCACCGGCGACCTCGAGTGGCGGGAAGGACTCCGCCTGTCCGACTTCGTCACGAAACAGACCGGCTACCTGCTGCTTCGCGATTGCAAGATCACGATGGGCCACACCGCGCCCCGCGAGGCGCGCGCGGTCATCATGAACGTGAATCAGATCGTCGGCATCTCGACCGAAGACCCACGCTAGTCGAATACTCGCTCGAGAACTGGCCTCGTCCTCGAACGAACGCCTCGACTGCTACCGGCTCGCCGAGGTCGTGCGCTGGCTTGCGGAGCATCCGCTGGATGACAAGCACCTGCGTGATCAAGCGACGCGCTGGCCAATCGATCGTCCTCAACATCGCCGAAGACCAGGGCCGCGCCGGCCGGAGCCGCACGTACCACTTTCGCATCGCGCTCGGATCCGCTGCGGAGCTTTGCGCCGCACTCAACCTCGTCGCTCGCGACACCACCGAAGAGCAAAATAAGCTCCGCCGAGTCGGCATGATGCTTCGCATCATAGGCGCAGTAGGGGAGGCTCACCGGTCGGCCGGATAACCAGTCGACCGGTCCTTCACCGCCGTCCCGCCCGACGAGCGACGAGCGACGAGCGACGAGCGACGAGCGACGAGCGACGAGCGACGAGCGACGAGCGACGAGC
>JBFIHF010000155.1:0-14322 GCA_041601915.1 Bradymonadaceae bacterium
AGGAACTTCATGTCCCAGCGCGAATCGGTCATCAGGGAGTCGATGATCGTAAACAGGTTGTCGTCGATGACGTAGAGCTTCTCGAGCTTCGTGTCGATGTAACGGTGAAACGCTTCGACGTGGCGGCCCTCGTCCATGACCTGCGAGGCGCCGTAGAACTTGCCGTCGAGCCACTGCACCGACTCCGTGACCTGTGCCGCCGCATACAGCGCTCCCTGCTCACCGTGCAGGAACTGCGACAGCATCCAGGAGGTCGCGTCGTGGAGCAGCCGCATGTGCTCCTCCTTGTTCAGGATCACGCCGTATGGACGGGCGACGGCGGGGTCGATGAACATCAGCGGTACGAGCGGGACCTCGGGGTTCAAGGGGTCGACATCGATGCTCCAGTCCAGATCGAGCGCGGCGTCCCACTGGTTGCGCTTCGCGCGCTCGTAGAGCACGCGCATCTCCGGGAAGTCCGATTCATAGGTCCAATCGAAGTGCGCGGCGTGGCCGGACACCATGTCCGACGAGGCGAGCTCGCCCAGACGCAGCACGAAGCCGCGGCCGAAGGAGGGCAGCATTCCGGCCATGACGGCGGGGTTCTGAATCGCGCCCAGCATCGTGACGACTTCGAGGATCGGCTCTAGCTTGCGCCGCACGACGAGTGGGGCGTGGTCCAGCATTTGTTCGAAGCGGGCGAGCATTTAGGCCTCCAAAACCACGTGGCCGCGCGGGCGTCCGACGCACGCGAGGCAGATTCCTTCCTGGACTTCTTCGTCGGTGAGGCAGTTCGCGTCGGGATCGTCGTAGTCGACCTCGCCCTCGCGAATCTGGAGCATGCAGGCTCCGCAGCCGCCCAAGGTGCAGCTGAACAACAGATCGACGCCGTTGCGCAGGCCGGCTTCGAGGATCGTTTCGTCGGGCCCCAGCTGAAGCGTGACGCCGCTGGTCGCGAATTCGACGACCCCGCCTTTCGCGACGGTTCGGCCCGGCGTTGGCAGCACGACGCGCTTCGGGGCGAGCGGGACTTGCAGCGGGATGCTGGCGCCGCTGCGTGCGCGGGCCCCCTTGAATCGAGTCTCGGAGAGGGCGCGTACGAAATGCCGGGCGTCGTTGCTCGCGGAGCCCAGCGCGACTTTCACTCGACTCGGTAGGAGCTGGCGGAGCGGCATCGAAAAACCTCTGTTCCAACAAGTGCTGGAACAATAGTCCAACATTTGATGGACTAACACAAGCGGACGGGCCGCTCATCGGCCTTGGCAGCGAGCGCGGGGCGCCGCACAATGCGTGCGTGGAAACTGACGTCAGCGTCCGAATCGGACCCTTCGATGTGTTGGAGCGCTTGGGCAGCGGCGGCATGGCGGACGTCTATGCCGCGCGCCACCGCACGCTGAACCAGTCCGTGGCGCTCAAGGTGATGACGCACGAGCGGGCCGTCGAGGCGCGCTTCCGTGCTGACTTCCGCATGGAAGTCCAGGCCGCGGCACGCCTGAATCATCCCAGTATCGTGCGGGTGTTCGATTACGGGGTCCTCGAGCAGGCCCCCGATCGGCGGTTCGTGGTCGGTAGTCCGTATCTGGTGATGGAGGTCGCCGATCGTGGCTCGCTGGATCGCACGCGTCTGAACAGTTGGGGCGCTGCCCGGCGCGTCGTACTGCAGATCCTGGATGCGCTGGCGTACTCCCACGCGCGGGGTCTGATTCACCGCGACGTCAAGCCCGCGAACGTCTTGCTCGCGAGCACGGCCGACGGGCGGGTCCGCGTCAAACTCGCCGATTTCGGGATCGCGCACGCGCAGACCGGTGTGCCGGGATCGGACCGCGCGATCGGCACCTTCGCCTATACCCCGCCCGAGCAGCTGCGCGCGGAGTGGCGCCGATTCGGACCGCCGACGGACCTGTACGCCCTCGGATGCCTGATCTGGCAGGTGTTGACCGGCTCGCCGCCGTTTCAGGCTGGTTCGTCGAACGCCCTCGCGCTCATGCAGCTCACGGCGCCGATTCCGGCGTTCGAGCCGCGCATCGCCGTGCCGGACGGTTTGCTGCCGTGGCTCACGCGTCTGTTGCAGAAGGAGCCCGGCGACCGCTTTCAACGCGCGGCGGATGCCGCGCTCGCCTTCATGGCGCTCGGGTCGCCCGCCGAGCTCGCCGACCCCGATCGCTCCGACGAATTCCTCGCTCCATCGGCGGGGACCGGCGAGCCGCTCACCCACATGACGTACCCGGACACGATCGTCGTGCCGAGCTACTCTCAACCGCTGTCTCGGCTGAGCTCCGGGGCGCTGGCCTCGGGCGATGCCCGGGCGTTGGACGGCGCGTCGACCGCACATGGCGCAGCGGCGCCATTGAGTCGCTTGGACGCGCGTCCGGGGCTGCCACGGACGTGGCGCCGGCCGGACATTGCCTACGAACCCGCGATCGCGGGCCTCGGGCTGGGTTTGTTCGGGTTGCGCGAGGTTCCGTTTGTGGGCCGGGAGTCCGAGCGCGACGCGATCTGGACCGCCCTGCGCCTGATCGAGCACGACGGGATCTGCCGGGCGGTCGTTTTGCGGGGCGCTTCCGGTGCCGGCAAGAGTCGGATGGCGCAGTGGGTCTGCCAGCGCGCCGACGAGGTCGGCGGAGCGACGGTGCTCATGGCGTCGCACGCCACCGGTCGTCCACAGGGCTTGCGTGACCTCGTGCAACGCTCGTTGGTGACCTACGGTCTCGTCGACCCGACCGAACTCCTCGCGCACATCACCGTCTGTTTGCGGGCCATCTGGCCCGAGGGCGCGGCCGAGTTTCTGGACGGCGAGGCCGCCGCGCTCGCCGCGATCGTGCTTCCCGAGGAGTTCCCGCGGGCATCGCAAGGCGAGCGCATCGGCGCCGTGACTCGGCTGGTACGGGGCGTTGCGAGCCTGCGCTCGGTGGTGCTCCTGCTCGACGACGCGCAGTGGGACCTGGAGTCGATTGCGCTCGCCGCGCACCTCGCGGGGCAGAAGTCGCTCCCCGCGCTCGTCGTGCTGACGATCCAAGACGAGGCGGCCTCCGACCTGCCCGAGGTGGAGTCGACGCTCGCGAGCCTACTGGGCCGCACAACCGCCGATGAGCTGAAGATCTTGCCGCTGGCCGATGCCGACCAGACCGAACTCGTGCACCGCCTCATCGGCCTCGACCGCGAGCTGTGCGAGACGGTGAGCAAGGCGACGCGCGGCAACCCGCTGTTCGCGGTGCACCTCGTCGGTGACTGGGTCGAGCGGGGGGCATTGCTCGCGACACGAAAGGGCTTCGTGTTGAAGCAGGGCGCCGACGTGCCCGACGACCTGCACACGCTGTGGGTTCGCAGACTCGCCCACGTCTGCGGCGGTCATCGCGGCATCGACCAGCTCGCGGCGCTCGAAGCCGCTGCCGCGCTGAGTGGCGGGGTGCGCCTCATCGAGTGGGAGGCTGTGTGTCGCGCGGCGGGCACGATGCCGAACGAGCAACTCTTGCCCACGCTCATCAACCTCGGGATGGTGATTCGGGAGTCGGATGGCTGGCGATTCGTCCACCGCCTACTGGCGGCGAGCCTGGAGCGGCTGAGCATCGAAGGCGGTCGGTGGCGCGATGTCCATGGCGCATGCGGCGAGGCCCTCAGTCAGCTCTACATCGACTCGCCGGATGCGGTGGCGGAGCGCTGCGCGGCCCATTACCTGCGCGCCGAGCGCTGGACATCCGCGCTGGCGCCGCTGAAGCGCGCGATTCTGAATCGCTTCGCGAGCCGGGACTACCATGAGGCCACACAGCTGATTGAGCATCACGGCGTCGCGCTGCGTGCCGCGGGGATTGTGGACGGTGAGCACCATTCCGAGCAGCGGCTGTTCGAGTCGATGCTCGGACGTCGCATGCAGGGAGCTACGCACACCGATTCGCTGACCGAGCTGCTGGCCGAGGCGACCGCCAACGGCTGGCCGTGGCAGGTCGGCACCGCACATCACGAGTTGGGCCAGGAGGCCGGGACGCAGGGACGGCTCGAGGAAGCACTCGAGCACTACGGCCGCGCGTGGGAGGCCTTTGAGGCGCTCGGCGATCCGGCCGAACTCGCAGTGCTGCTCGAGAGTCGAGCGTGGGTGTTCAAGGCCAAGGGCGACACCGCCTCGGCCGAACGTGACCTGACGGCTGCGCTCGAGACCCACCGTACGAGTGGGGACAATATGCGAGAGCTGAACACGATCAACAGCCTCGCGTTCACGTTCCTCGCGGCCGGCGACTACGACGCGTCTCGTGAGATCGCCCACATGGGGATCGAGCTCGGTCGCGAGCTCGGTCACCGCGGTGCCGAGGCCGGGTGTTGGACGACGCTCGGCGAGATTGAGCGATTTGAGGACAACGTCGACGTGGCGCGTGAGTGTTACCGCCGGGCCGAGGAGCTCGACACCCTGTGCGGCAGCAAGCATGCGCTGCTCGTGCGCGCCAACGCCGCACTGCTGGAGGTGGGCGCGAACAACTGGTCTGGCGCGATCGCGATGATCGATGAGGTCGAACCCGCGATGGTGGTGCAAGGGCAGGGCTGGATGAGTCCGTTCTTCTCGCTGGCGCGGTCGTGCTGCCACGCGGGACTTGGGGCCTGGCCGCTCGCCGACGAGCTGTGGCTCGATGCGACATCGCGGATCGACGCGTCCAGCATCGTGGAACGCGACGTCGCGTGGTTGGCCGAGATCGCGGCCGACGTCGCCTCACGTGCCGGCGATGCCGCCCGTGAGCGGCGCGCCCTCAGCTATGCTCTGGCTCAGTGGCGTGGCCTCGACGACGGGCCGCAAGTCCACCGCGCCGCGCGGCGTCTCGCCGCGATCGCCTAGGCCTGTGCGGCCCATTCGCGCGACAGCGCCACATCTTGGCGGTATCGCTCGATGCTCTCGGTGCGGGCGGCCTCGTCCCAGCCCAGCATCTCGCCCATCCGGCGCGCGACCTCGTCGACGATGCCCAGCCCCTGGTCAAAGTCGCGGTAGAAGAGCTGAGTGCGCTGGATCATGAAGTCGGTGACCGTCGCCGCGAACTCTTCTTCGATCGCCCACTCCAGCTGCGCCCAGACTTCGAAGCGACCTGGAATCATCACTTTGCCCAGCTCCGGACGTCGATGGATGGTCCGGCCGATCTGGATCGCGAGCATCCCGTAGTTGTTGGCGAGGTGCAGCGCCGACTCCGCGAGCAAGTTGTTATCCCCGGCCGCGCTGAGCACTTCGCGAGCCACGCGGCTGTGATCGTCGTCCGGCGGCCAGCCGACGGCGCCCGGCAGCGGGTGAATGTCGGTACGCGATTCGCTCAGCGTCTCCGGCAGCGCCGCTTGCAGGCGCAGCATGTTGACGACGGTGTCCACGACCTCGGCGGACATGCGGCGGTAGGTGGTGAGTTTTCCGCCTGCGATCGTGACGAGCCCGTCTTGGCCGATCTGGATGTGATGCTCGCGGCTGACCTTGGACTCGGAGACGTCGTCACCGCCGTCGGGCGCGATCAACGGGCGCAATCCCGCCCACGTGCAGATGACGTCATCGCGCGACACCTGGTGATCCGGGAAGTGGTAGTTCGACGCCGCGAGCAGGTAATCGACGTCCTCGAGCGTCGCTCGGACATCGCCGGGGTCGCCTTCGTAGTCGGTGTCCGTGGTGCCCAGGTAGGTCCGGTCTCCCCACGGAATCGCGAACAACACCCGTCGATCGACGGGGTGGAAACACGTCACCGCGTTCATGACCGGAACTTTGGCGCGGTCGAGCACGATGTGCACGCCCTTGGTCGGGCGCAACAGCGGGCTCGAGACTTCGTGACTCATCGCGATCGTCCGGTCGGTCCACGGGCCGGTCGCGTTGACCACACAGCGCGCGTTGACCTCCTTGAGGTCGCCGGAGAACGCGTCTTTGACGACAGCGCCGATGACGCGGCCGCCCTCGTCTTTGAGAAACGAGACCGCTTTGGACCATGTCGAAATCGTCGCGCCATGTTTCGCGGCATCGATCGCGGACTCGAGTGTGAGTCGCGCGTCATCCGTCGAGCAGTCGTAGAACAGCGATGCCCCGCGGACGTTGTCGGTGCGCAGCGCCGGTTCCTCGACCTTCACTTCCGCGGGCTTCAACTTGCGGTGGCGTTTGGGCGAGCGAAACAGCGACAGCCCTTCATACAGCCACATCCCGACGGAGACTTCGCGCATCCCGCGTCGCGACGAGTCGAACACCGGAAACAGGAAGCCGAGCGGGTTCACCAGATGGGGGGCGATATCGAGCAAGATTCGTCGTTCGCTGACCGACTCAAAGACGAGGCTGAACTCCAGCTGCTCCAGGTAACGCAGACCGCCGTGCACCAGTTTCGACGAGCGCGAGCTCGTGCCGTAGGCGAGGTCCTTCATCTCGACCAGCGCGACCGACAAGCCGCGCCGGGCCGCGTCGCGTGCGATGCCCGCGCCGTTGATCCCGCCACCGATGATCAGCAGATCGACATCGGTGCCCAGCGCGTTCCACATCTCGTCTCTTCTAGCCATTCGTCACGCCCACTTCGAGAGTTCGTGGGCCAGTTCGGCGACCTGTTCGTAGGACTCCGCGACGAAGAACAGCTCCTGGGGTGCGTCGTAGTCGATCGTGAGTTCGCGGATCGCTTCGATGCTGAACGGGCGCTTCTCGACCGTCGGGTCGACGGACCGCAACAGGTCCTGAATCCCGCCATTGTTGCCGGCGCCGAAGACCTTCAGTTCGCCGTCCTCGATGATGAGGCCGTACTCCACGGTGTACCAGTAGAAGAGGCCGATCAGGTCGAGCAGCTCCGTGTTCCCGGCCTCCACCGCGGCCTTGGCGGCGAGCCCGATCCCGACGGACATCTCCGCGAACGGCGCGTGCATGAACATCGGCGCGTGACCGCGAAGCTCGTGGAGGATGTCGGGTTCGGGGGTGAAGAACGGAAACGCGTGGTGCCGCACATACGGCGTGCACCGCATGACGCGCTGCGCCAGCATCGACAGAAACTCGCCTTGCTCGAGCAGCCCGCCCACGGGCGCCAGCAGAAAGCCCGTCGCCTCCTCCATCTTCGCGGAGACGTCGTCGAGCTGAGGAACCACGTGGTGGTCCAGGGCGAGGGCGTCGCGCCCTTCGAGGAACGCGCGGCAGGAGTACTGATCCTGCAGGCGAACGACCATGTCGGACACCCGGGCCCAGGTCCCGTTTTCGTGCTCGTTGTACTCGTAGCGTGGGATGAACGGCCACGCCGCCTCGGACTGATCGATGAGCGCGGCCACCCGAGCGCGATACGCCTGATCATGCGCACCGGGGTAGTCGGTCTGCACGATGCTCGCGTACTCGTGGTTCGTGAACGGCACGTCTTTGAGAAACTCGCGGTCGCGTCTCATCGGTGCTCCTGTAGCGGTTGGGGTACGTTTAGCACGTTCGCCTCACGGATCAACACGCGGCCGCCCACGCTCACACCACGAATTTTTGGCTTGGCCTCGCGGCGGCTCTCAGATTTCTGAGCCCGCCGGGCGCGCCGGATCGTCGTTGCCCGCGGCACCACGTGAGCGGGTCGCCCACCCCGCCCGTGGCATGGTTGTTGCGAACAGCGGTGATGTTCATCAAACACTCAAGACCAACCAGGATCAGACATGAATCTCGAGACCCAAAACAGATGGCTCGCGGGCTTGATCGCGGCGGCGGCGGCGCTGGTCGTCCCTGCCTCCGCGAGTGCGTTCTGCGGCTTCTACGTCGGCGGTGCCGGCGCAGAGATGTTCAACGACGCGACCCAGGTCGTGATGCTGCGTGACGGCACCAAGACCGTGCTCTCGATGCAGAACCGCTATGACGGCCCGCTGGAGAACTTCGCGATGGTCGTCCCGGTGCCCCAGGTACTGATGGAAGCCGACGTCCGCACCCTCGACAAAGCGATCTTCGACAAGGTCGACACCCTCACCAGTCCTCGCCTCGTCGAGTACTGGGAACAAGACCCCTGCCAGCCATATCAACAGTACGACGACTTCGCGTCGCCGAGCGCGGGCGGGGGCAACAACGCCGAGGCGGACGGTGACCCAGGCAATGTGACGGTCGAAGCGCAGTTCAAGGTCGGCGAATACGAGATCGTGGTGCTCAGCACCGAAGACTCGACGTCGCTGGAGACCTGGCTGGCCCAGAACAACTACAACATCCCCGCCAACGCCGCGCCCTACTTCGAGCCGTACGTGCAGTCCGACATGTACTTCTTCGTCGCCAAGGTCGACGTCAACGAGGTCAAGTACGAGAACGGCAAAGCGGTCCTGTCGCCGTTGCGGTTCCACTACGACTCCCCGACGTTCACGTTGCCGATCCGCCTCGGCATGATCAACTCGGCGGGCAAGCAGGACCTGATGGCCTACATTCTGGGCCGCGATCAGCGCTACGAAGTCGCCAACATGCCGAACGTGACGATCCCGACCAACATCGAGGTCGTCGACGACGTGCGCAACGACTTCGGCGGCTTCTACGAGGCGCTGTTCAGCCGCACGCTGCAGGAGCATCCCGGGTCCGCCGTGACCGAGTACTCCTGGCCAGCTGGTGGCTGCGACCCGTGCCCCGGGCCTGTGACGCTGCAGCCCGAGGACCTCGAGACGCTCGGCG
Organism: Bradymonadaceae bacterium; assembly: GCA_041601915.1. Taxonomy (GTDB): domain Bacteria; phylum Myxococcota_A; class Bradymonadia; order Bradymonadales; family Bradymonadaceae; genus JBFIHF01. The sequence continues at coordinate 8,561 of JBFIHF010000155.1, forward strand.
TGGACGTGATTGGGGACGGCGACTACTGGAGCTGGGTCATTACGCGGATCCACGTGCAGTTCGCCAAAGACGAAGTGGGCGAAGATCTGGTCTTCCGCGCCGCCAATCCGATCGTGGGCGGGCGGGAGCACCTCACCGAAGCCGGCGTCTTGGAAGAGGGCGCGACGCCCTCGGAGTGGAACAACTTCCAGGCCCGCTACATCATTCGCCACCGCTGGGATGACGGCGTCGCATGCGCTGACCCGCAGTTCGGCATCTGGGGCGCCGATCCCAACAGCGACAACCCGTGGGGGCCGCCTCCCGTGACGTCGAACCCGAGCCCCAACACCTCCGGTGGAGACGTCTTCGGGACGGGCTCCCGCAAGCCGGTCGAGCAACTCGTGACCGAAGACATCCCCGAGATCGGCGTCATTGCCGGGCAGCCCGAGGGTGGCACGAAGAGCGAGCCCGGTGCTTGCTCCGCAGCGAGCCCCGGCTCTACAATCGGCGGTGCGGGCATCTTCGCCCTCCTCGGACTCGTCGGCTTCGGCTGGCGCCGCCGCCGCCAGAGCTAGCACTTTAATGAATCACACCGTGCAAACAGGACGAACGGCGGGCGCCCGAGCGCTCGCCGTTTTCACTCTGATCGTCGCGACCGCGTCGTGCGACAAGCCGGCACCGGTCAAGATTGCGCCGGATACCGCGCCCCCAGCCACCGCGGCGCAGGCGGGCGCGCTGGAGGCTCCGCGGATTCCATCCGAGCCCGCGAAGTTCGGGCCGACGCTCGCGCGCACGGTGCCCGAGGAACACTACGACGTCGATCTGCACACCGAAGTTGATCTCTGCTCGCGGTGCCATGCCGAGATCGCGGACCAGTGGCAGGACAGCGTGCACGCGTTTGCGTCGTTGGCGAATCCCTTCTTTCGGGTGTCCTTCGACTCGTTCGTCAAGGACGCCGGCGCCGATAAGGCCCAGTTCTGTTCGGGGTGCCACGACCCGTCGATGACCTTCGACGGCTCGATTACCCAACCGATCTCGCCCAAGGACCGGCGCGCACATATGGGCGTCACCTGCACGCACTGCCACGGGATCGTCGAGGCGACCGTGGATGGCAATGCAAGTCATGTGCTGTCCACCGCGCCGATCCCGATTCCAACGCCGGGGGACGCGCAGAGCCTCGAGAAGCATCTCGCCCGGGTCGGCAAGCCGGTGCTTCGTACCAATGAACTGTGCATGTCGTGCCACCGCGGCTTTCTGTCGCCGGCCACCGGACACGACGTCGTCATCGCGGGCGTCAACGAGATCACGCCATACAAGAACTCACGCTACGGCGGCAGCAACGCGACACGCATCGACTCCGGGGTCGAGGAGACCAGCTGCACGTCGTGCCACATGCCCAAGTTTGGCGATCGACAGCTCTCCTCGCACCGATTTGCGGGTGGCCACGCGACGTTTGCGGCTGCGATCGGCTCCGAAGCGCAGATGGAGGCGGTCACGAAGATGATCCAAGGCGCTGTGACGATGCACGTCGGCGCGGTCGGGGTCGGTGACGTGCGGATTGCCGATCCGCCCAAGGCCGTGAAACCGGGGCAGACGTTTTGGGCCGACGTCGTCGTGTTCAACGAAGCCACGGGCCACCAGTTTCCCGGCGGCGCACTCGACCTTCGCGACACATGGATCGAGGTCCAGGTGACCGACGGGAAGGGCAAGCAAGTCGCCGCCGCGGGGACCGAGCACGAAGAGTCGGGGGCCGATACCTCGGCGATGGTTCTGCGCGCGGTGCTCGCCAGCGACGAGGGCGAAATCGTGAAGCGTCACCGCGTGCGTTCGTTCCGCGCGGCGGTGAGTGACTACTCGATCTCGCCGCGCGATGCGCTCGTGGCCCGCTACACGTGGCAGGTGCCGGACCCCGCGCCGCCGCTGCCGTTCAAGGTGACCGCGCGTCTGCGCCATCGCCGGGTACACGAACCGCTGCGCACGCAAGCATGCGACGAGTTCAAGACCGAGCGAGGCCAAGAGTTCGCGAGGTACACGGAGAAGTACACGAAGCGAAAGGTCGACCCCTGCATCGTGCAGCCGATCGTGGAAGTCGGCTCGGCATGGGCCACGCTGGGCGATGACACGCGCTCCGATTCGTTGCCGACCTGGCGTCGTCACTACGAGCGTGGGCTCGGGCTGTTGCACAACGTGCAGGAGAACCTTCCCGAGGCGATTGACGCGTTCGAGCGCGCGTTCGAGGCGCTGGGTGCCGACGCGGACAAGACCGACCGCGCGCGCATCCACTTCGCCCGCGGCGTCGCGGCCGGCGCGCAGGGGCGCATCCAGGACGCGATGGACCAGTGGGCGCTCGCCGAGGAGCTCGTGGGCGAGCAGGCGTCGATCCACTTTGCCCGCGGTGGCGTGCATCAGCGCACGTTCCACAACGAAGAGGCCAAGATGTGGTTCCTGAAGGCCTCGAAGCTCGTCGATGACGACCGGGTGTGGCGCGCACTCGCGATCTCTGCGGGCAGCGTCGGGGACAGCCGAACGGCGTACGATGCGGCCCGGGCGGGCCTCCTCCTCGAACCCCGCGACCCGCACCTGTTGCGGAATCAGATGCTCGCCTTGCGCAAGATTCAAGGCGCCGATCCGGCCTGGGTCAAGTTGGCCGCCGACGCGTTCTCCGCGTACAAACGCGATGAGATGGCCGCGGCGGTGCGCGACAAGTGTTCGGAGTCTGACCCGGACTGCCGCAGCGAGCGACAGCCGATGCAGGTCAAGCCGCTACGCTAGCGCCGCATCGAGCCGCAGGTGCTCGACCAAGAACGCCAGCACACGCGGACTGGCATCGAGCCGGTTCTTGCGCTTCGCGAGGCCGTGGCCTTCATCGTCGTAGATGATGCACTCCACCGGGAGTCCCTTCGCGCGGCATGCGTCGACGACCTGTTCGGCTTCGGAGACCGGGACGCGCGGGTCGTTGCGACCGTGGATCACCATGAGCGGCGCCGCGATCTTGTGGATGTGCGTCAGCGGCGAGATGTCGAGCAGGAAGTCGCGATCGTCTTTGAGGGTGCCGTACTCCGACTCGCGCAGATGTCGGCGGTACTCGGAGGTGTTCTCGAGGAACGTCACGAAGTTCGCGATGCCGACAATATCGACGCCTGCGGCCCACAGGTCGGGGTAGGTCACCATCGCGCTGAGCACCATGAACCCACCGTAGGACCCACCGTACAGCGCGATGCGGTCCGGATCGGCGCCTCCGTGCGTCGTGAGCCACGCGTGCGCGGCCTGGATGTCGGCGACCGAATGCATGCGTTTTCGGACGTCGTCGAGCGCCATGTAGGTCTTGCCGTAGCCGTTCGAGCCCCGCACGTTCGGAGCGAGCGTCGCGATACCGCGCTGCAGATAGTACTGTGCCGTCGATGTGAGGTTGGGCCGCCGCTGCCCCTCGGGACCGCCGTGAATCTCGATCACGACGGGGAAGGGACCCTCGCCGGGCGGGCACCAGAACAACGCCGGCACCTCGAGCCCATCAAAGCTGGTGTAGGTGATGGGCCGCGGCGCTACGAGCGAATTGCGTGGGACTCCCCCCAGTGAGCTGCGCGTCCATCGCTGCGCGCTGTCCTTGGACACGTCGACGACCCAGATGTCGGTCGCGTCCGCGACGCCGCTCAGCGTCAGCGCGATCTGGGAGCTGTCCGGGATGAACGTTGCGCCGCTGACGACGCCCGGCGGCAAGCTGGCGAGGGTTCGAGCGTTGCGCGTCTGGCGGTCGGTGACGCGTACGGACGAGTAGCCATCGTCGTTGCGCACGGTGACGAGCCATCGCTCGTCATCGGATAATGCGAGGGATTCGACGTCCCAGTGCGCCGTGGGATCCAGCTCCGTGATGGCATGCGTCGACAGGTCGAGCTCGGCGACGTTGAGAAACTCGCCGCCACCATTGGTGGCGAGCAGGCACCGCGAGCCGTCGGAGAGCGGGGTGATGTTCACGTGCACGATGTTGCCGACATGTTCGGTCAACAGCACCGGCGGCGAGCCGTCGAACGGAGCCCGCAATACGTCGCTGTTCGCGTTGCTCGCCGCCGTGCTGACGAACAAGCCGGTGCCGTCCGGAAACCACGCCGAGACCCACATGTAGCCGTCGGCCTGCACGATCATCTCCTCGGTCCCGGCGGCGAGGTCGTACACGTAGACGTCGAAGTCGCGCCCGTTTCGCCCGTTGTGCGACCACGCCATCTTCGCGCCGTCTGGGCTCCACCCACCCCAGATGTGTTTGGCGGTCTGCACGCTGATGGGCTGCGCGGTCCCGCCCTCGTCCGAGATGAGGTAGACGAGCTGATTCTCGTCGCCTTCGACGTCGCGCCCAAACGCCAGGATCGACTCCGTGGGGCTGTACTCGGCGAACATGAGCCGCCCCTCGAAGAACGTCAGCTGCTCCGGCCACAGCAGCGGTCCGTCGACCGTCCACAGTTGCGCGGTGCCGCTGATGTCGCTGAGGAACGCCATGCGCGCGCCATCGCGGCGGAACGTCGGCGCGGTCGCGGATCGAATGTTGAGGTACTGCTCGAACGTCGGGGCCACGCTAAACCTCGAGCAATCGCCAGGGCACCGCCGCCCCCGGCTGGTGCACAAGGGCGTACTCGCGGGACTTCCCGCCGATCTGGGCCGTGAATTGCAAGATCTTCGCGTCGCGTTTCGAGTGCATCGTGGTGGTGTCGGCTGTCGCCGAGACCTTCGCGTTTCGGCGATGAAAGCCGCTGAACATGTTCAAGATCGTCGAGGTGTGTGCAGCCGTCAGATCGCCGCATAGAATGCCGACGGCCCGTGCGAAATGCTTCCGGCTGGTCAGCACGAGGAACTCGCCGGTCGCCCGAACGTACGCGATCGCGACTTCACCGGACTGCGCGATCGCCCCGACGGGGGGCGCGAACTCGGCGTCGAGGGCGAAGAAGATGAGGTCGTCGAGGAGGTTGAGGGGTCGAATGGCTTCCGTGACGTCGGTGCGCCGCGTGCTCAGCGGGTGTCGGCGAAAGCCCAGCCAGAGCTCCGACAGCTTCATCGCCAGCGCCGTGCCTTGCAGACCGGCCGTCGGGTCGTGCCGCGCGTTGAACTTCGAGGTCAAGTTGGCGAGCAGCCTCGCTTCGCCCAGAAACTCTTCCAGCACGACCTCGTCTTTGTCGTCCGCGGCGACCCATGCTGCGGCGGTCTTGAAGGGGTGTAGGTCGCCCTGCGTCGTCTCGACGGCCGCGTCGGCCGGGTTCGGCTCGAACGACCATGTCGCGACGCCGGGCTTCACGATACAGGCGCCCAGAAATGAACCGATCGCGAGCGTGCGCGCGTCCGTGTCCCGTACGTCGGCCAGATAGATGGGCGGAATCGCACGCATGCGCGAGAGTGCGCCGTCCCACAGAGCGATCTCGAGCTGCGTGAGCCCGACATTATCGTACAGCGGCGTGGCGGCGGTGCCCGAGGTGACCTCGAGCATCAGCGCCTGCAGCGCGCGTTCGATGATGATCTCGGAGGCGACCGATCCACTGGTGACGTTGAGGTGCTCGCGTTGAAACTCGGCGCGATCGATCTCGAGATTCTTGGGCACCATCGCGGGGATCGGGTCCAGCGGCTGGTTGCGTTTGGACGGCCATCCCGGCAAGCCGAGCTTCGAGACGCCCTCCTGCAAGGATTCGTTGCGCTGGCGGTCTTGGCGCAACGCCGACACCATATCGACCTGGCGTCCCGAGACGAGGTCGCCACGGTCCATCTGGGACCCGTGGTCGCCGCGCGTCGGCGTCGCCGGGGGCGGG
>JBFIHF010000156.1:0-14273 GCA_041601915.1 Bradymonadaceae bacterium
CGCTCCTCCACGATGCTGAAGCATCGCGTCGTCACGCCTCCTCGTCCTCCACGCGGCTCGATTCGTCAGGTTTTCTGGGCGGATGCGCCGGTGGGAGGTCGAAGTCGTCGCAGTGAGGCGATGCTGTAGCATCGTCGAGCGCGCCCTGAGCAGGCTTGCCTGCGAAGAAGTACTCTTGGGGTGAAGGCGACGAAGACGTCGCGCCGGCGAGCCGCCCAGACGCCGACGCGAGTTTTCCCGCAGCGTGCTAGACCCTGGCGACAGGGAAGCAACCGCCGGGCACGAGCGACACTCGGACTCCGGCGAAACCCGATCTAGAACTCTGCCCCACGAAAGCTCACAAGTCCCGCGTTGACGCTCATGAAAGGGGGCGATAAAACGCGCCCGCACGCCTTCAAAGGAACAACATGTCTGAAGAGATCAAGGCCCACATCACCGGGACTGTCTGGAAGATTGAGGTCGCCGTGGGCGACGAGGTCGAAGAGGACGACGACTTCGTCATCTTGGAGTCCATGAAAATGGAGATGCCAATCAGCGCCGAGTTCGACTGCGTGGTGACCAAGATCCTCGTGAAAGAAGGCGACGCGGTAGAGGAAGGCCAGACGCTCGTGGAAGTGGACGAACTCTAGGTGACTGGTGGTTTTTGCATGGCGCGCCTGAGGAAACAGCCGCGACGATGGCTGCGTCGTCGCTCGTCGACGATGCCCCGCTAGCGTGCCGCGCCGAGCGCCGACACCGCGGCTTGAAACAGGTCGCCGCGTTGCGCGTAGCTCTCGAACATGTCGAAGCTCGAACACGCGGGACTCAGCAGCACCGCAGCGCCCGGCTTCGCGGACGTGAAGGCGCGATCGACCGCCTCCGGCATCGACTCGGCAAACTCGAAGTCGCTGTAGTTCGCCGCGCGAAGGGCCTCGGCAAAGCGCTCTCGAATCTCCCCGATCAAGATGACGCGCCGGGCGCGCTCGGCCAGCAGCTCGGCTAACTCGTCGAGCGCGATACCTTTGTCCACTCCGCCCGCAATCACGACCAGACCCTCGCCGGGGGGCCGAATCGTCGGCAGCGCGAGGATTCCCGCGATCGCGGCGTGCGCGTTGGTCGCCTTCGAGTCGTCGTAGAACGCCACGCCGTCGACTTCACCGCAGAACTCTACGCGGTGACCGCCGACCTTGAACGACGCCATCGCATCGGCCACGACCTCGAGCGCGACCCCGCGGGCGTGCGCCATCGACGCGGCGGCCATGAAGTTCGCGAAATTGTGCAGCCCGTAAAACCCCGTAGCCTCGAACGCTCGGGTATCGAACGCCGCGACGCCGTCGACGCGGATCGCCTGAGCCCCACGGTCGTACCACCAGTTTTCGACCTCCGCGTCGGGCTCGCCCGCCGTCGAATACGCGATGGTCGGCCCACCATGCACCCTCCCCCACTCCTGCACGATCGGGTCATCCCAGTTGAACGCGACCGTCGCCCCGCCGCTCTTCAGGATCATGCGGTGCTTCGCCGCGACGTACTCCGTCCACGTGTCGAAGTAGTCCAGGTGGTCGGGCGCGACGTTCGTGAATGCGCCCGTCTCGATGAAGAAGTCCTGCGTCGTCCACAGCTGGAACGCGGAGACCTCGGCCACGATCACGTCGAGTTCGTCGTCGGCGACCTCGGAGAGCGGGATGCCGATGTTGCCGGCCGCGACTGTTCGATGTCCCGCGTGGGCAAAGAAGTGCGCGGCGAGTTCCGTGGTCGTCGTCTTGCCGTCCGTCCCGGTGATGCCCACGTAGGGCACGTCGTTCGCGGCCCAGCCGAGCTCGATCTCCGAGATCACCGGCACGCCGACACCGGCGAACGCCGGGTTGCTCGGCTTGAGGCCCGGCGAGACGATCACGATCTCCGCCCCGGCGACGGCATTGGCACCGGGAAGGAACTCGACCTCCGCGGCCAGCGCCGCCGGCCGCGTGGCCTTGCCCGGATCTGTCGCGACGACCGACTTCCCGCGCCGCACGAGGAGGTTCGCGGCGGCGATCCCGCTGCGACCCAGCCCCCAGACTGCATACTGGTCATAACCGAGCGCGCGGCCTCTCACAGCGGCTCGTCCACGACGAGGGGACCCGCGACGTAAGGCTGCGCGGGGTCGGCCGCCGTCTTCGCGGCGTTGACGGCGAGCTCCGCCGCGAACACATCCGCCATCTGGAAGAAGTCGTCGCCGCCGAAGAAGATCACCTTGTCGCCAGGCCGCACCACGCTGTGCAGATGCGCCGTGATCTTTGTCTGATCCTCGATGTAGGTCACCGACAGGCCGTTCTCCCGGATCCGGTCCACCACGGTGTGCGTCGTGATCCCGGGAATCGGGTCTTCCTCGGCTGCGTACATCTTGGTGATGATGACCTCGTCGCTGCCCTTGAACGCCGTGCCGTACTCGTGCTGCAAGTACTTGATCAGCGTGTAGCGGTACGGCTTGAAGACCGTGAAGATCCGCCCGTCCACGAGGTCCTGCGCCGACTCCAGCACCTTGCGCATGCAGGTGGGATGGCTGTTGTAGTCTTTGACCAGCGTCACGCCGCCGCCGCGCACGATCGTGAAGCGATTCTCCATGCCGGTGTACGACGCGAGCGCGTCTCGGATGACGTTGAAGTCGATCCCGATCCGGTGACACACCGCGAGCGCCCCCATCGCGTTCACGGAGTTGTAGAGGCCCGGCAGGTTCAATTCGCATTCACCGAGCAGCTCCCCCCGACGCGACGCCTCGAACTTCATCGGCAGCTGCTGCGGGCTTTCGAACTTTCCGTGGAACTCCGACCGATGCTCCATGGAGTAGCCCGTGGGGCGCATCGCCACACGCGCGACCATCTCGCGATTCCCCTGGCAGTCCAGATTGACGAACGCCTCCTTGAGACGCACGTTCTCCTCCAGATATCGGACCATGTTCTCGATGATGTCATCGAGGTCGTCGTAGTAGTTCAGGTGGTCGAGCTCGAGGAAGTTGCAGACGACGTAGTCGGTATCGATGTTTCGATGCGTGCCGTCGCTCTCGTCGACCTCGACGACCATCCACTCGCCGCCACCGGCTCGCGCGTTGGTCCCGAAGTTGTTCAGCATCCCGCCGATGATGAAGCCGGGGTTCAAGCCCGCCTGGTCCATGATCCACGCGATCATCGACGACACGGTGCCCTTGCCGTGTGTACCGGTCACGCCAATCGAGCGGTACCCGCGCAACAGCTCGTTGAGCACCACCGACCGGTGCTCGATCGGGATCCCCTTCTCACGCGCCGCAATCAGCTCGACGTTCGTGTCCGGGATCGCGGTCGAGAGCACCACCAGATCGGCGCCGTCCACGTTCTGTGGGGCGTGGCCGATGACGACCGACAACCCCTCCGCGCGCAGCGCCTCCGTGATCGAGCTCTCTCGAACGTCGGACCCCGTGACCTCGAAACCGCGCGAGGCGAGGATGCGTGCCACCCCCGAGACGCCGATTCCGCCAATCCCCAACATATGAATTCGTCGAACGTTCTCGAGCATCAGATCTCCTTCCAATCGCGCCGTCCTCATACCAATTTGTGGCTACGCGGGCCAGCGCGCTTGCGTACCGTAGCGGCGCGCGGGTACTTTCGGGGCCCTGTAGCACCCGATTTTCCGCCGAGACGAACCGCCATGACTCAAACTCGCCTCTTCCTCATCGCTCCGTTCTTGGTTCTCGTCGCCTGTCAGGAGGTCGAGCAGCCGACCACCGTGCTCACGCAGGACCAGTGGAACGAGGTCAAGCAGTTCATCCTCGACACCGCGCCCGAACCCAAGTTCAAGGTCGGCGCGAACTTCAACAACCAGATCGAGCTGATCGGGTTTGATGTCGACGAGCCGATCGAGGCTGGCAAGAAGGCCACCTTCACCTGGTACTGGAAGGCGCTCGACGATGTCGCCGAGAACTGGAAAGTGTTCGTTCACTTCGAGTCCGCGGCGAAACCCTTCCGACAGAATCTCGACCATGTGCCGGTGCGCAACATGTACGAGACCGCACGCTGGAAGAAGGGGCAGATCATCAAGGACGTGCAAGAGGTCGCCATCGGCGCCAAGTTCCCGGTAGGGAAAGCGACGCCCTACATCGGTTTCTTCCGCGGGGAGAAACGCCTCCCGTTGGTCAACGACGTCCCGAAGACCTCTGAGCCGCAACCACGCGTCATCGGCCCCACGCTCATGGTGCGTGGCCCCGGCGGCAAAACCACCGCGGCGCCGGCCGAAAAGCCCAAGTACGGCGTTCGTACGGCGACCGAAGAGGACGCCAGCGGACTCGTCATCGATGGCAAGATCGACGAGGAACTCTGGTCCAAGATCCCGCCGATCCGGCTCACGCCGTTCGGCAACGCCGAACCACAAACCACCTGGGTCAAGGCCTTCATCACCGAGAAGTCGCTCGTGATCGCCGCCCACATGGATGACAAGCACGTGTGGGGCAAGCTCAGCGAGCGCGACGACAAGACCTGGACCGAAGAGGTGTTCGAGATCTTCCTCGACCCCGATGGCGACGCCAAAGATTACCTCGAGCTGCAGATCACGCCCCTCAACACGATCTTCGACGCCCGCTTCCCCGTGCGTCTGGGGACCGGCGAAGGATCGCGCAACGATCAGATCGCCGCCGCCAAGGCCTGGAACCTCGAAGGCCTCGAGAGCGCCGCACACGTGAACGGAACGGCCAACGACAGCTCCGACCAGGATCAGTCGTGGTCCGTGGAGCTGCGCATGCCGCTCGACAAGATCCCGGGGCTGCAGGCGCGTCAACCGGAGATCGGCGACGCCTGGGCACTGAACTTCTACCGCTTCGACCGCCCTCAGGAGGGCACGACGTGGGCTTACGCGTGGTCCACGGCGCCGCACGGCGACTTTCACCAGGTCGACAAGTTCGGTATCGGCGAGATCACGGCCGCGATCGACCTCAAGCGCCCCGTCGTCACCCCGGAGATGCTCAAGCAGATGCGCCGCAACATCGACCTCAAGGTCCGTCCCGACATCAAGAACCTGCAGCCCCAGCAGGATTCGGTTCCGCCGACCGTGAAGCCCCGCACCCGCCACAAGCCGCCTGCGAAACCCGAGTAGATGTCCTCGGCGGAAGTGTTGATCCGTATTCGGCGAGGACTGGGCGACGAGGCGCCCTGAGCGAGCTTTGCTCGCGAAGAAGTGCCCTTGGGGTGCGGAGTCGTCCGAGGCGGGCGATGCCGAGGCATCGTCGAGGAGGACGAGGATGAGATCGTCGTCCAGAACCGGCGAAGACGGATTAAGAGTTCCGCCGAGGACATCTGACGGGTTGACGACTACACCGCCCTACACGTATCCCTGTTTCCACGTGACTAACGGTCTGGGCCAACCAAAGGACGTCAATGGCGAGCGATAAGCGTAAACAGAGTCTCTACTTCCCCGAAGACTATCTCGAGGAGATCCGCAAGGAGTCCCTGCGGCAGGACCGCTCGATGTCATGGCTGGTGCAGAAGGCGTGGGAGATCTCTCGCGAGACGATCATGCAGTTCCCCGGCTCCGATGACTTCATGCCTGGCGGCCGCGCCGACGACGATAGCGACGATTGATCTGCGCCGACTAGCGCTCTCCGGTGCGCTCGTGGCCCTTTCGCGCCCGGACGACCGACCGAATCGGCGTCCCTTCGAAGCCGTACTCGGCCCGAATCTGATTCTCTAAAAAGCGGCGATACGCGGGGGCGACGCCATCGGGCTTGTTCACCACGAACGCGAACGTCGGCGGTCGCGTCGCAACCTGCGACGCGTAGTAGAACTTCACCTTCCTGTTGCGATGAATCGGCGGCGAGTGACGCGTCGTCGTGATCTCGATGAACCGGTTGAGCTCCGCGGTCTTGACCCGGCGCGTGTACTGCTCATTCGCGTTGTCGATGAACTCGAAAATCTTGTGCAGGCGCTGGCCGGTCTTCGCCGACGCGAACAACAGCGGCGCCCAGGCCAGGAACGGCAGTTGGTGACGGAACTCCTTCACGAACTCGCCGGCCGTCGTGTCATCTTTCTCGACGAGGTCCCACTTGTTCACGAGGACCACACACGCACACCCCCGACGCGCGGCCACCGCCGCGATCTTCTTGTCCTGAGACGTGATGCCTTCCGTCGCGTCGAGCACCAGCACCGCGACATCCGCACGATCGATCGCGCGAATCGCGGCGACGACCGAGAACTCCTCGAGCCGATGCGAGATGCTCGACTTCTTGCGCAAGCCCGCGGTGTCGATGAACAGGTAGTCGCGCCCCTCGTGCTTGACCCGCGTATCGATCGAGTCGCGCGTCGTCCCCGGAATATCGCTCGTGAGCAGGCGCTCCTCGCCGAGGATCTGGTTCACGGTGGAGCTCTTGCCGGCGTTGGGCTTACCCACGACGGCGACTTGCGTCACGCCGCTGTGGTCGTCGTTCTCCCACTCATCGAACGGGACGACGACGAAGTCCTTCGTGAGGTCGTCCATCATCGCGTCGAGGCCGTTGCCATGCTCCGCGCTGACCGGAAACAACGGGACCCCGAGGTTGTAGAAGTCCGCGAGCACCTCTTCGCGACGATCCCAGGAGTCGACCTTGTTGACGGCGTACACCACCGGCCGCTCCGCTTCGCGCAACATCGTCGCGATCTCGCGGTCCGACTCCGTGAAGCCGGCGCGTCCGTCCATGAGGAACACGATGACATCGGCCTCGTCCATCGCGAGCTGCGCCTGATCACGCATCTGCGACAGCATCGTCTCCGCGGTATCCGGCACGAAGCCGCCGGTATCGATGACGGTGTAGTGACGCCCGAACCATTCCGCGTCGCCGTATTGCCGGTCCCGCGTCACGCCCTCGTAGTCGTGCACAATCGCCTTCTGCGACTCCGTCAGACGGTTGAACAGGCGAGACTTGCCCACGTTGGGCCGCCCGACGATCGCGATGATGTACCGCTTCATTCTTCGTATCCGAATCGATTCAAGGCCCGGGGATTCTCCGACCACTCGGATTCCACGCGGACAAACGTCTCGAGGTGAACCTGCGTTTGAAAGAACGTCTCGAGTTCGGCGCGGGCGGCGATGCCGATCGCGCGGATGCGGGTCCCCTGGTCGCCGATGATGATGCCCTTCTGGGACTGGCGTTCGACGTGAATCACGGCCGAGATCTCGATGATGTGGCCGCGATCGAAGAACCGCTCGATCTCGATCGCCACCGAGTACGGGATCTCCTTGCGCGTCTGCTCCATCACCGCTTCACGCACGAACTCCGCGGCGAGGAACTGCTCCGCGCGGTCGGTGAGCATGTCCTCGGGAAACAGCGCGTCTCCTTCGGGCAGCGTCGCGAGCAACACCGTGACCAGTTGGTCGATGTTCTTGCCCTTCAGGGCACTCACGGGGACGATCGAGGCGTAGACATCCAGCTCGCCGAGCGCCGCCAGAATCGGCAGCAGCTTCTCTTTCGGCTTGATCGTATCGACCTTGTTGAGCACCGCGATCACGGGGGCGTCGACCTCGCGCAGATACGACAGCACGAGCTGCTCGTTCTCCCACGGGTCGTCGCCGCGCTCGGAGATGCCCACCAGCGCCGCGGCGTCGAGCACGTGGCATGCCACGTCGACGTCGGCGAGCGCGGCGATCGCCTCACGAACCATCGCGCGGTTGAGACGCTTCGTGGATGCATGCACACCCGGGGTGTCGACGAAGCAGATCTGGCCGTTGTCATAGGTGCGGATGCCCAGGATGCGATTGCGCGTCGTCTGCGGCTTCGACGTCGTGATCGCGATCTTGGTCCCCAGCATGTTGTTCATGAGCGTCGATTTGCCGACGTTCGGTTGCCCAATCAGTGCGACGGACCCTGCGCGGAATGTGGTTTCATCGGCCATATCACGTACCCTTCAGCGGGGCATGGGTACGCGAGTTGCTGGCCGCCGTCAATTCACGCGTTCGGTGCCCAACCGCGCACACAGCGTGATCAGCGACAGCAGGTTCGTTTGCGCGCTCACGACCCAGTCGTGACACCCATCGCGATGCACGCGCAGGAACGTGCGCTCCAACTCGATCAAACGGTGCACGGGGCAGTGCACATCGATCCAACGCGAGGCCGCGAAGTCCAGCGGCTCCGTCGGCGTCGTCTGCAACTCGACCACCACGGAACGGTCCACGAGACGGCTGCGAAGCCACCGCTGCAGCGAACCCGCATCGAGCGATTCGTGATCATCGACCGCGAGGTGTTCCACGGTCAGAAACCAATCCGTGAACGTCGCCACGCTGATCGCGACCGGCGTGCCGGTCGGCGTCGCGTGGTACTGCACGAACGCCGCGCTCTCGACCCACTCTTCACCGAAGGCGTCGTACAGCTCGTCGAGCGTCGCTTCACCGTGCAGAAAGTCCGGCGGAAACTCGGCGACGCGGTTGGAACGGCGGCGCTCGCTGCGGTCGAGGATAGAGTCGATCGTGCGGACGTCGAGGCGACGGTCGGAGAAGGGGTTGTTCAGGCGGTCGTTCATGGCCACTCCATGGCGGTGATGAACTGACTCTACTGCACACTTGAGTAGTGCACAAGTTTGCGGTGAAACTCTGTTCAGTGTTCGCCGCGCACCGCAGCCATCCTGCCTCGGAGGAACTCGCACTTGCGCTGCAGCAGCAGATCCGTGCGTCGCAATTTGCACGCTTCCTCGTAGGCACCGAGCGCGCCGACGCCATCGCCCTTCTCCAGCAGCAAGGCCCCGATCAGCTCATGCTGCGGGAAACTCGGGAGCTCGCGGCCCGCGGCGACCACCCATTCGAGGCGCTTTGCGACCGGGACCGCGCGGATCGATGCCCGCCATCGCGTGAGGACCTCGTACTCGTAGGGGGACAGTTGCTGGGACGGCGGAAGCCGCATGTCGAGGACCGTGGCCCACCGAAACCGGTTCATGATGTCGAACACCAGCGGCCCCGACACCGGGTCGCTCCATTCGCCGGACGCTTTGATGACCCCGGACTTGACCAGCGGCCCGAACGCGTTACCGCACTGCGAGCGGTACTCCGCGAACTCGTCGCCCGGATCCTTCTCCGCCTGATCCGCCGTCAACTTCTGGGACCGCACCGCGGCGAGCAACTTCTCGAACTCGGCGGCACAGGCCTTGTACATGTTGGCCCCGCTCGGGATGAACCCTTCGATCCCCGACTTCGTGATCACATCGTTGGCCTGGTGCAGCGTCATGATCTGCAGGTCATGGGCCCCCTGCGCATCCAGAGCGCCGAACTGCAGGTTGTTCGCGGCGCGCACCGACTTCTCCAGCTCCGCCAGCGGCTTCGCGATCGCGTCGAAGTCGACCGCGCCATAGTGCTTCGCGCGGTCCGCGGCGAGGCGCTCCGCGTCCACCTGCGGCGGCACGATCGCGAAGCTCTCGTCGGTCACCGTTCCCACCGTCGGCGCCTTCGCGACGATCACTGCAAACGCGCCCAGCGCGATCAGCAGGCACAGACCGACGGCGAGGTTGGCCGAGTGATTGGACGATTCCTCTGGGGGGTGCGCGGGATGAGACATGGTCGCCTTGCCTTGTGTGTCCAGTTGAGTGAACCTGCGCGTTCTCGATGCGCCAAACAGCATACCAGAGTGCGAAGATTCCGCAGTTCAGATGGAACGTCTAGTCCAGCAACGTACACCGCGCGACCAACTCGCCGCCTTCATGAATCACATCGCGACCGAAATGGTCGTCGCGGTGATGATCATCATATCGGTCGTGTTCGTGCTGATGGAGGCGAGCCTCCCGCACACGTGGCCGCATTTTGCCGCGCTGGAGACCGCGAACAACGCCATCACGTGGCTGTTTGTGATCGAGCTGACGCTGCGGTTCCTCGCCGAGCGGCGCAAGATGCGCTTCTTCCGGCGCTTCTGGATCGACATCATCGCGGTGCTGCCGTTGATGCGCGGCTTCCGCATCCTGCGCGTATTGAGGCTGCTGCGCCTGTTCCGCGTGGGCCTCATCGTCAGCCGGCACCTGCGGTTCTTCTCCGGGCGCGCGAGCTTCATGCGGTTGGAGTACGTGCTCATCACGTTCTCGATCTTCGTCGCCGTGCTGATGGGGGCGCTGTCGATTCGATTTGCCGAAGGCCGCGTCAATCCGCAGTTTGCGAACATCGGCGACGCGTTGTGGTTTGCGCTGCTCACGCTGATCGGTGGCGAGCCGATCGGCGGCACCCCGGTCACCGAATTCGGCCGCGTCATCACCGCCGCGCTCATGATGGGGGGACTCACGGTCTTCGCCATCTTCACTGGTACGGTGTCGGCCGTCATGGTCGACTCCCTGCGAAGCATCAAGTTCAGGAGTATGGAAATCGACGAGATATCGAACCACGTGGTCATCTGCGGCTGGAATCGCGCCGGCGAGCTCGTCATCGACGAGCTGCTGCACTCCTCGCAATACGAGCACTTCGTCATCGTGGCCGAGAATCCGGAGGTCGAGGAGCTCTCGCTGTTCAAACGCCACGAACAGCGCGTCTTCTTCATCGCCGGCGACTACACGCGCCTCGAGGTGCTGCGACAGGCCGGCGTCGAGCGCGCCAACGTCGCGATCCTGCTCGCCGACGACTCCAAAGAGGGTCGAACCCTGCAGGACCGCGACGCGCGGACCGTGCTCGCCGCGATGCTCATCGAGAAGTTGCACCCCGAGATCTACACCAGTGTTCAGCTGCACAACCGCGACAACGAGACCAGCCTGCGCCGCGTCGGCGTCGAAGAAGTGATCGTCAGCGACGAGTACGTCGGCAACATCATGGCCTCGGTGGTTCGCAACCGCGGCATCGTCTCGGTCCTCGACGAGCTGCTCACCGCCAAGCGCGGCCATCAGTTCTTCAAGCGACCGGTGCCCAAGCAGCTGGTGGGGAAGAACGTCGTCGAGGCGATGCGGGCGCTCAAGGAAGACTATGATTGCACGCTAATTGCGGTGGACCGTGGCGGCGGCGCCCACAACATTATCGTGAATCCCGCGGGAGACATCGTGCTCGCCGCGGACTTCCACATCATCGTGGCCGGCAGCACGCCGCCCCCATCATAGGCGCACCGGACACGGTGAGCTTGATCGGGAGTTTAACGAGCGTTAAAGATGTTCACGTCGGACCCCGCCTGAAGGCTGACCATGCTGACCAAGCTGTTTCTTCAATTTGCACTCATCGGCGCCGAATGGGTGATGTGGTTGCTCGTCGCGATGAGCCTCCTCACCGGCATCGTCGCCGTCGAGCGAGCGATCTTCTATGGCGCGCGCAACGTGCGAATCGATGAGTTGCGCCTCAAGCTCGGCGAACTCCTCGAAGCCAAAGACTTCAAGGCGGCCGCGGAGCTGCTCAAGGACAACGACAGCATGGAAGCGCGCGTCGGCCTGTTCGGGTTGCGGCAGCACGAGCGCGGTCCCGAAGCCGTCGAGGACCTACTGTCTGGCGCGCTGGCGACGGAAAAGAACCGCTACGAGCGGGGCCTCGTCGTGCTCGGAACGATCGGCAACAACGCGCCGTTCATCGGCCTCTTCGGCACCGTCCTCGGCATCATCGGCGCCTTCGCGAACCTCGCCGAGGGCAGCGAGGAGGCGGCGCGACTGGTGATGGCGGCGATCTCCGAGGCGCTCGTCGCCACCGGCGTCGGCCTCATGGTCGCGATCCCGGCTGTCATCGCCTTCAACCTCTGTCGGACGCGCATGAAGAGGTCCGTGGCGCAGACGGACCTGCTCGGACGTACGATTCTCAGCTACTTGCGCCGCGGGAGCGAAGATGGGGGGCTTTAGTTCCAACGACGATGACGACATGATCGCCGACATCAACATGACGCCGCTCGTCGACATCACGTTGGTGTTGCTCATTATCTTCATGGTCACGACGAGCTACATCGTCAAAGCGCAGATCGACGTCGACTTGCCCAAAGCGGCCAGTGGACAGTCCGAGATGAAGGAGACCGTCGCCCTGCAGATCGATGCCGACGGGAACTTCTTCCTCAACGGCGAGTCCAAGACGTTGACGCAGATCGGCGACTGGGCGAAAGCCGAGAAGGCCAAGAACCCCGAGATCCGCGCGATTATCGCGGCCGACAAGAAGGTCGAGTACGAGCGAGTCGTGGACCTGATCGACACGATCAAGATCAACGGCATCGAGAAATTCGCGCTCAATATCGTGCGCAAAGAGAAGTTCTAAGCGAGACGGCGTGCCCGAACCGATCGACATCCAAGACCCGCTCGTCCGGCCACCGCGCTCGTTCACGCAACGGCTGGGCACAGGAACACTGCTGCTGATCGGCGCCCTGCTCGCGCACGTGATCGCGGCGGGTGGCATCTGGATCGTAGCGCCGCTGTTGTCGTTCGCCCCCATCGAAGAACCCGAGTCCGACGTCATCGAGATGATCGTCGTCGACGAGCCGGAGCCCGAGCCGGAGCCGGAGGTCGAGCCAGAGCCAGAGCCGGAGCCGGAACCCGAGCCGGAGCCGGAACCCGAGCCCGAGCCCGAGCCGGTCAAGGTCGAGAAGGAGCCGGAGCCCGAGCCCGAGGCCCAGCCGGAGCCCGAACCGGAGCCCGAGCCCGAGCCCGAGGCGACGCCGATCGACCTCGAAGGGCTCACGATGGAGTCGACCGCCGATGGCGGCGACTTCGCGGTGAAGGTGGGCCAGGGCATCTCATCGGGCAAGATCAGCAAGACCTACGTCGACCCGAAGTCGAAAGTCGGCATCAAGACGACCCAGGGCACCGTGCCCACGAAGCCGGTCGTTCAGCAGCGCAAGTGCAAGGACAAGCCCGCGCGCATCAAGCGCAGCGTGAAGTCCAGCCAGGACGACTATCCGCTCGAGGCCCGACGGAGGCGCCTGGACGGGATCGTGATCGCGATGGTGACCGTCAGCGAGTCGGGCCGCGTCACCAACGTGCGCCTCATCAAGGAGGCCGGTCACGGCTTCGACGAGCTCGCCACAAAGGCATTCCGCCAGTGGACGTTCGCCCCCGCCGAGCAGAACTGCGCCAAGGTCGCGACCGAAGTCCGCGTCACCCACACCTTCTCCCTCGAAGAGTTCTAGCCCTCCAACTGTTCCGCTGGTCCGCTGGTCCGCTGGTCTCCTGGTCCGCTGGTCACCTTCAAACTAAGACCCGCCCTCACGCCCCGGCCCCATCCCGCGCAGCGCCAAGCACCCCGCCTCGCGCTGGCCGAGAGCAACCCGCCCGGCTAAAGCCGCTCCTCGAGCTCCTGCATGGTCCGCGCAGGCTCACTGACCGTCCGCCGCCACGCGCCTTCATAGACGCCCGGCGTGAAGGCGACCGTCGCCTCGGCGCTCTCGAAGCTCAGCCCCGGCCGAAAACTGCGATACAGCAGCTCGCCCATCACCGGCTCGTACCGGTCCCAGATCCCGCGGCGGCGAAACTCCTCGATCCAGCGGTCACCCACGTTGCCCGGTGCCGCAACGACCAGCCGCCCGGACTCCTGCACAGTCTTCTCGCAATCGAAGCGAAACAGCTCCTCAGCCACCAGCGGTGCGGCGTTGGCGCCCAGGTCGATCTCGGCGTTTATCGACACGGCCATGTGGCAGCCTTCGGCGGCGAGCGGCTCGTCGAACGTCACTTCGACGCGCACCGCGTGGCTGTAATAGGGCTCCATCGAACCCTCCCGCTCGTCGACGCGCACGAACGCGTCCCCGTCGCGAACGTAGGCTGCCGTCTGCAGCGTCTGCCCGTCGTCCGTCAGCATGTAGGTCATCAGCCGTCGCTCCCACCGATCTTCGGCTTGCCACTCGTACTCGAGTTCGTTCGCCGAGCTCGACCACTCGCCGCTCCCGAGCAGCAGGTGGTGCGTGTAGCAGGCGTTGCGGTCCGCCACGATGTGCTCCATCGCCCCCGCGGGCCCGAACACCAGCCAGTTTTCGATGTCGATGCAATTGCCGATCATCGACTGGATCCAGTTCCCGCTGAGCGCCGTGTCCATCGGCTCGACGTCGACATCTGGAGGGGGCGGCACATCGGTGTCGCTGGGCGGTGGCGTATCGGTCGTGTCGGGCGGTGTCGGTGACTCGACGTTGTTCGGCGTCGCTTCGGAGACCGACCACGGCTCCGCGTCGTTCAAGGTGTCACTGCAAGCCGCCAGGCAGGCCAGCGCAATACAGCTGAATGCGAGCTTCTTCATCGTCGACCCTCGTGCTTGAGGCGGCGATTCTCCCAGAAAGCCAGTTCGGATCAAGGCGCTGAGCGACGAGCGACGAGCGACGAGCGACGAGCGACGAGCGACGAGCGACGAGCACGAGAACGAGAACGAGCACGAGAACGAGAACGAGAACGAGAACGAGAACGAGAACGAGAACGAGAACGAGA
>JBFIHF010000157.1:0-14271 GCA_041601915.1 Bradymonadaceae bacterium
GAAGCCGCGCGTCGGGTTCAAGGGGCTGTCGCGGCGGTCCAGGGCGAGCTCCGGGGTCAACTTGCCGATCGTGCGTCGCGGCGAGAACAGGCGTTCACCGTCGATGATCGGGCCCCCCTTCTGAAACGACGCGATCGACTTTACTTCGACGCCGAGCTTGAGGAAGAGGCGCTTCAGAATCTCGCTCAGCTCCTTGCGGAACTCCACGCGAACGCCGCCTTCCTCGCGTAGGACCTGGCGGTTGATCACTCCGACGAGGTCGATGATGTAGAACGGGGCGAGCGTCGCGAAGAGCTTGTCGATCCCGAACGCGGACTTCAGGAACCGCGGATTGCTGAACACGATCTCGGTGCCGACCACGTAGTCGACGCTCGTGGTATCGCTGGCGGCGGACTGGCTGAGCGCGGCCCCCTGGGCGAGTCGCGCCACATCGAGCGTATCGACGGCGGAGATGAGCCGCGGCTTGATGCCGAATCCGCGGCCGGCGAGATTGCGGTCGTTGTACTCGGCCTCACCGGTGATGAGGAATTGGCGACTCTCCGAGAACAGGTCGCGAAGCTCGACGCCGAACTTCAGGTCGATGTCGCGCGTCCGGCTCTCCTCGACGTTGATCAGCAAGGCTGCGACAGTCTCGTCGGCGTCCTTGACGCCATCATCGAGTCCGACGGTTTCGATGCTCACGGAGTCGAACAGGTTGAGTGAGCGCAGGTTACCTTGTCCCTCGATGACGCGCTGCGTATCGAGCAACGAGTCCCGCTTGAGGGGGACCTCGCGGTAGATGACGGCGCTCGAGGTGTCGAAATTGCCCTTCAGAAGCACAGCCCCGACCTTGACGCGCGGCCCCTCGACGACGCCGTGCACCACCTGGACTTCGTCCCGATCGACCCCTCCCGCCGCGGTACACTCGGGGGTGGTCTGTTTTCGATTGCACACGAAGCGCCGCGGTCCGTTCTCTTCCCACGCGCAGCGGCCGGCGAGTTCGTCGAGGGAGCGCGCCACGCACCCACGTTTGGTGCGTGGCGCCTCGCAGGGAACGATTTCGCCGGTGAGCAGCCGGCAGCGCGTCGTGACTTTCGTGAGCGGATACCCGAGTTCGGAGTACTTCTGCAGCAGGCGGGTCAGGTCGCCCTTGAGCTCCACGGGTACGAACGGTCGTCCGCGCTGCATCGAGAGCCCACGCAGCAGCGCCGGGTCCGTCAGCACGCGGTTTCCGTCCACGTCCACGCGCTCGACGATCGTTCGGGGGCCCTCGTTGATGTAGATGTGCACGTTCATCGCGCTGCGCTTGTCTAGCACCGTGACTTCGAACCGCTCGACGACCGCGGTGAGGAACCCGCGCTTGCGGTAGACGTCTTCGATCTTGGTGAAGTCCGCGAGCAGCTGGTCGGTCTGCAGGTATCCGCCGGTCTCGAACAAGCCGAATGGGCGTGTGCCGAGGTTGACGGTGAGGACCTCCTCGTCGACGTGCTTGTTGCCGTGGAAGACGAGCTTCGCGATTTCGAGCTGCGGGCCTTCGTCGATCTCGAAGTCGATGACGCGATCGAGTCGATCGCGGCGGCTCTCCTTGCCGCGCACCCGGGCAAACGGGTAGCCACGCGTCTCGTACAGGCTCTCGATCGCGCGCGCCGCGCGACGAATCTCCTCCTCGTCGACGTAGCCCGACTCGTAGAACGGCATCTGGTCGGCGAGCACCTCTTTGTCGAAGAGCGTGGCGCCTGCAAAGTTCAGGGTCCACCGCGGCCCCTCGGCGATGTCGACGGCGAGCACGACGCATCCTGTCGCATCGTCACGATTGGTGCTCTTTTCGTTGATGCGCGCCTGGTAGAATCCGCGGCGTCGATACGCCTCCACCAGCGCCTGCTGCCCCGTCTTGTAGCCGCGAGCGGTGAAGTACATCGGGAAGACGCTCAGGCGTCGCGGCAGAAACGAGAAGTCCGACAGCAGGACGTCGCGGGCCTCGTTGTACGTCATGCTCTTGATCCCGCGGATTCCGACGCCACAGACCCGTCGCCGCGAGCCTTTCTGGATGCGAAAGATGAGGTCGACCTGGTGTTGCTGGACCTTGCGGCTCACCATCGCGATGCGGCTGCCAAAGTAGCCTTCGCGCTCGTACAGCGACTGCAGCGCCTCCAGTTGGGTGTTCGCCTTGTCTCGATCGGCGCGGTACGCTTGGCCCTGCCGATAGGAGAGGAGCTTTCGTAGGTCCGATTCGAAGGGCGGCGCCGAGACGCCTTCGAAGGACACCTTGCGGACCAGCGTGGCGCCGCGCGCATGGATCTTGAGGTGCACGGACGATTCCACGAGCTCCTTGTCGATCGTCAACGCTTCGAAGAAGCCGGTCTTGGCCAGTCGCACCTCGGCGCGTCGCAACACCGGCGTCTCGTAGGTCTGCCCCACGTAGAGGCCCGTGATCTCGCGGAACGCGTCGATCGCGACCGGGTCGCGGCAGGCGGGCAGGTCGCAGGTGAACTCGATGCGCCCGATGCGCTTGCCCTGGAGCTCGGCATCGAAGTCCGGCTCCGGCTCCGGCTCCGCGGCCTCCGCGGTCGACGGAGGCGCGGCGAGGGCGTCGCGCAGGGCGCGCCGCGCCGCGTCGACGGGTTCTGTTGGAGCCGGGTCGGCGGTTTGGGCCGCGGCGGACGCAGCTGTGCCCCACAACACGCAGAGCATCACCGCTCGCATCACCCCAATGATTTGGAGGTGCCCGATGGGCTGGCTCCTGCCTGTCAACGCCCTGTACCCCGCATTAGTCGAGGAGAATGCGGTACTTTAGTTTGAAATCGACCAAGAAACTATCGAATTGAGAGCTCTCTGTGGAGCTCTCGCTGGCCTGTGCCGACCAGTTGTCGGACAGTCGGTACTCGAGCTGGAAGCGCTGTCCGGTCGCGACCTCGGTCAGACCGGTGTCCAACTGCAGCTTCCAACTGAGGCGGCGGGAGATGGAGTCGCCGACGGTCGCCTTGAGGCGGTCGACGCTGGGCGTGATCGTGAACTCCTCCACTTCGACGACGTCTTGGACTTGCCCTTCGATCCACCCAAGGACTGGCCCGAGCGCGACCTCCAGCGTCGGACTCGAGGCGCTCGACGCGGTGAGCTGGTCGACGGTGCAGCCCGTCAGCAGCAAGCTGAGAATGTCCCGCTGATCGGCATAGGGGTTCGATTCGAACTGAATATCGAGCGTGTCGAGCGGGCCGCGGACATTGAGAATCACGTGGTAGGACTTCTGTTGGCCGGTGTCGACGACGCCGGAGAGGCTCATCGTCTGGGCGAGTTCCGCCGTCACATCGGTGTCGCGACAGGTGTTGAAGATGTCGGCTTCGGCGGAGATATCGACGAACGGATTGTCGGGGTTGCCCCGGAACGACAGGCTCCCGGTGCGTACTTCGAACGCCTCGCCCTGGAACGTCACGCGGCCATCGATGACGTCGACTTCGCCCGTCACGCGCGGCGCAGTGAGCGTGTTTTGCAGGCGGACATCGATGCGAAACTCGAGGTCCAAGGCCAGACGATCGATTTCGTTCTGGATGCGGAACCCGTCGCGCGCTCGAATCGCGACGTTGAAACTCATCTCCTCCAGCGCGGGGAACCGATCAATGACGCTCGCTTCGTATCGCTCGGTCTTGCGGGAGAACGCGCCGATCAGCCGGTTCGTCAGCTGCTGCTGAAAGATCGAGATGTTTTCGTAGTAGAGCCCGTCGAGCACATCGATATCGCCGGAGAGCTGCCAGGTATCCGGACGATCAAAATCGACGGCGCCGAAGCGCAGGTTCGTATCGAAGGTCAGGTTTGCGACCTCCGGCAGTCGGTAGCTCATGTTGTGCGTCCAGACGTTGGCCCGCAGGTTTCGAGGGGTCATCCCGTCGAGCTGGACGGCTCCGGTGAGGCCGAAGACGCCGCCGAGGATGCGCCCGCGTAGGGGGTTCCGCTGCGGGATCTCGACTCCATCGCGGGTGAACTCGACACGGCCGGACAGCAGTTGCAGGGGTTCGGCGAAGTCGCGGAGGAGGATCTCCGAGGGACTGAAGTCCAAGAATCCGCCGGCGACCAGCGCGCCGGGGGTGCCCTTGACCGACGCATCAATCGTCATCATCCCGCGCGATTCCAGGAAGGAGTCGGGGAAGTACTCCGGAAAGCTGAGGCGGAACCCCGTCAGCAGGGACAGGTCGAGGTCGCCCTTGAGCGCGACGTCGATGAGCGCCTGATCCAGAGAGACGGCGCCCTGAATCGACACGAGCCGATCCTGGGTCCCGATCGTCGCTTGCTGGATCTGGAACAGTTCGCCGTTGTTGAGGCCCGCGATGATCGGGCCCTCGTTTCGGAAGTTCTTGTTCAGCGCGCGGACGTCGATTTCGGACAGATTGGCGAGCACCTGATAGCGCTCGAAGTCGGAGTCGAGGAAGACCTCGACGGTGCCGCTCGCTTCGGCCCGCTGAATCGCTTTCACGCGTCCGAGCTCCGGAATCGCTTCCACGAGGTCGAGGTGGTCGATTCCAAAGCGACCGTAGAACGCACTCTCTCCGTCCAGCGGCACCTCCAGCTCGACGGTCACCCACGGCAGCAGCGCGCCAGCGAGGTGGGTCGTGTCGCCGATCGTGTTTGCGACCAGTGCCAGATCGCCGAGCTCGCGATCACCGACCGCGAAGTCCACGATCCGTGCGTCGCCGCCGATGATCGGCTTGTCGAGAGTGCCGTGGCCGTGCACGTAGAAGTCGAGTTTGCCGCCGGCGTCCACTCCGCTCGACCGAATCGCCTCGACGCGGCCCAGTACGATGTCGTCGCCGGACAGCTCGAGCTTCAATGAGTTGTCGAAGCCAAGGTGGAGCCATCCCCCGAGGCGCCCGGCGGGGCCGGCATCGATCACGATCCGGTCGAGCTTCCAGCTCTTGTCCGCGATCGTGCCCTGGATCTCGGCGCGCTTGAGCGGTTGGCGCATCACGGAACCGTTGACGACGCGCGCGTCGAACTCGGCGATTGGATCCTCGAGGCTGCCCCGCAGCGCCAGCTTCCCACTGGCCCGACCGGACAGTTCGAGCGCCGATTTCCCGGCCAGTTCGCCGGCCGCGGCGACGTCGAGGTTCTCGACGTCGATCGTCAGATCCGCCCGATGGATGCGCGGGTAGAGATAGTCGGTGACCATGTCGCCGTGTTCGTCGCGCACCCCACGAGGGCTTCTCAGCGCGTCGACCCAGCCGGTGACCGTCGCGCGACCACTCGGACTGCTGAAGGCGGCGCGCTGCAGCTTCACGCGGCCCGCTTGAAGGCGCCCGCTGGCGACCAAACTGTCGCCGACGACCGCGATGCCACCGGCGTTGATGCGTGGTGCGGTGATTCGCACGTCGAACGTGCTGTCGGGATAGTTGAACAGGCCGACCAGATCCGCGCGCGCGTCCAGGGTGCCCGCGATGCCGCTGCCGCCGTAATCGGCGACCAGCCCCCCCAGTTCCGTGGTCTGCACGCGGATCTGGGCGATGTTGTCCCACTGGTCGCGCAGCACTTCATAGCGCTCCCAGTCGAAAACGAAGTCGTCGACATCGATGCGGGCGTGGTCGGCGATGATCACGGCGTCGTCGATGCCGAGGCGATCCTCGGTCGCCCAAATCTTGGCGCCCGGTCGCAGCCGGAATCGGCGGCCTGGAATCACGTCGAGCGGGCCCGTGCGCACATACGTGAAATCTTCGGTCGGTGTCAGCTCGACGACAGGATTGAGGAACTCGTTGAGCATCACGAACGGCGACGTGCCGACGCCGTACTCTTCGTCGAAGGGGATCTCGCCCAGAATCGAGAACGGGCCGGATGCGCGCCCATGAAGCCACGGGTAGTCGTAGCCCATGTCGGCGGCGATCCCCATCGGGTCGACGTCGCGGATCTCGGCGTCACCCCCGAACTTCCCCGAGTACAGGTCGTAGTAGAAGTTGGAGAGCGCGATGTCGCCGCCATGCAGCCGGCCCGTCGCCTGATCGATGATGACGAGCTCGTCGTGCAGCACGGCGGTCCCGGCGAGATCGGTGATCTGAATCCCGTAGGCATCGAGGACGCCGATGTCGAACGTCGCCTCCCCTTCGATCTCCTCGAACGAGCCCTCCACGTCGATCTGGACGCTGCGCGTGTCGGTGTGGAACAGGTCTTGGATGAAGTACTGGCCCGCTCGCGACCAGGGCTGAATCCGGAAGTCTCCGCGCGCGCGATAGGTCATCACGCGATCTTGGCCCGGCACCTTGTCGGGGAACGTCATCTTGCCGGTCGCGACGGCCTCGATCCCGCCGATGTCGGTGTACACCCGCCCGACCGTAAACCCGTCACCGGCCCACGCCCAGTCGTCGATCGTGAGGTTCTCCGCGGACTGCCGCCAGTTTCCGCGCGACTCCGGAAAGTAGTAGAGCCAATGCCGAAACTCGAAGTCCGCCTTGGGGATCACGGCGTGCGGTACGCGCACAAACAGGACGCCATCGACGATGTCGACTTCGCCGTTGCGGATCGTGACCGTCGGCACTTGGAACTCGAGCCGGTCAATCCAGAAGCTGTAGTAACAATTGACGCAGGCGAGGTCGTGCAGGCCGATGCTCTTGATCGTAGGCGGGCCGGTATCCTCGGGTTCGTCGGGTCCGCCTTCCTGACCGAGCGCGTCCAGCAGGTTCATCGTGTTCGCGTCGCCCTCCACGCGCATGTCGAAGCCGCCGTCCTGAACGGTCGCCTTCGTGATCAGCACCCGTCGGGCCAGCAGGGCGAGGGGATCCAAGCGGGCGTGGACCTCGTGGGCGTTGATGATGCGTTGACCGTCGCGTCCGTCGATCGCGACATCCCACGCGTGGATGTCGACAAACCACGGCTCGACGACGAGCTCGGAGACGGCAAAATTGCCCGGCAACGACTCGCTGAGTTCGCCAAACACGTGGTCGACGAACATCTGCGAATTGACGAGCAGATACAGGAGCACGTACACCGTGAGCAGGAAGGTCGCGGGCACGAAGAAGATCACCGGCAGCTTGATGCGGCTGCGGTAGACCTTGACCTCGATGTCGTCCATCAGCATCGGACGTGACCTCCACGGTGCCTAACGGGCTCGCGAGCGCTCTGCCCCATGGTAGCTATATCACATGGCCCACACGGGCGCTGTTTTTGCGCGTTCGTGGCTTGCCTCTCGTTGTTCTCGGCGTGTCGGCAAGACGGCGGCGCGTCGACGCAGACCCAACGTCGGATCGGCGAAGCGCGATTGCAAGACGACCTCTCGGTCGCGCTGACGTACGGGGCGGTGCGCGGCTTCACTTTTGACGAGGTCGTGATGCGATCCGCGTCTCCACTCGTGGTGATCACGGTCGAGGCGGGAGCGGACGCGGTCGGTCCGATCGACGTCGAGCTGCGCAACCAGCACTTGCAGGCGTTCTTGCGCGTCGACGAAGTGGGGTATCTGGACGCTGACGATTTGGCCGGCTGCCCGGTCGTGACGGGCCTGCAGGTGGACTGCGTCGCGGCGGCCGCCGCGATTGGCACCCCCTGCGAGACCTCGGGTTCGTGCGCGGAGGGGCTGCGTTGCGCGGCGGGGACCTGTCAGCCCGATGACAGCTATGCGCTGTGTATCGCGCCCGCGACGCGCCGGCTGCAGGGCCAGGAGAGCTCCTTGCAGTTCGACCTCGACATCACACCATGTACGCGGTTGAGGCTGCAGACCGTGCTGGAGGCCACGGACGACCCACTGCGGTTCGCGGTGGTCGGTCCGACGCCCGACGCGACGGTCATCGCGCAGCTCGCCGAGACGTTTCGCGCCGCCGATCTGGATTTCGTCGTGCTGCTGGGGAACAACGTGGCGACCAACGACGAAGCGGGGCTCGCGGACCTCGAGCGGGTCGTGACGTTGCTGGGGACTCCGACCGTGGTGCTCGCCGGGCCGCGGGAGCTCGCGGCCGAGGCCGGGGAGCCGTTTCTGCGCCGCTTTGGACCGCACGATCATGTGTGGCGGCTGAAGGGGACGCGCTTCTTCTCGTTCTTCAGCGCCAAAGCGACGCTGGGAAACCGCGGGTTGAGCCGCCTCGAGGCGTTCCTGGTGCTGTTGGCCGCGGCGGACGAATCGCCACTGATCGGTTTCACGCACGTGCCACCGTTGGACCCCAACGACCTGCGTGACAACTCGTTCAGCAACGGTATCGAAGCGACTCAGGTGATGTCGCTGCTCGAACAACACGGCGTGCATCAGCTGTACGCCGGCGGCCTCGGCACCGGGTACGAACAGATCCTGGGCGTGGAGACATTCGTCACGACGGCCCGTGGGACGGTCACACAGCCGAAGGTCGAGTGGTTGCTGGTCGAGATTGCGCCAGACGCCACGCCCGGCCGCGTCGTGGGCGACGAGGTCGTGTCGACGCGGCGAATCGACCTCTAGGAGCTTCCGCACAAATTGACGTGCTGCGTCGTCACTCCTCCACGATGCATTGGCATCGTGTCGACGCGCCTCCTTGCGCTCGTCGCGCCTCGATTTGGCAGTTTTCCTCGGGATGCGCCGGTTTGAGGTCCACGCCGTCGCAGCGAGGCGATGTCCATGCATCGTCGAGCGCGCCCTGAGCAGGCTTGCCTGCGAAGAAGTACTCTTGGGGTGAAGGCGGCGAAGAGATCGAACCGGCGAGCCGCCGAGGCGCTCGCGTCAACTTGAGCGGAAGCTCCTAGCTTCATGAATTCGCGGTTGAATCGAGCGTTTCGAGCCAGTAGACTCTCCTCGTCAAAAATACAACGATTAAGGGAAATCATGAGAGTTAAAGCGCGTAATGTGTTTCTTGCCGTGGCGCTCGCCGCGTCGGCCGCGGCTTGCGAATCTAGTGAGAACGCGGATCCCGGCGATTCGGGAAATCCGAACAATGTACAAGACGACATGACGGCGACGCCCGACGACGGCTCGAACAACGTGACGCCGGACATGGGACCAGGGCCGGACACCGCCACCCCGGACACCGGGGGCCCCGACGACATGAACGTCCCACCGGATGCGGCCGATCCCGACATGGGCGTCGCGTCGCCGTGGACGGTGAGCGCCCATCCGTGCGTGGGCAACCGGACCGACGCGCTGTGGTGCGATGACGACCAGACGTGTTTCGCTGGATGCGGTACGACGACGACGGGCTTTGGCTTGTTCGCGACCACCGACGGTGGCGCGACTTGGAGTGCGCCCGCCACGACTCCCGGCGGATTCTTCGATACGGGGCGGGTCAACGACATCTGGCGCGGCGCGACTGGCTCGCTCTTCATCAGCGGTGAATTCCCCAACTCCACGGCGGTCGTGGCGATGGACGCCGCCGGCATGATCTCGGAGGTCTACACGCGTGGAAACATGGTCGGCAACAGCTTCACGGTCGGAAACTTCCGCCGTGCGTCCAACGGCTACGCGATCGCGGAGTCGCTCAATGGCTCCGGCGTGCTGACGCGGGAAATGGACGGCGGCGATCCGACGGCGAGTTGGACGTCGGCGCGCTTCTGGGCGGACGGCGACGCCGATGACACGGCGTTCGGCGTGCAGATCCTCGACATGGCCGTTTTCAATGATCAGTTTTGGGCGGTTGGCAGCACGATCTCGCAGCCGCCGATCGTGTTCACCCCGAAGTGGGTTGCGGGCGACTTCGACTTCGGGATCGTGCCGCTCGTGAGCGGGCTCGCCGCGTTTGACGGCGAGATGTGGGGCATCGACGTCAACGCCGACGGCGTCGTCGTCGGCGGCGTGAACCAGGGCCGCGACGTGGGCATGATCTTCACGCTGACATCCGGTGACGACGAGACCGATGCGACAGCTTGGAAGTCGTTCGACGTCTCCACGCTCTTCGCCGGTGCCAAGACGTGGGTCACCGACGTCTGCCGGGCACCGAACAACGTCGTGTACGCCACGGGGCGTGAGAGCGCGCAGGGCTGGGGCTTCGTGCTTCGGTCGGCCGACGGCGGAACGACGTTCACGGACATCTCGCCGTACGACAGCACCGGGAATCCGGTGTTCGACGACGTCAGTCGTTGTCAGTCGTTCAGTGACGGCGTGATCGTCGTGGGGGCCGGCGGAATGTTCGCTCGCTTCCGCTGAACGCGCCGGGTCGCAGCTAGAGAATTTCCGCGTGGCGCGGGGGCCTTCTGGCCCTCGCGCTTCTTTTTTGGCAACGCGAAGCTCCTCGCGTCGATTACGTGTCGCTCGGACCGATGGGCGGTCCGAGGTACCCAAAATCGACTTGACGCGGAAGATCGCGATGACTATACATCAGTTCAGTATACGAATCCTCTTCGCCCGCTGGCGAGCCGAACGTTCAAGGAGCAAGGACATGGTCAACGACAAGGATAAAGCAAAGGCACTCGATCTCACGGTGAGTGCGATCGAGAAGCAGTTTGGCAAGGGCGCGATCATGCGTCTGGGCGACAACGATGCGCTCGTCAATCCGGCACAATCGATCTCGACGGGTTCGATCTCGCTGGATATCGCGCTGGGGATTGGCGGCTTCCCTCGAGGGCGGATCATCGAAATCTACGGGCCGGAGTCGTCGGGCAAGACGACGCTCACTCTGCATGCGCTCGCCAGCGCGCAGCGTGCCGGTGGCGTCGCGGCGTTCATCGATGCCGAGCACGCCCTGGACGTCAAGTACGCCAAGGCGCTCGGTGTGCAGGTCGACGAGCTGCTGGTCAGTCAGCCGGACACGGGTGAGCAGGCCCTCGAGATCTGCGACATGCTCGTGCGCTCCAATGCGGTGGACATCCTCGTCATCGACTCCGTCGCCGCGCTCACACCGCGAGCGGAGATCGAAGGCGAGATGGGCGACTCCCACATGGGTCTTCAGGCGCGCCTGATGAGCCAGGCGCTGCGCAAGCTGACCGGGTCGATCTCGAAGTCCAAGACGACGGTGATCTTCATCAACCAGATCCGCATGAAGATCGGGGTGATGTTCGGTTCGCCGGAGACGACGTCGGGCGGGAACGCGCTGAAATTCTACTGCTCGCAGCGGTTGGATATCCGACGGATCGGCGCGATCAAAGACGGAAACGACATTGTTGGAAACCGAACGCGGGTCAAAGTCGTCAAGAACAAGGTGGCGCCTCCGTTCCGTGAAGCGGAGTTCGACATCATGTACGGTTTCGGCATCAGCCGCGAAGGCGACCTCATCGATCTCGGTGCGTCGTTGAACATCATCGAGAAGGCAGGCTCTTGGTACTCCTACGACGAGGAACGGCTGGGGCAGGGCAGGGAGAATGCCAAGCAGTACCTGCAGGACCACCCCGAGATGGCGGCCAACATCGAACGGCGTATTCGCGAGCAGAGCGGGCTGGTCACGGTCCTCGCGGCGGCGCCCGAAGTCGAAGCGAGCGCCTGACGCGTTGTCTGACTGCGGTTGCCGTGTGGTTCGCCCTGAGCCACAGCAGTCCGGCCGTCGCGCATGAACCAGCGAAAGACTCGCCGCCCGCGCGGGAGTGGGTCTTGAGCGCCGAAGTCGCCGCCTCGCGAATCCGCGATGGCGGCGTCTCGGTCCTTGATACTCGGAGTGCCGGCGCGTTTGCCCGCGGCCATGTGGCAGGCGCCGTCCGAGTGGATTGGACCCAGTTTTCACAGACCGCCGACCCGCACCGGGGAAAACTACTCCCACGCGGCCCCCTACAGGACGCGCTGCGGGCGGTGGGCATTCGTGGCGATCGCCCGGTCATCGTCGTCGGCAATCCGCCCCATGATTGGGGCGAGGACGGTCGAATCGTGTGGATGCTGCGCGCGGCCGGTCATCGGGACGCCGCGCTCGTCGACGGCGGCATCGCGGCGTTGCGCGGCGTGGGGCTGGGGCGTTCCGCCGGCGGCAGCGCCGCGCAGGTGGGTGACTTCGTGGTGAAGTGGGACGCCACGGTCAGTGCGGTCCGCGATGACCTGGCCGCGCCTGGCGTGCTCGTCATCGACGCGCGGACCACGCGCGAGTTTCAGGGCGCAACCCCGTACGGTGAGTCTCGAGGCGGGCATGTCCCGGCGGCCCGCAGTCTGCACTTCAAAACGCTGATGAACGACGACGGCACTCAGATCAGCGTGGCCGCGATTCGGGGGCAGATGGAGCGGTTGGGTGCGACGCCCGAGTCCGTGATCATCGCGTACTGCACGGGCGGCGTGCGGTCCGGGTGGCTGGTCGCCGTGCTGCGCCGCGCCGGGTACGTGAACGTTCGGAATTATGCGGGATCGATGTGGGATTGGGCGTCCGCTCCCGTGGGCCGCTATCCGCTGGTCGCGCAGTGAGTGTGGATGCGCGTCGCAGCACGCCGTGATATAGCGGCGCCATGACCACGATCGAAGCCATTTGCATCGGTGACGAGCTACTCGAAGGTCGCACCCGCGATGCCAACGCGGCGGCGTTGGGTGAGTACCTCGCATCTCGTGGCCACGCCCTGTCTCGCGCACGGTTTGTGCGCGACGACCCGGACGAGATTGTGGCGGCGTTGCGGGAGTCTGTGGCCGACGTGGTGGTCGTTGGTGGAGGTCTCGGACCGACCTCGGACGACCGGACCCGCGACGCGGCGGCTCAGTTTGCACAGTGCGATCTCGTCACGCACGAACCGTCACTGCTTCACATCGCGAGTCGATTCGCATCGCGCGAGCAAGACTTCACGTCAAACAATCACCGCCAGGCGCTGTTTCCGCAGTCCGCGACGCCGTTGCCCACCGAGGTCGGCACGGCGCCGGGGTTCACGTTGCAGGATGGCCGTCGGTTGCTGATGTTTTTCCCCGGCGTGCCGCACGAGTACCTCTGGTTCGTGGAGCGCTACATCGGTCCGCGCTTCGCCGTACGTGCTGAGTTCGAGCGAACGATGTTGGTGTTCCATGGTCTGGGAGAGTCAGCGTTGGCGGCGACAATTGCGGACATCGTGGACGCGGCAGAGCAGGGCGGACAGATCGTGGGATTTCGGGCTGCGTATCCGGTGATCGAGCTGAAGTTGGCGGGCGAGCGCGCTGCGGTGGCCGAAACGCGAGCGAAGGTGCTGGAGCGGTTGGGTGACTGGTGCGTTGGGGAGGATGACGAGTCGCTCCCCGCTCGGCTGGGGCGGCAGTTGGTCGCGCGTGGTGAAAGCGTAACGACGGCAGAGTCATGCACGGCCGGCGGGATCGCGGCGTTGCTGACGGAGGTCGGCGGGAGCTCGGCCTGGTTTGAACGCGGGTACGTCACGTACGCCAACGCGGCCAAGGTCGCTGAGGTTGGCGTGCTCGAGTCGACCCTCGCCGTCCATGGCGCCGTAAGCGCCCAAACCGTCTGCCAGATGGCAGCGGGTGCTCGTCGGCGCGCGGACGCCACGTACGCGCTGGCGGTCAGCGGGATCGCAGGCCCAGGTGGCGGAACACCCGAAAAGCCGGTCGGCACCGTGCATTTCGCCCTCGCGACGAACGAAGGCACGTTTCATCGGCGGGTGCACTACCAGCGCGCATCGCGGTCCAAAGTTCGCGCCGGGACCGCCTACACGGCGTTGGCGATGCTGCTCGCGTTCCTCGAGCGCGGGCCGGCGTCGATGGGCCACGCGTGGGACGACCACGAGATCTGGGCGCCGACGGGCATCCCCGCGTCGGAGGAGACGTGATGGCGAGGCTGTTTATCGCAGTCGACCTGTCGGTCGCGGTGGTGGAGCGACTGGCGGTGGTTCAGCGTGAGGTCGCTGCGCTGCTCAAGGACGAGAGTGCTGTCCGCTGGGTGGCTCCCCCCGACATTCACGTGACCCTGAAGTTCTTGGGCGAGGTGGATGAGGCGATGCTTCCGATGTTGGATGACGCGCTGACGCGGATCAGCCGGCCGCTGTTCCCGTTCGAGGTGAACTGCTGTCGGCTGGGCGGTTTTCCGGACCTCGCGCACCCGCAGATCTTGTGGGCTGGCTTGGATGCCAAGGGCGCCGAAGTGATGGGCCTACTGCGGCAGACGATCGAGCGGGACCTCGGCGAGCTCGGGTTTGGGGCCGACCCCCGTGAGTATCGTCCGCACCTGACGCTGGGCCGGCTGCGAACGGGTGCCGTGATCGACGCCGCGGCGTTGGAGGCCGTGGCGGACCTCGACTTTGGCGCAAGTTTCGTCAAGGACATCGTGCTGTTTGAGAGCCGTCGGTCGGCGGCCGGCGCAGAGTACGTGGTTCGCCGCCGCTTTTCGTTGGGCGAGGCATAGCTCACGCGAGGGGTTCGTGGACACCGTCCCCGGCACGGGGTAGTCTGCCAAAACCCCGTTGCATGAGCATCAGATGTCCGACATGGAGCTCAACAAGATCTTGCAGGTCGCCGTCAAGGGCGGTGCGAGTGATATCCACATCAAAGCGGGA
>JBFIHF010000158.1:0-14046 GCA_041601915.1 Bradymonadaceae bacterium
CAGGCCGCTCGCGAGACTCTCGAGGATGTTGTCGTTGAGCACCCGCAACTCGCGCAACGACTCAGCCTGCTCTTCGAGCTGCGTGGTCGCCTGGCCGAGCAATTCGGTGAGGTAACCCGCGAGCAACGCCACGATCAGGCTGGCGGACCCGTTGAGGGCCACGCGAAACAATGCGTTCTTCCAAACGAGCCCAGATGCCGGTTCGTCGGCGAAGAGTCCGATCCGCTGAGCAGCCAGGACCAGCAACATCCCGGTGACCGCGAGCGCGGTGTACATGGCCGCGCGACGATTCAGGGTCAGCGCTGCGCTGATGACGGTAAAGAGAAACAAGAAGAGGAACGGCGAGTCGATGCCGCCGTACACGTCGACGAGGGTGCCGATCGTGATTACGTCGAGCGTCAGCTGCATCGCGACGAGCTCGTAGAGCGCGACACCGCCGCGAAGCAGCAGGCCGTAGAGAATCGTCAGCGCGTAGGTGCCAACGATCAGGCCGACGATCATCGCGTTTCGCGCACTCGAGAAGTCTGCGAGAACGCCGACGTCGAGCAGCAGCGCGCCACCGAGGAAGAACGTGACGAGGACGACGCGGAAGAGCATCAGCCCTTCGACGCGCTCTCGTACTACCGGGATGGGCTCGGAAGGCGCCTGCAAGGCTACTCGGACTTGATGTTGCCCGCGAGACTGAAGATCGGGAGGTACATCGCGATCAACATGCCGCCGACGACGATACCGAGGAACACCATGAGGATCGGCTCGAGCAGCGCGGTCAGCGCGTCGACTGCGACGTCGACCTCGTCCTCGTAGAAATCCGCGATCTTGTTCAACATCGTGTCCAAAGCACCGGTGGATTCACCGACGCCGATCATTTGGACCACCATGTGGGGGAACACGCCGGTTTCGGTGAGCGGATCGACCATGTTCTGACCCTCGGAGATCTTCTCGCGGACATGCAGGATCGCGGCTTCGATGGTCTGATTGCCGGCGGTTTGCGAGACGATCTTGAGGCTGTCGACGATCGGAACACCCGACGCGACCATCGTGCCCAAGGTTCGGGTGAAACGGGCGACGGCCGCTTTGCGGACCAACGGTCCAAACATCGGTGCCTTGAGGATGAAGCGGTCGAAGATCGCGCGCGTGGGCTTGTAGCGCATGAACCAGCTGAAAAAGAAGGCGGACGCGAAGATTCCGACCGCGATGAACACGATGTTCGTCTGCACGAAGTCAGAGAGCGCGACGACGAATCGCGTCGGGCCCGGCAGTTCGCCGCCACCCATCTCGGAGAACATTGCTGTGAAGGTCGGAATGACTTTGTAGAGCAACAGAACGATCACGAGGAATGCCACGACGAGCACGATCGTCGGGTACGAGAACGCACCACGGATCTTGCGTCGCAGCCGCTGACTCTTCTCGATCTCGATCGCGAGCCGGTTCATGACTGTATCGAGGATACCGGCTTCTTCACCCGCGGTGACGAGCGCGATATAGAGGTTGTCGAAGGCGCCGGGGTGCCGCGACATCGCGTCGGCGAGCGTAGAGCCGGACTCGACGTCGGTCTTGATCTCGGCGAGCTTCTCTTTGAATGCCTTGTGCGGCTCGGCGCCGCCGAGCAGCTCGAGGCACTGCACGATCGGCAGGCCGGCGTCGATCATCGTCGCGAACTGTCGCGTGAAGACGACGAGGTTCTTGAGCGGGACGCGCCCGCCAAACCCGATGTCGATCGACTTAGCCTTCTTCTTGATGCGGGACGGGTCGAGACCCTGCGCGCGCAGACGTTGGGTGACCTCGTCGGGGGAGGTGGCCTTCATCTCGCCCGTACGCGCTTCACCGTTGTTTGTGCGGCCTTCCCAGACGTAGGTCGGCATCGTTTACCCCTGCTCGCAGTGCGTCATGTGTGTCGTGTCCTGCTACGGCCGCCGGTTGCTCCGCCGCGCTGTGGTCCGCCGGCCCCGCCGCCTTGATCGATCATCGTGCGCAGCTCTTCCGGATCGCCGGAGCGATGTAGAGCATCCTCCAACGTGAGGTCGCCGGCGCGGTACAGTTTGTAGAGTGACTGGTTCATCGTCTGCATGAACGACCGCGATTGGCCGACCTGCATTGCGCTGTAGATCTGGTGAACTTTGTCCTCACGGATCAGGTTCCGAATCGCGGGATTCGGCACCATGATCTCGACGGCGGCCACACGGCCACGGCCAGATGCGTGCGGCAACAGTTGCTGGCTCACGATGCCTTCGAGCACGAACGACAGCTGCGCACGAATCTGCGACTGCTGGTGCGGCGGGAAGACGTCGACGATTCGGTTGATGGTTTGAACACACCCGTTGGTGTGCAGGGTCGCCAGCGCGAGGTGGCCGGTCTCGGAGATCGTGAGCGCGGCCTCGATCGTTTCGAGGTCGCGCATCTCGCCGATGAGGACGACGTCGGGGTCCTGGCGCAAAACATAGCGCAGCGCGGTCTTGAAGCCGCCGGTGTCCGCGCCGATCTCGCGTTGGTTCACGAGGCAGTTCTTGTGCGGATGCAGATACTCGATCGGATCTTCGATCGTCAGGATGTGCAGGCGCTTCTCCTGATTGATCTTGTCGATGATGCTGGCGAGGGTCGTGGACTTGCCCGAACCGGTCGGACCGGTGACGAGCACGAGGCCACGGGGTCGCTCGGAGAACGTGCCGATCACCGGGGGGAGCCCCAGTTCCTGGAACGATTTGATCTCGAACGGGATCAGTCGAAACACGCCGCCGACGGCGCCGCGCTGCATGAAGACGTTGCCACGGAATCGGCTGAGGCCTTTGACGCCGAACGACAGGTCGAGCTCGTTGTCGGTCTCGAACTTCTGTTTCTGCGTGTCGGTCAACACGCTGTAGCACAGCTGCCGCGTATCAGCCGGGGTCAGTGGCGAGGTCTTGAGCGGCACCAACGAGCCGTCGATGCGCAGCTGTGGCGGCGCGCCGACGGTGATGTGGAGGTCGCTCGATCCTTGATCGACCATAATCTTGAGCAGTTGATGCAGGTTCGCCACGTGATCTCTCGCCGTTTCGTGGGTCCGTGTATTCTACGGGTTGGCCTCAGATCGGCCAGTTTTTAACGCGTTCAGTGCGTTTGCTCAGTCAGGAGCGGTGTTTCGAACAACCTCTTCGGGGGTCGTGACCCCTTCGAACATTTTCTTGATGCCGGCCATGCGCAGCGTATCCATGCCGAGGCGGATCGCCTCCTGCTTGAGCTCCGCCGTGGAGTAGCCCTGCAGGATGTACTCTTTGAGGGCTTCGCTGGCGGGCATGACTTCATAGAGCGCGATGCGGCCCTTGTGTCCCGAGTCTCCGCAGCGCGTACATCCTGAGCCGCGGTAGATCGGCAGGTCGTGCATTTCGGGCGGCACCTGCATATCGATCAGCGACTGCTTGGGCACGTCGTACTGCACCTTGCAGTCCGAGCACACCATGCGAGCGAGGCGTTGCGCGAGCACGAGATTCAACGAAGCGGTCACGAGGAACGGCTCGATGCCCATGTTGAGCAAGCGGCTGATCGTGCTTGGCGCATCGTTGGTGTGCAGGGTGCTGAGCACGAGGTGGCCCGTCAGGGCGGCCTTGATCGCGATCTCAGCGGTCTCGAAGTCGCGAATCTCGCCGACCATGATGATGTCGGGGTCCTGGCGCAGGAACGACCGCAGCGCGGCGGCGAAGTTCAGCCCGATCGACTCGTGCATCTGCACCTGATTGATCCCGGGGAGGTTGAACTCCACCGGGTCCTCACAGGTCGAGATGTTCTCGGTGATCGTGTTGAGCTCCGACATCGCGGAGTACAGCGTGGTCGTCTTGCCCGAACCGGTCGGCCCGGTGACCAACACGATGCCGTACGGCCGGTGAATGGCGCTCTTGAAGTCGGCCAACGGCTTCGGATTGAAGCCGAGCTTCGTCATATCGAGCTGCAGGTTGCCCTTGTCGAGTAGACGCAGCACGATCTTCTCGCCGAACAGGGTCGGCAGGCAGCTGACGCGGAAGTCCATCTCGCGATTGCGGCCCATGCGCAGCTTGATACGACCGTCCTGAGGCAGGCGGCGCTCGGCGATGTCCATCATCGACATGATCTTGACGCGCGAGGTGAGCGCGTTCTTGAGCTTGATCGGGGGGCGCATCACCTCTTCGAGCACGCCGTCCACGCGGAAACGCACGCGGAAGGACTTCTCGTAGGGCTCGATGTGAATGTCGGAGGCGCCGCGCTTGATCGCGTCGACGAGCACGAGGTTCACGAGCCGGATCACCGGTGCGTCCTCGGCGCCGCGCGCCAGATCGTTGACGTCCATCCCCGCGTCGTCTTCGACGTAGTCGACGTCCTCGAGGTCGAGGTCGCCGAGGATCGCGTCGTAGTCGTAATCGAGCTTCTCGGTCTCGCCGTAGTAGCGAATCGTCGACTCTTGGATCGCGGTCTCGGAGGCCACGACGACTTCGATGTTGAAGCCGGTCATGAACTTGAGGTCATCGATCGCGTAGATGTTCGACGGGTCCGCCATCGCCATCACGAGGGTCGACCCGCTGCGATTGACCGGGATGCACTGGTGCCGCTCGGCAACCTCACGCGGGATCAGCGCGATGATCGCGGGCGGGACTTCGATCTCCAACAGGTTGATCGAGGGGACGCCGTAGTGCTTGCTCAGGAACTTGGTGAGATCCGTCTCGTCCAGGTAGCCGAGCCGCGTGATTTCGTACCCGAGTCGGCTTCCTTCGGCTTTGGACCGATCCTGCGCCTTCTTGAGCTGCGCGGGCGAAATCATCTTCTCGCGAACGAGCAGTTCGCCGAGTCTCTCCGTTTTTGCCATCGACCAAAGCCCTTCAGCGGGTAACGACTGCGCGCAGTGACTGCGGGCGATCAGACATCATCACAGCGGAATGCGGATTATCCGTAGCGCGTACCCTATCAGCAGCAAACTTGGAGTGTCAACGCTCGGCGGACTCGACAAGGGCTATCGGCCACGCCGCGCGCAGGTTTTGCGGGTTCTGCCCGCGGAGTTCGCGCCGTCCACTTCTGGGGCGTGAGACAAAAAAGAGGCCTCGTCATCGACGAGGCCTCTTTAGTAGCGGGGGCAGGATTCGAACCTGCGGCCTTCGGGTTATGAGCCCGACGAGCTACCTGGCTGCTCCACCCCGCATCAGGGAGAGGGAACCTACGGCACCCGTCGCTCGAATGCAAGGGGCTAAAACGCCGTGAGCTCCGATTGTCACTTCTTGCCCCTCCGTTTGTGCTTGGGGTTCTGGCTCTTCTCTCGCTTGAGTTGGCGCTTCGACGGTTGAGCGCGCTCGGATGGGCGCACTCCCGTCGCGGCGTAGAGGGCGAACACTTCGTCGCTCGACAGCGATCGATAGTCGCCGGCAGAGACGCCTTCGATGGTCAGCGGGCCCAGCGCGATGCGGCGCAGGCGCAGCACCGTCCAGCCGACAGCCTCGCACATCCTGCGAATCTGGCGGTTTCGGCCTTCCTCGATCACGAACTCCAGCCATGTGTGCTTGTCCGTGAATCCGCGCACCGCGATCTGTGACGGTCCGGAGTCCACGCCGTCGAGTTCGACGCCGGCCTTGAGCGACGCCAGCGCGGGGCTGTCTTCGGCGATTCGGCCGCGCACCTTGACGGCGTAGCCCTTCTGCACGTGATGGCTGGGGTGGGTCAACGCGTAGGTCAGATCGCCGTCGTCCGTCAGCAGCAGCAGCCCCTCGGAGTCCCAGTCCAGCCGCCCGACGGGGTAGATCCGGGGCATGTTCGGGGGCAGCAGATCGGTGACGATGGGGCGATCTTCAGGGTCGTCCATCGTCGTGATGTAGCCGCGCGGCTTGTTCAGCAAGATGTAGACGAAGCTCGTCGGCAACGTGATGAGATTTCCGTCGACCTCCACGCGGTCTTTGGCGGGGTCGACTTTGGTCCCGAGCTCCGTGCAGCGCTTGCCGTTCACGCTGATCCGACCTTCGGTCATCATCTCTTCGGCGGCGCGGCGGCTGGCGATGCCAGCTCGGGACAGAAACTTCTGCAATCTCATCGGTTCAGTCATCACTCGTCTCCACTTCGCGCTCTCCGAGCAGGTGTTCGACGTCTTCGCCCAGCAGTTCGAGGGCATCGACCTCAAAGTCCTCCAGTGTCGGGAGCTCGGTTAAGCTCGCGAGGCTGAAAAACTCGAGAAACCTGCGGGTCGTCCCGTACAGGTTCGGTCGGCCAATGTCGTCGGCCTTGCCGATCACCGAGATCAGATCGAAATCGGTGAGGCTGCGTAGCACAGCGCCGCAGTCCACGCCTCGAATTTCGTCCACGATCGACTTCATGACCGGCTGACGGTACGCCACGATCGCGAGGGTCTCGAGCGCGGCGCGGCTCAAGCGACTCGGTTTGGTTTGGAACAGCGACAATACGGTGTCGTTGTAGGCGGGATTCGTCCGGAGCTGATAGCCGCCGGCGACTTCCTTGAGCCAGATTCCACGCGCGTCACCGGCCCACTCGAGCAGCATTTGTCCCAGCGATCGACGGACCGAAGCTTCCATCGCACGCGGCAACGCCTCGAGGATCACCGACATCGCGAGCGGCTCGTCGGCGGCGAACAGCATCGCCTCGATCGCAGCGCGGACCTGGTGGTCCTCCCAGCCCTCCTCGGTCTTGGGGAGGGGCGGTGCCTGCTCGCTGTTCTCGTTCTCGGCCGTCATGGGGTGGGGTCGAGCTCGAGCTCCAGGCTCAGGTCGGCCATATCGAAGACGGCGAGCTCGATGAAGAGGAAGTCGCCATCGAGCCGGCTCTGGAACAGCTTGATCATCTTGAGGCGCGTCATCTCGAGCAGCGCGAGGAAGGTCGTGATGATGAGATGTCGCGAGACCTCGACGCCATCGAAGAGTTCCTCGAACGTCACGCGCGGGCGCTCCTTGAGGAGCTCCGCGATGTCGAGGATTACGGATCGGAGCGTGAGTTTCTGGGAGTTGACCTCGTAGACCCAGGTTCCGTCGGCCTGACTGCGCTCGACAATGCGACGCAGAGCGCGCACGAGGTCGTCAAGATGAGCGCCCTTTAGTGGAGCGGGCCCTAACATCGAGGCGAACTCGCCCGCGTGCGAGGCATGCGTGAACACATCGCGCGACAGCATGTCCCGTTGGTCGAGCGCTGCCGCTGCGCCGCGGTACTTCTGGTACTCGAGCAGCCGCTGCACCAGCTCGTCTCGCGGATCCGGTCCGTCGTCGGGGTCCTCGACGTCGGGCTTAGGAAGCAACATCTTTGATTTGATGTAGACGAGCATCGCCGCCATCTCGAGCCACTCGCCGCCGAGGTTGAGGTCAAGGAACTCCAGCGCTTCGACGTAGGCGAGGAATTCGACCGTAATCTGGGCGATGGGGATGTCGAAGATGTCGACCTCGTGCTTGCGGATCAGATCCAGCAGCAGGTCGAGCGGTCCTTCGTACGTGGCGAGGCGGAATCGGAGCCCCGATCCATCCACGACGACGCCGGTTTCTTCGAGGGTCGCGGTCATCGGTGCACTATTGCTGTCGATCGCGGCTTTGTCCATCACGGCGGGTTTGTGGCTCTCGATGCTGGCGTTCCTGTGGACGCACGACGCGCTGGGCGGTACGTGAAGGCATGATTTGGGAAGTCCACCCCGATGGTCCGCAATGGTCACTGCGCCGAACCCCGATGGGACGGGTGTTTGCGGCGCTCGATTGGGCGCTGAAGGGGACGGCCGGTACGGCGCTCGTGGGGTTCGGCTACTTCGGCATCGACTGGGTCGGTCGCGCGGCCACCGGGTTCGACGTCCCGCCCACGTTCTGGCTGACGGTCGTCACGTTCGCGCTCTTTGGCGGCTTCTTCGGCTTTGTCGCGCGCATGTTGCGCTACCGCCACTGGGTGATCGACCGGGCCGGGCGCACCCTGGCGCTGAGCAACCGGCGCGCGTTTGCCGATCCGCAGGTCGAGGAGTTGTCCTTCGATCAGATCCGCCGTGTCGTACTGCGCGAACGTCGGACCGGTCAGGCGTCGGTGATCGTCGCTGAGTTCAGCGACGGCACCTCGGAGGTGCTCGCGAGCACGCGCCTGGGCCGCTTCGGCTTCGATGGGGTGGAGTTGGGGCTGACTCGGGCGTTCGACGACACCGGCGTCCCAGTCGACGTTGAAACGCAGGAATGATACCCAGATCAGCGATCGTTCTGGTGAGAGCGCTGTGATCCGTCCCCCACGCAAGATGCCCATGACGACGATGCGATGGCTGCTGTTTTTGGCGGTGCTTTTTTCATTCAGCCCCGCGTACGCCCAGAAGTGGGACGTCACCGCTGGCGACGACCGCCAGCAAGAGATCGTCAAACGATACAAGACGTTGCTCGAGCGCACGCCGTCCGAGGGGCTCGCGTTCACCAAACTGCTCGACTACGTCGGCAAGGGCAAAGGCCTCGATCGGCTCATCGCCGAGTATCAGGGCCGCGTCGACAAACAGCCCGATGCCGCGAATTTTCGGCTGATCCTGGGCCACCTGTTCAAAGCCAAGAACGAGTACGATAAGGCGCTCGCTCAATACGAAGTGGCGGTGACGCTCGCGGGGAACGACCCGCTCGCGCTGCTGAGTCGCGGTTCCATCCACGTTCTTCTGCAAAACGGCGCCCTCGCCACGGCGGACTTCGAGGGCGCGCTCGCGTTGGAGAAGGACAAGTCGCGAAAACAAGACATCCTGCGAAAGCTGGCCGACAACGCCTTCGCTCAGCGCGATTGGGAGCGTGCGCAAAAGTACTACGACCAGCTGGTCTCGCTCGACCCCCGCAATGAATACCTGCGCCTCGAGTACGCCCAGGTCCTCGTCCAGTACAAGCGGTACGACAAGGCGCTGGAGCAGTACGAGAGCCTGTTGAAGCTCAGCGGCGGCGACACCAAGGCCAAGGCGAGCACGATGCGCGACATCGGCGACCTCTACGAAAAGATGGGGTCCGACGACAAGGCGATCGAGACGTACGAGAACGCGATGAAGCTGATGCGTGAGGGCAACTGGCTGCACCGCGAGCTGCGCCAGCGCATCGTGGGCGTCTACCGTCGGACGGACCGACTCGCCGAGCTGGCCGCGCGATACGCCAAACAGTGGAAGAACCCCGACTACGACGAAGCGATGCTGTTGGGCACGCTGTTCGATGAGCTCGGGCAGGAAGACAAGGCGCTCACTCACTACAAGCAGGCGATGGCGCGGAACCGACGCGCCACAGATCCGCGGCTGCGAGTGGTGCGGATCTTGGAGCGCCGCGGGGACGATAAAGCCGTCATCGCGGCTTACAATCAGCTGATCTCAGTCGCGCCGGCCGAGTCGAGGTTCTACTTCGACCTCGTGCGCATTCACTTTCGGCTCGGCGATCGCAAGGCCGCGGAGAAGATGCTGCAGCGCATCGAGTCGCGCTTCGCGCGCGATCCAGATGTGCATGTGATGCTCGCCGACACCTACATGCGGTTCGATATGGGCAAGGACGCGCTGCGGATCTACCGCAAGCTCGTGCGCATGGACTCCCGCAACGACGCGTACATCCTGGGGCTCGGCGAGTACTACTACCAGAACGGCGAAGTCGATGAGGCGCTGAAGACCTGGGAGAAGCTGCTCAGTTCCTCCCTCGAAGAGGCGGAGGCCCACGCGCGGCTTGGCCAGGTGCTCGCGGAGCATGGCCTGGTCGAGAAGGGGATGCAGCATTACGAGAAAGCGGTCGAGATCGCGCCGACGGACATCAACGTGCGCCGTGGTCTCGCGCTCGCCTATGAGCACGCCCGTCGTTGGACGCAGGCGATCGAGGCGTGGACGTGGCTGCTCGAGCGTGCCGATCAACCGCTGACGGCGAACGAGGCTCGGTCCCGCGTGATCGCGATCTATCAACGTCAGAACAAGCTGAACGCGAAGCTGCGCGAGTTTGCCGCCGCCTTCTCGAAGGACCCCAACGACTTGAGCGCGGGGTTCTTCCTGTCCGAGGCGTACGTGAAGCTCGTCATGTACGACAAGGCCGAGACGGTCCTGAAACAGATCGTCCAGAGCGCGCGTGCTTCCAGTGCGACCGATCACGAGGTGACCGCGCTGTTGTCCCTGGAGCGCTTGTACCAGCAGAACAACAACCTCGAAGCGGCGATCGTCGCGCTCCAACGTTTGGCGGAGCTGCTGCCGGCCCGCTCCCGAGAGTATTACCACCGCATCGCGGACCTCTCGCTCAAGTTGTACGAGGACGATCAGGCCGTGCACTACGCGACGCTCGCGGTGCAGATGAACCCCGACGACGCGATGGCGCAGGCCCGTCTGGGCGACGTCTACGAGAAGATGGGGAAGTTCCAGGCCGCGGCGGCGCAGTACCGCCAGGCGATCGATCTGGACCCCCGGGCGTTCGAGATCACGAT
This sequence comes from Bradymonadaceae bacterium, assembly GCA_041601915.1. Taxonomy (GTDB): domain Bacteria; phylum Myxococcota_A; class Bradymonadia; order Bradymonadales; family Bradymonadaceae; genus JBFIHF01. Next base: position 10,354 of record JBFIHF010000158.1, read on the forward strand.
GAAGTTGGCGGAGATTCTGCTGGAGATCGGCCAGCTCGGCGAGGCGGAGACGCTGTACCGGACGATCACGAAGCAGGCGAACGACGAGAGCCTCGCGCTCAACGCGTCGCGCAAAGCGATCGTGCTTGCGGAGCTCGGCGGCCGGCTCGAAGAGGTCGAGGACGACTTCTACAACCTCGTCTACAAGACCCCGCCGCGGCCGGTGTATCGCAAGATCATGCTGGAGCTGTACGACCGGATGAGCAACCCGTATGTCGCCCGGGACCGCTACGGCGTGCCGACCGAGCGCGCCGATGCCGCGGCCCAGTTGGACGCGATCGGGGGTCGCGCGCTGCCGATTCTCATCGACGCCCTCAATGCCGAGGAGGTGGGGCAGCGCGTCTTGGCCGTCCGGCTGCTGGGCGATCTCCGGCAGCCGAACGCGGCGCTGCCGCTCAGCCGGATGGTCGACGACGCCAAGGATGCGCTGCGGATGCCCGCGGCGATCGCGGTGGCGCAGATCGGTGACCCGCGGGGCAGCGCGCCGTTGATTCGGGTCACGGAAGATTCGAATCCCGCGATGCGTGAGCTCGCGACCTGGGCGCTCGGGGCGATCGGCGGCCAGTCCGCGGTCGAACGCCTCGCCCAGATCCTGAACGCCGGGCAGAGCTGGCGAGAGCAAGTGATGGCCGCGATTTCACTGGGGCGCATCGGGACGCCGCGCGCCGTTGACGTCCTGCTGGCGTACTACTCGACCCTCGCCGAGGCGCGCTACGCGGACTCTACGGTGGTCGCGGTCGTCTGGGCACTGGGTCGCTCGGGGGATCGGCGCGTCGTGCCGACGCTGACCGAGGCGTTGTCGCAGGCCTCCGATCGCGTCGCGACCGTCGCGGCATGGAGCCTCGCCGAAGTCGGTGGCCCGGAGGCCACGCGCACGTTGATCGCGGCACATTGGTCCGACGAGCCGAACGTGCGCTCGCGTGCGTCACGCGGCCTCGTCCAGCTGGCTTCGTCCAGCGCACGCCCCGATTCGCGGCGAGTCGATGAGATTCGTCAGGAGATTCGGTTCATCGACGAGCGCAACCCCAACGTCGAAGTAGAATTGATGCTCCGCGAGCTCGAACAAGCGGCGGCCGTCGTCCTGCCCACGGACGCGACAGCCTTCATCGACGCCAACGCGGCCACGCTCGCCGACATCGCCGGTGCGCGTCTGGCGACGGCGCAGGGGCGCGATATCGTGACCCGCGCTCTGCTGGACGTCGACGGTGACCTCGCGCTCGGCGTGCTCACCAGCACGCCGGCTCCGACCCTGGCGAGCGCCGAACGGCGCGATCAGGCGGTCCGCACGATCATCACGCAGCTGCGTCCGCCGCTGCGCGAAGTCGCACAAAGCCGCGACGGGGCCGGGCTGCGCGCGGTGGGCTTGCTGGGTGCACTGGGCGATCCACGCGACCTGAGCCTCGTCGTGGAGCGCGTGGCCGAGGCTGATTCGGTCGCGCGGCGCCACGCACTCGCCGCGCTCGCGGGCTACCCGGCGAAGGATGTGCAAGCGCATCTCATCGCGGGCCTCAAGGACTCCGATTATCGCGTCCGCGTGGCCGCGCATCGGTCCCTGGGGCGGGTGCTCGCGGTCGGTGGTGATCGGCCGAGTGGCGTCGAGGCGCTTCGTGGGGGGCTCGCCGACCCGTATCCGACGGTCCGGATTGCAGCTGCGACGGCGCTGGGTCGGGCGGGTGATCGGGCGGCAGCGGCTCCGCTGATTGGTGCCGTCGACGATCAAAACCTCGCCGTTCGGGTGTCGGTACTTCGTGCTCTGCGGCTTATTGACACGCCCGAAGCGCGCAAGACCCTCGACCGTTTCGCGCGCGGATCGAACCTCGTCTTACGTCGTGCCGCGTCCGGTGCGCCCTAGTTCGACTCGCCGTGTGACACGTTCCGTGCCGGAATTGTGGTGAGACTGAAAAATCGAGCGCCACAAATAATCCGAGGAAAGCCTTGACCCTGGTCGGGTCGGGTTGCTCTAATCGACCCATCGCGCGCGGGGTTCGTGGTTCTCGCAGTGGGGCGAGGACGTTACGCGATTCAGCAATGTAGCAGTTCGCAGTCACATCGGAGGGACGATGGCTAGGGGATCAGTAAAGTGGTTCAACAACGCAAAGGGGTTCGGCTTCATCAACAACGAGGCCGAAGAGGACATTTTTGTCCATTACTCTCAAATTCAAGGCGATGGGTTCCGAACCCTCCGCCAGGGAGAAGACGTCGAGTTTGAGCTCAAACGAGGTCCGAAGGGCTTACACGCCGAGAACGTCATTCGCGGCGAGGAACTGGTGAACTAGTTCGCCAGATCCACACGTTGAACCAGTTGGGGCCGGCAATCGCCGGCCCTTTCTATTTTTGAGTCACTCGATGGCGGGTCACTTTCCGCTGAGTTTCTCGCGGTAGCTCTTCTGCATCCCGCGGGCTCGCCCGATCACATTGCTGTCCGGCTCGAGTCGGATGTACTCGGTGATCGCGCGCAGCGCGGCGTCGTGGTCCTTCATCATCGCATAGCACCGCGCCTGGTTGAACCACGCCAGCGCAAATGACGGGTCCATCGCGTGCACCTGGTCGTACAGCTCCGCGGCGTCGCGGGGCTGGTCTTGGAGCTGTTTCACCAGCGCCATCCCATGCACCATCCGTGCGTCGTCGGGCGCGCTCTGTCGCGCGTACTCGAACGTCGCGACCGCATGGTCCCACTGGCGCAGGAAGATGTAAGCAGCGCCCATGTTGAGCAACGTGTCGACGTTCTGCGGGTCGCCGTACGCCAGTGACGCTCGATAGGCGTCGATCGCGGCGGAGTACATGCCGCGGTCCTGGTACAGGTTGCCGAGGTTGAAGTAGACCAGCGGTTCAGACTCCCCCCCGTTTCGCAGCGAGGCCTCGAACGCGCTGAGCGCTTCGGGGAACTTCGCGAGCCTCGACAGCGCGATGCCGCGGTTCATGTGGATTTCCCACTGCTTGATGTCTTTGCCGAGCGCCTCGTCGTACGACGCGATCGCGGCATCCCACTTGCTGTCGTCGAGGCTCTCGTTGCCCTTGAGGAACAGCTCCTGCGCGGTGGGCCCTGGGTCCACGACCTCCACGGGGTCCGGTCGCTGCCGGTTCTTCTTGCCCGAGCACGCGCTGAGGGCGAAAACCATGAGCAGGATCCAGGGAACACATTGTGTGTACCGCGCCGTTGGTCGTTGCATGAAAGCTCTTCGAAACAGTTTAGGGGCCCGAATCGTAGTACAGTTGCTCGTTCTCGGTCTAGTGGCGGGACTCGCGGCGTGCTCGACGTCGCCCGTCGCGTCCGACGATCCACTGGTCGGGCACTCCAACGCGCGGTCCGATGACGAAATTCTGCTCGCCGCGGTGTTGGACGTGTTCGCAGAAGGCGGGCTCGCCGTGCAGCTGCTGTCCGAAGAACGTGGGATGGTGCTCACGGACTGGACGGCCATCAATCGCGAGGTCCGACATCGGTACGTGGCGCGCGTCATTCGATCGAACGTCGGGTTGGTGCTCACGGTGGATTCCGAGTACGAGCGTCGCGAACTGAGCGGCGCCGCCGCCCAATGGGTCGCGGCCCACGACCCATATACGGTGCGCGACAAGCGTCGCGACGAGCAACGGATGGGCGAGTCGATCCAGGCGCGGTTCAAGGCGTTGGGCGGCGGAAAGTCCCGCTGACTACTG
>JBFIHF010000159.1:0-13988 GCA_041601915.1 Bradymonadaceae bacterium
CTGCGCGGCGGGGAAGTCGGCCCCTGCGCTGTCGCAGTTCGCGGGCGAGGGCGGCATGTTTGGCCAGGCGTCACCGCCGTCGAGATCACACGACTCAAACGGCCGCTCACACGACCAGCTCGAGCAGCTCCCGTTCGGATGGCTGAACGTCTCGAGGGCCCCCTCGCGACACCGCATCTTCGTGAGCCAGAGGCCCAGCGCCTTGCGATGGGAGATCTTGGTCGCGGTAAACACACGCGACAGGGTGTGATCGACGCACGACGGGCCGCCGCTCCGGGGCAGTCGCGGAGAGTTCATCGGGTCGAGCCAGATCGTGGGGGCGTAGGAGCTGCATGCGGCGGGGGTCGACCACGTCCGAAGTCCGCTGATCGCGATGCCGGTCACCCAGTCCTCGCAGCTCAAGACGTGCGCGAGCGACGCGCCGGCGGCGTGCCCGACGAGGTACACTCGGCACTCGCCTTCACACAGCGTCGCCTTCACGTGCTCCACGATGTCCACGACGCGATTGCCGTCGTCGGAGTCGACCCAGGGGTCCGTGACGATACTGTCGCCGTCCTCGGGCGCGATGACGACGAAGCCCGCCTCATCGGCGATCTCGGTGAAGCCCGACCCCATCAGGAACGACTCCGCGGTCTCGCCTTTCGCGCGCAGCAGGACGACGATCGGTGGGTTGGTGGGGAGTTTGCGCGGGACGTAGCCGTGCCAGCGGGCGCCGTCGCGACTGTCCGTCCACAGCATGGGGACGGGCGGCTCTGGCCGCTCGTCGGTGTCCGCGAGGGGGCGCGGATCGGACGGCGGGGTTTGCGCCGGAGCCGGTGCGCGCGACCAGACCACCGGCCGAGGCGCGATGTCGGCGGGCGGGGCGACGTTACGCGGCGCAAACGCGGCAAACACGGCGAGCACCGTCAGCAGCCCGGACAACACGATGATCGCTCCGCGCCTCGCGCTCGCGATGCGTTCCTCCGGCGAACGTTGCACCTCGCGCCACACGTTCGTGGGGTCTTCGACCGTCCGAATCGGCTGCGCCATCGTGATGCCGCTCACCGTGTCCGCGAATCCGATACCTTCGGGCTGCGCGACGAACTTCCCGGTCTCCGGCTCGAAAACCGCGACGTCGGAGGTCGTCGACGCGAGCATCGCTTCCAGTGCCACGTGCGCGCTCGCGAAGCGCGTCGACACATCGTGAGCGAGCATGGCGTTGATGACATGGCGCAGACCGGGGCTTACGGGGTCGCTGCCGGTGAGCAAGAGGTTCGTGTCGCCCCCCTCGAAGTGGCGCGACTGGGTCGACGATGGGCCAAGAAGCAGCTCGCGAGCGACGAGCCCCACGCTGAACACGTCGCTCGCCGCGGTGGGCTTGCCCCCGCACAGGACCTCCGGGGCGATGTATCGAGGGGTGCCGATGACCATCCCGGTCTGCGTGATCTGTGAGCCGGCGTCGTTGATGTTCTTCGCCAGACCAAAGTCGAGCACCTTCACCCGAAGGTGGTCCCCATCCAGCGAGTACACGCGGATGTTGTTGGGGTTGATGTCGCGGTGCAAAACGCCGTGACCATGCGCCTCGTCGAGCGAGGACAGGACCTGGATCAGGACATGTCGCGCCTCGTTCTCGTCCAAGCGCTGACGCCGAGCGAGAAGGTCCGAGAGGTCCTCGCCATCGACGTATTCGGTGACCATGAATAGCGCGCCGTCCTCCGTTTGCCCGTAGTCGTAGAGTGTCGGCGTGTACGGACTCTGCAGGCCGGCGATCGCTCGTAGCTCGCGCCGAAAGCGGGCGAGTCCGGGGCCGGCCGCGCTGCCGGACCGGGCCTTGAGCACCTTGACGGCAACGATCCGTCCGGTCTCGACCGTCGTCGCCCGGAACACCAATCCAAAGCCGCCCTCGCCGAGGATCGCATCAAGCCGGTACTTGGCTCCGACGACGTCGCCGATCTGGGGAAGAATCATGGTCTTGCGGGGTAGGTCGCGCGTTGAGCCTGCCCCATCTGGATCAACCGTTCAAGCCCGCGACGGCGTCGTGGAACACGACCTCGACCCGAGGAGGAATCAGATACCCCACATCCGTGCGCTGCAAGACGACCGCGAAACCCATCTTCCGAATCTCCGACATCGCCGTGTAGACCCGGGACATCGCGGACTCGTGGCGGATCGAGGTCTGTGGCCACGCACAGGCGAAGATCTGCTCCGATGTGAGCGGCTCCCCGGGCGACGCCACGCGCGCTTCAATCAGCGCGCGCACCACCGCTCGCGTGCGGCCCTTCTTGCTCAGGTCGATCCAATCCGCGTCCGGTGGGCACACCCGCGAGAAGTTGCGCGCCACCAACAATTGCGGCCTCGCCTCCGAACCCACGTCGGGCAGCAGTTGTAACCATCGCCGCAGCGGAAAGACCTGCTGGGGATCGAAACCTGGCAGCTCGGCGGCGAGCTCGTCCATCCGCTGCCGGATCGCGCGGACCGTGACTCGGCTGTCGGCACCGGGCCTCCACCCTCGAATCGCGGCGAGGATCGCCTTCTGAAGCAGCACGTAGGCGAGCAGGCTCGGTTCCTCCGCGCGGACCTCCTCGGCCAGCCGATCCAGCGCCGCAGCGCCGTCAGTGTCGAGGTCGGCCACCAGCGCCGCGACAGCGCGGGCATGGGTTCGTGCGTCAAACGAACGCACGCCGCCCAGGTCGGGGAACGCCGCCGCTTCGGCCCGGATCCGATCCTCGTCGCGTGCGCGGCACGCGAGAAAGAAACGCTCGGTGCGGGCGAGCGTCTCGGTCTCCACCGCGCCGTCATTGATCGTCTCGCGCAGGATCTGGTCGAGCATGCGTTCCGCCTCGGGCGTATCCCCGCGCGCCACCTGGACCCGCGCGATGGCGAGATCGGCCATGTGACGGACCTCCGGTCCCCGATGTTGCAGCGACACTCCGGCGCGCTCCAACGCCCGCTCCGCCTCGTCGAACGCGCCGGCGTACATGTGGGCGACGCCGAGGAACAGCATTACATGCGCGGCGGTCGCCTCGTCGCCCAGCTCCGTGAAGCGCTCGATCGCGGTCTGGAAGCTCGAGATCGCTTCCGGCAGACGTCCTTCAGCGCGGTGGCGAATGCCCATGTTGGTCAGGCAGGTGGCCTCGATCCACGCGTCTCCGACCTTCAACGAGAGGCGATAGACCTCCTCGTGCTCGTCGGCATCGGAATGGCCGAGGAACGACTTCGCCACGACGAGCGACTGTCTCGCATCGAGCTCCAAGCGCGCATCTTGGGCGCGCTTCGCCTCGACCAAAGCCTCCTCGTAGGCCGCGAGTCCCGCTTCGCGATCGCCGCGCACGAAGTTCACTTCGCCAAGCACCATGAGGGTGAGCGCCAACGCGGCATGGTCGCCGGCGGCTCGAGCGTCGGCCACCGCCTCCAACACCTCCGCCTCCCCTTCGACCTGCCCGGCTCGGCGGCGCAGCTCGCCACATTCCGCGCGAAGTCGCGCGCGTAGCCCCGCCGCGATCCCGCGAATGCCGAGCCCCGCCTCCAGCAGCGACGTCAACAACGCCGGCGTTTCGTGCACGACACCTCGTCGATCGTGCAACAGTCGCAGCGCCAGCGCGATGTGGACCGCTCGGTCGTAGTCCGCGGCGTCGAGCTCGATGTCGACCGCTCGACGAAGAGCAGCCACGACATTCGCCCGCTCGGGCTCGACCGAACGGCTGCGGTCGCGGTCCAGCCGATGCACCGTCGCGACCCACTCCTGCGCGAGGTCGGCGTAGTACCGCAGGTGGCGTAGATGGTGCTCCCGCAGACGCGTCGGGTGTTCCTCGAGCCGGTCGCGGGCAAACGTACTGAGCGTATTGAGCAGCGAAAGACGCGTGCCGTCGCCCTGCCCGTCGGCGAGCGCGAGCATCGACTTGCGCCGCAGCGTGAGCAGTCGCCGGCGGACCTCGACCTCGCCGAGGTCGACCACCGCGGTGAGCGCCTCGGCCGTGAACCCCCCCTCGAACACCGCGGCCGCTTCCATCAGCTCACGCTCACCATCGTCGAGCTGCTCCCATCCCCATGCCACCATCGCGTGCAAGGAACGATGCCGAGCCGGAGCATCGCGCGGCGCGGAGGTCAGCAGGTCAAACGCCGAGTCGAGGTGCGCCTCGATCTCGGCCACACTCAGGATCTCGGCCTGGCGCGCCGCAAGCTCCACCGCGAGCGGCAATCCGTCCAGGCGCGCCGCGATCCGGGTCGCCACCTCGACGTCAGCCGCGGTGTGCGAGCGACGCGTTTCGCCAAACGCGCGGTCGATGAAAAGCGCCGCGGCGGCATCGTCGGGCAACGGCCCGACACGCAGCTCGCGTTCGCCCCGCACATCGAGCCCCATCGTCGAGGTGACGAGGAACGTGTGATGGAGCTGGCCGGCCCAGCCCAACACCACCAGCGCCGTCGACTCCATGACGGTCTCGAAGTTGTCCAGGATCCGCAGTGCCCGCGGTTTCAGCGCGGCTTGAGTCGACAGCGAGTCCGCCCGGTCGCGGAGACTCGCCCCTTGCACCTGAATTCCCCAACTCTCCGCGAGCGCGTCCACGACGTCCTCGGCGCTATGGGCGTCGGACAAGTCGCAGAACCAGATGTCGTCGAAGGCGTCACGAACGGCAGCTTGCGCGGCAAGCTCGCGGCTGAGGCGGGTCTTCCCGGCTCCCGGCGGTCCCACCAGCGTGACCAGCCGCGCATCGACCACCGCCGTGCACAGCCACTCCAGCTCGCTCTGTCGGCCCACGAACGCATCGAGCGAGGCCACGATGTTGGAGCGAAGTTGCGGCACGATGCCCATCCTCAGCAGACCTAAGACGACCTTAGAACTCAGGCCGACTCGTTGAGTCCGCATTAACGCATTGCTAACCCTCATCGTGCAACGACGGAGGTTTTCCATGAAACGCTACATCCCATGCCTGATTCTCGCGCTCGCCGCGTCCTGCGGGGTCGATGATTCGCAAGCCCCGACCACCGAACCTGAGCCGACGCAGTCGCAACAGCGGCCGGACGGGCCGAGCGTGGACGAGACGCCCACACCCGACGAGCCGGACGTCGACCCGACGGACCCGACGGATCCCGCGGTGGATCCGGACCCCGAGAAACCACCGACGGAGATCCCGTTCCTCGGCGAGTGGTTCCGGGGACTTGGCGCAACCGGCCCAGAGTGGGCGCGGAGTCTGGCGACGGACCAGGCGGGCAACGTGTTCGTGGCGGGCAGTTTCGATACGGACTTCTCGGTCGCCGGGCGCGCCGTCACCGTCGTGCCGGGGGACAACGAGCCGCGCAACGACACCTTCGTCGCTTCCTACGACCCGACCGGCGAGTTCCGGTGGATCCAGAGCTTTGGCAGCAAGGACCACGAACACCCCGCCGAGATCCTCGTCGACACCGACGGCAACGTGTTCGTCATCGGCGTGAATCAGGGAGACCTCACCTTCGGCACCACCGTGGTGCCGGCCAAAGGCAGCGAGGATGTCCACATCGTGAGCTACTCCAATGACGGCGAGTTCCGCTGGGCGGAGAGCTTCGGGGGACCGTACGGGGAGTCCCCGCGGGCCGCCGCGATCAACGACGCCGGACAGATCGCGATCACGGGTTCCTACCAGGGGATCTTCAACGCCGGCGACACGACGATCTCGTCGGACGACCCGTGGTCCGCGATGGAGGTCTTCACGATGCGCTACGATACCAAGCAGCGGCGGGTGGACTGGGTCCGGGCGTTTCGCGGGTTCTTGATCGACGTCGGAACCGCCGTCGCGATCGACGACAACGGCGACGTCGTCGTCGGCGTCAGCCTGCAGTACGACCTCCAGATCGACGCGAATACGACGTTCGAAACCGGTGAGTGGTTCGACGGCGGCATCGTCAAGCTCGGCGACGTCGGTCAGGTCATCTGGAGCCTCAAGCTCGAGGGATCGGGGGCCGAGGAGGTCATCGCGCTCTCGACCGATGCGGTCGGCAACGTGTACGCCACCGGCGTGTTCGAAAGCGACGTGACCATCGGCGCGATCTCACTCGCGAACGCCTCGTACCGCGCCCACGACACCTGGTTGAGCAAGATCGGACCCGACGGCACACCGATCTGGGCGAACGCGTATGGCGGCGAGGGCTTCGACCAGCCCCTCGGCCTTGCGCAGGGGGCGCGCGGCGTCTACCTGACCGGCCGGTTCGATGGTACCCTCGATTTCGAGGACGTTCGCCTGACGGCGACGGACGAGGCCTTCGATGTGTTCGTCGCCAGTTTCGAGTCGATCGACGGCACGCTGCGCTGGGCGCGCTCGCTGGGCAGCGCGGGCGATGACCAGCCCGGTGGCGTGGCGCTCGACGGAGGGCGCGGCGTTTACGTCGCGGGCTACACGTCCGGGCCTCTGATGTTCAACGACGATCTGCAGCCGGCGGGCGGCTTCGTCGATGCGTTCGTGCTTCGGATGGAGGAGCAGTAAGTGGTCCCACGGGGTCTCGCCAGCGTTTGGCTGCTTTGGTTCGTTGGCATCGCGCTCAGCTTCGGCTGTGCGGAGGGACCTCTGGGTGCGCGTGGGCCGGACGGGCCCCGCCTCATGACGCCGGCACGCGATGGGGGCCCGGTCCCTACGCCAGACGCGGATCAGCCCGATTCGGGCGCCGATTCCGCGGTTCCGGACGCAAGCGGGCCGACGATCCCTGCGAACCCCGCCTGTGGCGACGACCTGACGGGCCAAGGGGTCGCCGTGGGCCCGGCGGGACTCATGATCCAGGTCCCCACTGTAACGGACATCTGCCAGATGCAGCGCGCGCTCGACCACGTCTGCAAGGTCCATCAAGACGACATCCACGATCTCGTGCTGACCAGCGTCGAGCGCTGGGACGGCGCCGAGGTGCTCACAGAGCTCAATCTCGAGGTGTTGGAGGCCATCGCTCCGTACCTCGATTGCTTCGACAACGTGTTCGTCGGCACGGTCTCGGAGGTCTTGCTGACGGACCCCTACTCCGCCGCGACGATCAACGACCCCGATGCGCGCTGGCGTTGGCTGGGTGCCGCAAAGCGCGTCGCCGAGCTGATCTCGGCCTGGATGGAGACCCACACGTCGCGCGCATGGCACTGGTACGTGTCCTACGAAGCGAACCTCAACGCGTTCACCGACACGTCGTACCGGAACGCCTACATCGCGCTGCTCCAGCAACATATCGCGGACGTGACCGCGCTGAACGACGGCGTGATCGCGTGGTCTCCCACGTTCTGGACCGCCCCGCTCGAGCTGAACGCGACGGCCCGCGCATCGCTCGAATCCGCGCTGCGCGAAGTCTTCGATCGGGTGCCCGTGGACTGGATCTTGATCCAGGACCACCTCGGCGTGCAGCCGCAATGGGCCTGCAGCGACGCACTCAGTTACTACGACATGATTCGGACCGCGGCCCCCAACGCGGCGAGTGTGCAGCTCAATGTCGAGTACTTCACGCTAGCCGGCGGCAGCATTCGAGCGGGCAGCGCGACCGAACTCACCGCCCGCGTCGATTGCTACAAGGCCGCGGGCGCTTCGGTCGGCGCCTCATTCGAGCTCCGCTACTGGTACGGCAGTCACGGCCACTAGCGGAATACTTGTTCATCGGCCGCTGCCCGGTAGCCTCGCTTCATGACCACCTCCCAAGTCTATGCGTTCGTGGCCGGTCTTTGCGCGGTCGTCGCCATGCCCGCCGTAAGCGAAGCCCAAACGGCGCTCGGGGTCGAGGCGGCGGGTGGCTTCCGGCGATTCGAGCAGCAGGTGAAGAGTGAAATCGGCGGGATTCGAGGCGAGCGACTCGTCGAAGAGACGGAACTTTCGCTGAACTTGTCCGGCGCCTACCGGGTGTGGAAGTGGTTCTCGCTCGGCGCCTTCGTGCGCTGGGACATCGGAACACGGCGGGCCGGGCAATTCGAAGGGGTCGACTCCGACGGCCGCACCATCGTCGAGGGCGAAGTCGGCGGCTCGTTCCAGGAGCTCTGGATCGGACCCCTGGCGCGCTTTCGGGTCGACTGGTTTCAGGCGTCGATTGGCTACGGCGCGATCGGTGCGCGCCTCGACGATGCGCGTCGCGATCTACCGGCCGGCGACGACGCGACGAGTGCGCTGCGGACCTCGCCGCGGGTCGCCTGGTTGCTGGCACTGGACGCGGTCATCCCCACCAAGACCCTGTTTCGGCCGATGCTGCGGTTGGAGTACCGGGTTCGCTACTACGATCGGCGAGCGGACGCCGAACTCGACGATCAGGTCGTGCACGGAACGCAGAACTTCACGCCGTTGGTCGGCGTCGCGATGCAGTACTGAGTTCCCCGAAGCGCTCGAGGTAGTCCTTCATACGGAGCTTGCGCTTCGCGGAGGCCGACGACATGTAGCGGATCGTCCCGAAGATCTCGCGACGCGGGCCCCAGGGCCGATCGAACCGTCCAAAAATCCATCCAATCCCAGAGTAGGAGTTGGGGTCCCGTCCATCGAGGGCCCAGCGGTCGTTGAGGTACACGGCGCGGTCGTACGCTTCGCGGGGGGTCGCGGACCACTCCAAGATCTTCTTCCCCCACAACATCCGCAGGTAGTTGTGCATGTGCCCGGTCTGCAGGAGTTCTCGCTGCGCGGCATTCCAGATCTCGTCGTGCGTGGCAGCTTCCTCGAGCTGCTCCAGCGAGTATTCGACGGGGCGCGCGTCCTTGGCGTGGCGCTGCAACGTCTCCTGAGCCCAGGGCGGCAAGGTCTCGTAGCTGCGGTAGCCCGGCGTGTGCCACGCGAAGTGGGCGCCGAGCTCGCGCCACGTGATGAGCTGGTCCAGAAACGCCTCTCTCCCCTCGTCGAGCCCCCACCAACCCTCGCGCTTGCCATTCGCCGCCCCGACCTCGTCGGGGCTCCAATTTTGCTCGGCCAGGATTGCGTCCACGACATCTGTCGCCGCGACGTGGCCAAAGTGCAGGTAGGCCGACAGCCCGCTGCCGCCGCACGCGTCGGGATGCTGGCGGTCGGCGGGGTATGAGGCGACGCGCGCGACAAAATGGTCGACGAGCTGCGCGCCACGAACGGGGCCGCCAGGGTGCGACGTGGCCTCGACCGCGCGGTCCAGCCCGCCCACGTCGTTGAGATCGGGTTGCGTCCCGACCCACTCGAATCCGGGCCATCCGACATCGGCGACCGGCAGATGGAGCCCGGCGAGCGGCGTCTTGGACGGGCGTCCCCACCCGTCCTGCAGCTCGACCTGTGCCCATCGACGAAACACGTACGCGCTCGGTGCGGCGCGCTCCATGCGCATCAGTGGCACCAGTCCATGGCAGTCCACGAGCTCGGTTCGGACGCCGAAACTCCGTCCAAACTTCCGGTCGAGGAAGCTGTCGCCGATCAGCACGCACGCTTGCTCAAGCAACCGCTCCAGAAATGCGTCGGCGGTCCCCGGCGTCCGCTCGACGCAGGTGAGGTATGTGACCGGGCCACCCGCCGCAGCGACCCCATGATCCCGCATCCCGTCGAGCACGAACTTCCACTCTCGCGCGGTGGCCGATCCCTCGTTTCGCAACACCTCGACGATGAGCAGCGGTTTGCCCAACGCGGTGGCGTGCTGCACGGCGCGATCCAGCGCGAAATTGGAGTGCAGCCGACGCGCAGCCTCCATCCAGTACACCACGAAGCTGCCGTCCGGCCGTATCGGGGCGTCAGACGCTCGTCGCGTGCGATCGTCAAGGTCACCCACCATCATCAACTCCTCGAGGGGGGAACGTGCGGGTCCGGATTGGAGTCGAGCAAGTGCGCGGGGTACGGATCACTGACCGTTTGGTCCAACAGATACTCCACCTCGTGGCGGCGAAGGTGGTGGCGCAACAGCATCCAAATCGCGGACGAGTGTCGAACGCCGCCCTGGAACCCAAGGATCTCATTCTCCAGTTCCCGCGAGTCATCGCCATCGAGGTGTTCGCGCAGATACCCGGCCATGTGCTGGAACACGTTCACCAAACGTCCTCGGTGCGCCTTCTCGGACAACGCGCGCAGAAACAGATCGCGGTAGGGGCCGACGAGGTCGGCGGTCGACCCGGATGCTGTGGCGATGAGGCGTCCCAGCTCCTTTTGTTTCGAAGGCGAATGCGCCATGAGCAGCAGCTTCTCCTTGCGGTGAAACTCCATCACGTCCGCTCTACGCACGCCGTCCAACCGCAGTTGGTCCACTCGGTGCGCCGCGAACAGCCGCATCAAGAACTGGTGGCGAAGGCCGGGATCATTGAGGCGTCCCTCTTCCTCGATGGGGAGCGCGCCAAACATTTCTCGGACTCTCGCGGCGAACAGCCCCGGCCCGTCGGAGGGCAAACGATTGCCGGCCGCATCATAGCGACGAACCCGGAAGAGCCCACAGCTCGGCGAACCTTTTTTCAGGATGAAACCGGCGGGGCGGCGCGGCTCGAGATCGGTCACGGTCTCCTCGGAGTAGCCACGTATTCGCTCCGTCCAGTCCTCGCCGGTGCGGTTCCCCACCATCCGGAGTTCTCCATCGGGGGACCGGACGAGGCGGACCGCCTCACGCGGCGTCGACATCCCCGCGCCCTCCTCGGGGCAGACGGCCGAGAATTCGACGTGCGCAGCGAGTTGGTCGGTCAGAAATGCGGCGCGCGTGTGACCGCCATCATGTCGAACCGGTTGACCCAGCAGACACGCGGACACGACAACCATTGGGCGAGAATGCACGGACGCTGTCACGACGTTCCTCCAGGACGGACAAGCGTAGGGATGCACGCAAAGCCATGTAGATGCGCGACGGAGCGTTTTTCTAGCGCGATAACACGCGCAGCTCCGCGACGTTGACGCGGTTGAAGGCCTGCGCTCCACCCTCGCCGCCGTACGCCGCGAAGTGTTCGAATGCGGACATGTTGTAGGCGAACTCACCGTCCAACACGTCGATCCGATACGTCCGGTCCGTCGACATCTGGGCGTGGACCATCGACGAAAGCCCCCAGACGTCCCACGCGCCGAGCTGCGGCATCGCGACGTACCCCGACGCGACGACGGTGTCGTCGGCTTCGTCGGTGACGACGACCCGTTTGACCCCACAGGTCACGCCCGTCGTCGTGGACCCGGCCCCATTGCCGTACCCGAGCTGGATCAGTTGAGCGCCGGTGGCTGCGGGGCGCACGCCAGAGGCCGTCAATCGATGCCCGGCATCGCCCCAGACCGACCAATGCTGGCGCCCATGCTCATCGGACAACACCCCGCCCACATTCTGCAGCGCACTCGCCGCGATCGTCTGTACGCGCTCGCCGCCGGCCCCCCACCAACACACCGATTGGGAGTGCTGGGAGCAGTTCTCGGCGCCCTGAAAACAGCTCTCGACGACGTAACACGGTGATCGAGGCGACGCGGAGTCGGAGTCCGGATCCAACCAGGAGGTCGCGGTGAGTTCCGACGCCACCGGTCGCCCATCTCGATAGATGGTCCACGTCACGGGCTCCGTGTCCGCGGTGCTGAACGTGACGCGAAGCTGCCCCGCGTCGTCGCCCACTGTATCGATGACCGGCGGCCGTGGGGCGAACACCTGCTTCCAATCCGCATCGTCGACGAGCGTCATGCGGCTCGACGACGCGGCTTGCGGCGCGGCGAGTCTGATCGTGATGACGGACCCCTCCCGAAGCTCTGTCGCGGGGATCGTCGCCGCAGTCGTCATGCCGTCGAGCGTGACCTCGGCGACCCCATAGAACCCATCCGCCGCATCGTCAGGCAGTTCGATGACCACGGTCATTTTCATACCGCGATACCGATAATCCGTCAGCGTCAGGGTCGACGAGTCGCCGAGATACGCCGCGCGAATGGCGCCTGTGATCTTTGGCGCGACCCGAAGCACGGGGTCCGGTGTCAGGTCGGCATGTAGGCCGAACAGCGTCGATTGAATCATCGAGACGAACCCCGCCACGCTCCACAACTGTCGCTGCGAGTTGACGACCGGGCCGCTGTACTCGCCGTCTTCGACCCACGGAGCACCGCTCGCGATCTCCCAGTTCTCCATGTTGGACAGATTGAGCGCGGCGCCCCGCACCAGGGACTCCATCGTGCGCGTCGCGACCAAGTCGTTGCCCGAAGCCGCCGCGGCCCGGAGCCAGTACGCCGAGACGAACGGCCACTCCGCGCGGTTGTGGTAGATCGGGGTGAGCTGCTGCTGGGGGAAAATGACCGGCGCGCCGACGCCGACGTGCGGATACCCCGCGAGCACGGACTGCGCTTGCTCCGCGGTCGCGACGCCGCTCAGGATCGCGAGCGACGACCCGAGCAAGTCGAGTTGCGGAGACGGCGCGAGATCGAGCTGAGACACGAGGAAGCTGGAAAACTGACCGCGGTCACCCAACCACAAGACGTCGTTGATCGCGGCTCTCAGCGCAGCCGCGGCGATGACCCAATCTGCGGCCTCGTCCGAGCGACCGAGGAACTCGGCGAGCTCGACGGCGAACTCCATCGCACGCAGGTGTGCAACGTTGGTGCTCAAACTGCGGCTCGTCGCGATGTGCGTCGGGTCGCCTTTCACCCAGCCGGGATAGCTCTGTTCGCGCCAATCGAGGAACGACTGTTCGCCGAAGTACAGCCCCGTAGACGAGTCAAACACGACCTCACGGTCGCGGGTCAGCGTGTTGAGCAGCGCGTCCAGCGCGCGGGTCCCGAAGGCCTGCGCTTCGTCGTCGCCGAGTTGCGCGAGCACAGCCCGGGCACCCAGCGCCCAGACGACGCGGTCCGTGGACACGGGATAGCCGCCACCGGTCCCGGTGTCCTGCATCACCTCGACGCCACCGCCGCTCCGACGCGCGGACAGCTTGTACTCGAGGCTGTTTCGAGCCCGCACCGGATCGAGGGACGCGAGGCCGAGGTCGGTGGCGTACGCGATGTCGCGGGTCCAGACGTAGTGCCAGAGCGCGCCGGTTTCGAAACACCCGCCCGGCGCGCAGTCGATCGGCTGTCCGCCGTTGAACGAGCCATCCGAAATCGCGTCGACCGAGTTCTGCCGAACTTCCTCCAGTGCCAGGGCGTAGAGTCCATCGAGGAGCACGTTCCCGCTGCGCAGAGACGGCCAATCGCTCAACTCCCGGACCACGCGTGGGCTCGCGGGCGCGTCATCACGGCGTGTCGCCGTGGAATCGATCCGATAGCTCACCGCGCAATCACCGTCGGTCCGCCGCGTCACGGTGACATCCCCGCGACCGTCCTGCAGGCGAGCCGTCACGTCCGCCGGCGCGCACCCTCCGCGGTCGGGGTGGTCGAGGTCGACGATCGTCGCATCGGCATCGGACATATCGATCTCGGGCGGCGCAGGCTTCTGCGAACACGCCGCGAGCAGCGCGCAGGTCGTCAGAAGGATTAGTTCTCGGTGGTTGGAACGCATCGCGGATGGATACCGACACCCAGCGCATCGGGCAAGCCCTTCCGGCGGTCGGCGAGTGTTCGCGTAATCCTGTGTCATCCGCGCCCCCGTTGTTTCATACTGGAGCCCTGCTTTTTGCGAGGCCTCGATGAACACGATCTGGATACCGATCCTGAGTGCGGCCCTCATCGCCGCGTGCTCGTCCGACGATGGTAGCTCGAACCCGGCAAACATGGCTCAGAAGGCGGATGCTGGAGCGGACACGGCCAGTGCTTCAGCGGACTCGAACACGCCGAGACCTGACACCGTGTTGTGCGATGGCGGCGACACGAAGTGTCTCATCATCACGCAACGCCAGATCTCGTGCAGTGACGTGTGTGCGGAACGCAACGCGTCGTGCGAGGCGAGCTCGGTCAAGCACTGGTACCGGTGTAGCGCGATGTCGACTGCGGTCGGCAGCGACGACGGTTGCGACGAAATCCCACCCGACGAATTGGCCGGTTGCGGGCCCTACGAGTCGATGGACTGTCGCTGTCGCTAGGTGACTGGTGTTTTTTGCATGGCGCGCCTGAGGAAACAGCCGCGACGATGGCTGCGTCGTCGCTCGTCGACGATGCCCCGCATCGTCTCACTCGCACCTCCTTGCCATCCTCGCGGCTGTTTCCTCAGGTTCTCTA